>CAKOYU010000038.1 GCA_934130975.1 uncultured Clostridia bacterium | reverse complement strand
GCTCTGGATTTTCTTTGTTTTCTGCTACCATCTGATTCAGATTTTCATGAATGGATTTAACCACCTCATAATCACATTCTAATCCCAGCGATTCCTCTACAATTGCGTTGAATGTTTCTTTTTGGCTTTTTGCAGGGAGCGGCATACGGCAGCCGAGGAGTTTGTCGGTAATCACCTCATCCACCTCATCCGCATTTTTGGAATAATACAAAAGGCTGTGAATATCCATGTTGCGGTCATTAAATGCCGGGAACAAAAAGCCAAGTTCCGGCGGCTGTACGAGCCAGTCGCGAATCCGGTCCTGAATGTGGTTGGTCTCTGCATTGTAGCAAAGTCCCGGTTTTGTCAGCTTAACCGGACAGATGCTGCAAAGAATGTAGTCATACACGTATTCTGATGCATCAAAATTTTCAATGCCGTCTGTCGTGATTTTCGGAATATCATAAGCGTCATGAACCAAAATAATAAAATAATTTTCCGGATAACCGTAATTTTCAATTACTTTGTCATAAAAGGCATCCAGCAATTCATCATCGGTCAGTTTGCTTTGTAACAGTTTCATTAAAAATACCTGCGTGCCATCTTCTTTTGTTTCCTGTTCGGTTGGAAACTCCATATTCAGAAGTGTTTTTCCGATGGAGCCGGAAAGTGTTTTGCGGAAAATGTCAATGTATTTGAACATTTCTTCTTCCGGAAGTCCTAAAAACGCTTCCTTTAAAGTCATGCGTTTTTGCTTGTCAGCATCCACGTAACATCCGCAGAGCCGTGTAAAGCTGCATTTTGTTTTTGTAAATCGTTTTTTGATTTCTGCGATTTCTTTTTTGTTCATATGTACCTCCCTTAACCGGCGGACGCCGGAAATTGTCTTTTTCCATTGTACCACATCAGGGAGAAAAAAAGGGAAAAAAGATTTTTAAAGCTGCAACATTTTACCACTTTTAATCGTATTGTTTATAGAAACAACCCGAGAAGGAGGATGATGTATATGGTAAAAAAAATCAGCAAAATAGGGGTTTGCATGGTTTTTGTACTTTCTACGATTTTACCGCAGGCGGCGGTTTCAAAAGCAAAGACAGCGAATCCGTACACCGGCAAAAAGTATGTTTACTGTAGTGATTACAAGAATGGAATCGTACTTTACGGAAAGGATGGAAAGAAAAAGAAAACGTACAAATTGGTTAAAAATGAGTATTCGATGGGAGAAATCTATAAAACAAAAAGTTATATTTATTATTGCGACACAAATCAGGGATATTCGTCAAGTGGGCATGTGTGGCAGGTCCCATTGGATAAAAAGACCGGAAAATTAAAGGTAAAGAAGAAAAAGAAATTATTCAGTGTAAATTCATGGCGGGAGTTTTTATATGCAACCGATAAAAAAGTTGTGTATCGGTTAGACCGGGCGATTATGTCTTATGATAAGAAAAAGAAACAGAAATCACCGCTTACCGAAATGTCTACTCGTTACAGTTATATCAATGTTGCAAAAGATGCATCAGGACTTACGGCAAAGATTGGAAATTGTATTTATTACTCACGATATAAGGAGTATTATCAAGATGTTGACGAGGTATTTTACCAGTTAAACCTGTCTACCGGAAAACGTAAAAAAATAGTAAATAAAGCTGCGTGGTAC
>CAKOYU010000037.1 GCA_934130975.1 uncultured Clostridia bacterium | reverse complement strand
ATGTTTAATTTTAAATGTTCTTTTATGCTCTTTCTCTCTTTAAATAATCTATTACTTTTTGAGTTTCTTTTTGTTTATAATAATTGTAAATATCGCCATAAGTATTTATTGTAGTTTCAATATTGGCATGTCCCATTATTTTTTGCAATACTGGCAAGTCTACTCCTGCCTCAATACATCGAGTTGCAAAAGTATGTCTTAACATATGGGTACTTACTGATTTTGTTATTCCTGCATTTTGGCATATTCGCTTAAATGCCGAATTTATTGTATTATCTACATATAATTTTTTATTTGCTTGGCAAAATAGAACTTTATTTTTGTTTTCTATTTTGTTATTTAATGAATCTATTATAATATCTTCTGTAAGTTCATTTATTTCTATATTTCTTTTTCCACTTTTAGTTTTAGTTGGACCAATAATAGTATTTTTATTTCTATCTTTTGTTAAAGTCTTTGTAACTTTAATCATTTTATTATCTAAATCAATATCTTCATTGTAATTTAATGCTAGTACTTCGCCGATTCTCATTCCTGTATATAAACACAAAAGAATAATGTTTTTATAATTTGATGAATGACTTTCTAAATAGTCTTCTAACTGATTTTGTTCTGTTATTGTTAAAGCAACTACATCTTTATCTTCTTTTAAACTTTTTGGCTTTTCAATACGATCAATGCCTTCAAATAAATTTTTTACTAAATATAATTTATAATTTGCATATTCATAAACATATTTAAGCATTCTATAATCTTTTTTTATAGTGGAATTTGACTTTACTCTTTCTTCCTGTAAAAAGTCTTCAATTTGTTTTTTAGTTACTTTTTCTATTGGAATATTAGCAAATTTATGCTTTTTAATTCTTTCTAATGTTGACATATTAGTATTGTAAGCATTTGCTTTCGTTTTTCCCATTCTATATTTTGAATCTTCAATTTCTTTTGCTAAAATTGCTATTGTTTTTTCTGTTCTTTTCAATTCAATAGAACAACCAGACCTTTTCATTTCTAATTTGTATTTATACATTTTATCTAATGCTTCTTCTTGTGTTTTAGCAGTAAATGTCTTTCTAATTACTTCCCCTGTTTCTATATCTTTTCCTATTGTTAAAGTTGCTTTATGTTGTTCATTAATATAGAACTTATCGCATTTATCAGCATTTTTACATTTTCTACATTTATCACAATTATTCATTGATTTTTTGTTTTTTCTATTTTGACAAACAGATCTATCTTTGCATTTCTTACATATAGGACACATAGATAATTCAGAGTTCTTTTTTTCTGTTTTTATTATATATGTTCCGACTGTATAACCTTTATTACTCATAATATTTCCTCCATTTCTTAAATTTTTTGAGGAAATACCTTGCTCAATTTTTAAATTGGTAGTATAATTATTTTACAAATATATCGAACAGGGTATTTCCTGTTTACTAGAAGATTTAATGTGCTAGATTAAGTCTTCTTTCTTTTTTATTCTACCATAATTCTTTTATGACTTAAAAATTCATTTAAGCAATCAGCTTTTATCCAAAACTTTCTGCCTATTTTTATACTTGGAAAATCTTCTTGATGAAATAATTGCAAACACTTTTGTTTTCCAATATGCAATAATTTGCATACATCATCTGTTGAGTATAGTTTAATGTTGATTTCTTCTAATTTCTGCATATTTTTACCTCCTTTCCTTGACAATACTTACTTAATATAGTATAACTATATTGTGAGAAATTTGTCAAAACTATTTAAAATTGTAAATTGATTATATAATCATATTTTATATTTGTCGACATATTTATAAAATTTTTTTGAAATATTTCACATTTTATTTTTAGGGGGATTAAAAAGATGCGAAAATTACCTCAATATTCTTTTAATGAAGGATTTTATATATGGTTTGATATAAACTCTAAGGAGGAGTATTATTCAACACCATTATATATGTATAAAAACGATTTTAATGATGATTTATCTAATTATAAAAGGGTAATTATACAAGAAAAAGACTTTTATAAAAAAAAGCCAAGCAAAAAAAATTCTGCTCCAAAACATCCTGCAACTATTCTTTATCCTTTTGCTGAGCAATTTGGAAGACTTTTGATAAATTTATTAAATGCAGACTTTTCAAACTTTGATAAAGCATATAATACATTTTTCTATTTGTATGGATTTGAATTATTAAGAGAATATGTACCAGATAAGGAATTAATAAATACATATAAGTCTGAAGAAGAATTAACAAAAATAATGAAAAGAGTATATGAAGATAGTTATGGATATGTATCAGATATGCAATATAATTTTAGAAAATGTGTAGATTTTGTATATAATTTAAATGGAAATGAAGAACTAAAAAATAGCAAACCAAGTTCAAAATTTATTGCATCTTTAGTAACACATCATAATGATGTATATTCATATTCAAGTGATATAGAAGTTATTTTAGATACATATTCGGATAAATATTTAAAATATGGTAATCAACCATTAAATAAACTAACAGAAGAACTGGATCAAGACGATTCTTTTATACCAATGACTAATGTTTATACAAGTGAAAAATTGAGTAATATTGTTTTTGTTGTATTAGAACAATTTGTAAAAAATTCTAGTCTACCAATAAAACAATGTCAGTATTGCAATAGATATTTTATTCCGAAAATTAGACAGGATGAAATATATTGTGATTTGCCAAATGAAGATGGAAAGAGTTGTAGAGAAAAAGGTGCAAAACAAACATATAAACAAAATTTAGAAAAGATTCCTGCTTTACTTGAATATAGAAAGGCATATCAAAA
>CAKOYU010000036.1 GCA_934130975.1 uncultured Clostridia bacterium | reverse complement strand
AGGTAGATTAACATGGCAAAATTACCAGTATTTTTTACTGCCTCAACAAAAGCAATTGCTGAAAAAGCAATTCAGCGAGGTATTTTAAAATATCCAGGGCTTTGCTATATAGATGATGGAAATGTAATCGCATGGATGTCAGAGAATAATGAGATTAAATATATAAAAGGTGATAAACAGATCACAGATGTAAAATTCTCCGGTTCAAACTTACAATTCTTTAATGGTAAGAAACTTCTCTTCTCTTTCGATATGTCAATGACTGATGAAGACCAATCACATATTGTTGAAGAAGTAAAGAAACAGATTGGGCTTGACAACTATGTAAAAACTTCGGATTTATCTACTATACTAGATAACATTATTGGAAATCTCGAAGATAAACAAACTGTTGTCGATTACATTAACAGCTTATCTTATAAAAAGCTTACGGATAAACCAATTGAATATTTAATCGGTTCATTAACTGTTCCGATTACAATTTCGACCCTTGATGATGGAATTTACAAAATCAAGGGTCAATTTATTATTGGCGGTAATAACACTACCGTTCACTCTTCTGCCAATGAGGTATTTTTCTTAGTCTCTCACGATGAAGATACGCATAGCACATCTATTACACAATTTCAAGGCAATTCTATACTTCTCTATTTTATCCAACAAGATGGTGATTATGTAACCGACAAGTATGTAACTGAAAAATGGGTTAATGATCAGAATTTTATGTCTGCGGATTCTGCAAAACAATTTATTCAAGAACAGCTTGATGTAACTGTAGGCGATCTTGTTGATAAAAAAATAGACGAAGCTTTAGATAAAAAACTCGGTGGGCTTGAGTCTACCGATATTGCAAATATATTCAATAATTAATTTTTCCAAGGAGGAACAAATATTATGGCTAAATTACAGTTTATGACAATTAACAATCTTCAGGAGTTCTTAAACCTTCACAACGTACAGATCGATAAAAAGATTTCCGATGCTGTAGCAAACTCCATTAAAACTGTATCCCAGTCTGAGGATGGATACACAATTTACTTTTATACTAAAGCTGCACCAGTAACAATTGAAGATGCCGTATTTACACTGAATCTTCCACAGCCACTGACAAAAGCAGATAAGGTTAAAAATGCTGTTGCAGGACACATTGCAGGTCTTGACAAAGATGGTAACCTGGTAGATTCCGGAAAGTCTGTTACAGATTTTGATGCTGCTGGTGCTGCAGATACCGCAAAAGCAGAAGTATTAGGTGTAGTTGGTACCATTCCAGCAGATGCAACAGCTAAGAACGTAGTTGACTACATCAAAGAAGTTGTTACTGCTGGTGCATATAACGATACTCAGATTAAAGCAGACATTGCTGCAAACAAAGGAGCTATTGATACTCTGAATGGAACAGGTGATGGTTCTGTAAAGAAAGCTGTAGCTGATGCTGTAGCAAAAATCGTAGCTGACGCTCCAGAAGCATACGATACTCTGAAAGAGATTTCTGATTGGATCACAACTCATACATCTGATGCTGCAACAATGAATAGCGGTATCAAGACAAATAAAGATGACATTGCAAATCTGAAGACTCTGATTGGAACATTACCAGAGGGTGCAACTTCTACAAATATTGTAGCTTACATTGCTGAGTACGTATCTAAAGCTCTTTCTGATTCTGACCTTTCTCAGTATGCAACAGCTGATGCTCTGAAAGCCTGTGTTGGTAGAGTAGATGCCATCGAGAAAAAAATTCCTACTCTTGAGGCAGCCGATACAAAAAATGCAGAAGATATTACTGCTGTAAAAGGTAGAATGGATACTGCAGAATCTGATATTGATGCACTTCAGACAGATATGGCTACAGAAAAGCCAAAAATTGCAAAAAATACAGCAGATATTACAGCTCTCCAGGGACTTGTTGGAGAAGGTTATGAAGCTATTCCATCTGAGTCTATCAAAGGGCTATTTGCTGAATAACTACCGGACACTGAGCAAGTGTCGACAATTCAGTTAACTACCGTTGCTGAATTGGAGCAGAAAAAGGTAGCACTAATAGAATAGGTATGGTGAAATAAATGAAAAAAACTAAAAACATAAATCTTAGTTTATACGATCTCACTGACACTTTTGATATTACAGGAAATTCTAATAGCTTAAATCATAACATGGAAATTATTGATGATAAACTTAATAATCTTAATAATAAATATGATATAGATAAATTATAATAAACTATTAGATCTTTACTTAACTATTATAAGACTAATCAATTTAATGTATATTGTTGGGGAGATTCATTAACACAAGGCGAAGGATCAAATATAAAGCTAGTAGATGAAACATTTACAAGTTTTAATTTATATCCATATACCAGCGAACTTACAAAGTTTTCATATATTAATCTTGGATGTCAAGGTGAAAATGTGATAACAATTATGGCAAGACAGGGGGCAGACCCAATGTTAGTTGGTGACTTTGTAATTCCAAAAGAATGCACTCCTGTTATTGTCGGAAATATCACAGATGGTATATCCACAAAATCAGGAAATGTTGCCAGACCACTTTGTCCAAATGAGGCAGGAATTAATCCATGTAATATATATGGTATTGAAGGAATATTGCACAGAGGTTCAAGCAGTAATGACTCAGATAAAAATTACTATTTTACTAGACTAGAGGAAGGAACTTCTATGCAAGTTCCTTCTAACACTGAAATAATAACATTTGCAATGTCAAAGTATAGAAATGGCGTAGCTGTAATTTGGATGGGTGCAAACGGTGGTTATAATGGAGTATCAGACTTTATATCAAAGGTAAAAATTATGTTATCATATGGAAATTATGATAATTATTTAATAATAGTATGTAGAGAATTTAAAGGTAATGATCTTAATACGATTATTAATGCCTTTACAGATAAAGATGGAATAT
>CAKOYU010000035.1 GCA_934130975.1 uncultured Clostridia bacterium | reverse complement strand
GGACATTATTGAATTTGAATCCAAGATGGAAAATATACGTCAGCAGTTCAGTGATAGGGATAACCAAGCAAAGGTTCAACGCGAAACCGTTAAACAAGTGGAGGAGAGAAAACAGAACACTCACCACTGTCCAAAATGTAACGGCACCAACTTTACACCAGTTAGAAAGAAATATGGACTGCTTATGGGCTTCGCCACAAACAAAGTAGAACTGGTGTGCAATAATTGTGGGTACAGGATGAAGGCTGAAAATTAAATAATGATAGACCAGGAGAGTATTAGTACTCCTGGTCTATTATTTAACCTATTATCCACTTTTTGATTCTAAGATATAAACAAACCTTTGCACTACTGGTATAAATTACTTCTATACGGTCAAATGACTTTGCTGAAATGACAACACACTCATTATCATTTTGTGAATGATCTGCAATAACATCACCTTTTAAATTTACAATTTGGTAATGTTTTAAAACAATTTTAGGATCACTTGTTTTATCTTCATGATTGTCAACGCATCCGAGATAAGTAATGTCAGGATCGTTTGTAAATACTCTAAGCCATGTACCATTTTTTATTACGGTCTGCCATATATTATCTCTGGTATCTCTACCTAAATGTAAATCTCTAAGAATTTCATTATAAGATTCAGAGTATATTATTCGTCCACAAATTAGACCAAATAAGAAAGACATAATAATATATGATATTAAAGTATTATTATTTATAAAACCTAAATATCTAAATTTTGATAAATGTATATAAAAATTAACAAGTAAATAGTTTGCAATTATACTCTGGATCAAAGTATACTTTGCAGTTAAATAATCTTTATGTGATATCCATCTATATGTAAATATAAAAATAAAACCATACATTATATTTTCAATTAATAATGGCAATTGGTCAATTAAATCTGTAACCCAAGTAATAACAATCATCCTTCCTTTTCAGAAATTATTTATTTATTGGAATAATAACCGGTGGGGCATCTCCGTTGTTGATAACAGGGACATTTTCATAAATAAGTTTTGTTGAGCTATTAGTATTCAAATTGCATTTTGCTACAACTGTTAATGCTTTTGAATTGAATACTCGTGTACCCTTGTGATATACCATATGACTCGAAGCTTTTCCTTGAACAAAACCCATATCTTGAAATGTTTTCTGCATGTATAATTTATTAGTTCTTTTTTTATACATTTTTCTTTTTCTTTGTGTATACATAAGCCCCTCCAAAAACATTTTGAAATATTATACCATAATAAACCAAAATACTAAAGTCTGAACTTATGTTCAATACCACGTTTGCAAGCCGTGGTGAATTTGTGCAATTAGCGCATTTCAGGTAGTATGAGAGTAGTTCCTCACGGTTCTATCCATACTATTCGATCCATCATGCTACCCAGGCTTTCCCTGGTTGGACTGTATATTGTACTATGCGTTGTAACGCCACACATAATACGCCTTGTCAGCCTCTCGCACGTTAACTGTAAAACTACACTTTTACATGAAAACACATATGTTCTGGATTTACAAAAATGGACAATTATACTACAATCGAAGTCAGATATACTTGTGGTCACAGGTCTACATTGTGATCCGTTGCACGACAGTATATCTGACAGTCGTCATGTAGTACTGAATTATTGGTACGCAATTTGTACCAGAAATGAGATTATCTAAATGAAGTACTCTAAATATTATATTCATTTCTATGGGATTCTCCCAATATCAAATCTCTTTCTTGATACTTTCGTACAGGAAGGAGGTGAGATATGGAAGATATATTTCTATTCGTTTTAACTCTTGTAGGATTATTAATCCTATGGTCGTTAATCCGCAGAATACCATCTAAGAACATGAAAAACTTTCACATCCATTTTGGATTTCTGAAAGGATTTGACATGTCTGGAGAATTCTATAAGGATGACACCCAAAATAATAAATAGTTTAGTTCATAATTTTGTAATCTCCTTTTGTCATTAAAGAGAGTGGAGAGTTGTTAGTAACAACTTTCTGCTCTCTATTTCTTTCTTCCTGTTATAATTGCGTTTTATTCGTGAATTTATCATCCACTTTTGTAAATTTAAACATATGTGTTTGCTAACGTGTCGGAACTACCATCTTCAATATATCCCTTTCATTCATTTTCAGAACTAAGGTACCACAGTGATGTGGATTACGGCTTCCTCCGATATTCGGCTTTATAGCTCTAAGGCTAAGGGTCTGTCAATAGGTGTCGAATCACCATCTTGAACAAGTTCTATACAAACTGTCGCGATTATGACAGCAGCATATCAAATGGGCATCTTAACTACGATAAAATTTTGAATTGAAACTAGCTTTGTGGTTTGTGTTAAGCTGTTTACCCAGACCTGCTTTTGAAAGTTTAAGTCCTGTAAAACCACCGATTGCTGTTGAGAGCAGTGGGAGTTTATCCAGGATCTGAGTTACGATGTTTAGGAAGGATGTGGCACCTTCTACCAATCCCTTGAACATATCTGTATTAATAGTTGTTGCTGCAAGTTCAGATAGCTGATTCTTTAACTGATTTATTTTAAATTCAGCGGAATCAGATACCTTCTCAAGCTCCGTGTCGCCAACTCCCTCAGAGTTTTCTGAAGTCTCTTTGACTTGATCTAATAATTTATAGTTGCTTAGTATGGCTGAAGCAACCGAACTTCTGTTCTTCAATTTTATTAAAAGATGTTCGCAAGACATCTTTATATTTTTTGTATGGATTTTATTTATGCAATTAAATTATCATATTTATGATTTGAAAAATTTTTTGAGAAAATATCCAATTGCTCTTGTGTATTCCCACCGCTTCCATAAATATTATGAAATAAATTATGTATATCCTTTCTAATACATACACCAAGAGTATATTTATCGTGTATTGTATTAAATATTTCTATTAAATAATCAAGTTCTTCTTTGGTATAATCACTTAAATTATCGGATTTTAAATGATTTTTAGAATTAATATATGAAAAGAATTCAGAAAGAATAGTGTTAAAACTGATT
>CAKOYU010000034.1 GCA_934130975.1 uncultured Clostridia bacterium | reverse complement strand
CGTAAAGAGGCATTAGATAAAATCCATGCTGCAGAAAAAAATAAAATAGAAGTAAGCAATGAAACTTACTACGAAGAATATTGAGGTGAATACCTATGAGTTACTTAACACAGCATTTTAAAGGTAAGTACAGAATTGTACCAGAACTATCTCCAGAAAGTCATGATGTACCAAGAGAAGAAGATGGGACCGTTGATAAAAGTTACGATGACTTATATATCAAGTGTCAATTCGGCAATAAGATTTATTATTATGGTCGAGGTACTTTCGTAGCTTATGTCCCAAGCATTATTCGTGGAAAGAACATTATAAAGAAATTAGATGAAACAAATATTCCATACTCAGATCCACATATCTATGACAGTGAAGTAGAGTTCAAATTTAAAACTGCCGATATGGAAGCAATTGCAAATCTATTAAAAGCATCATCATTCGGTGCAGATATCACACCTTATAGTCTAAAAAATTTCCCTAAAGCAGACGTTACAATACCAACGGACAAAATGGATGAATATAAGAAAATAATCGCTGACATTCAGAAAGAGGATTTATTAACTTTCTCAAGATTTACACAGTCATTTTTGTCTGATGTTCTTGCAAAAAAGCTAGGTCGTAGAAATAAACCATTTGATTATAAATCTGATATGAAAAAGTTAATGATGGCACGTCAAACTAAAGAATATATTTACACAAAAAATATGTGGAATGAATATTTGAAATATTTAGAAGAACAAATTAAAGACTTATATAAAGAGGAGGAGAAATAAAATATGAATACAAATAGTATTAATGTATCAGGATGTAGCCCAGAGGTTATCAAAGCTATTACACAGGCACTTTCAAGAGTAAAAGAGGATTTACAGAAAGTTGCAGATGCAAATAAAGAAGAAAATAAAAAGAAAGAAGTTAATAAGCGTTGGAAGCCAAATTGGGGTGAAAATTATTATCGTATTAATTCTTTTGATAATATAACTTCTCTCAAATGGGAAAACGATGTTTTTGATAACAAACATTATAACGCTAGAGATATTTACAAGACAAGAGAAGAAGCTGAATTTGAATTAGAACGTAGAAAAATTATGATTGAACTTCAGAATTACGCAGATGATCATAATGGAGAAATTGACAATCTGTCAAATGCATTCTGGATTGCATTCGATGAAGATGACATGTCAATTACTATTGAGACGAAGTCTTACTTACCACCAGTTGGTACTGTATTATTTTCTGATGCAGCCACAGCTTGCAATGCAATTGAAACTATTGGTGAAGACAGAATTATTAAATATATGTTTGGAATTGAGCCAGATAAAAAAATTAATTGCAATGGTGACTGTGAATGCTGTGATGAATATAATTCATGGGACGATGATGAACTGGACGATGATGACGAGGAGGATTGGTAATGAAAAGAGTAGCAAAATTTGAGAAAGTAAGCTATGAGCAGTTTGAGAAAGATTATTTAGATACATTTGGTCTTGCAGGTGATGATACATCAAAAAGACTTAGACAGGAAATTGAAAGTATGTATTATGGACTTGAGTTACCTACAAGAGCTACCAAGTTCAGTGCAGGTTATGACGTACATACACCATTTCCATTTACACTCAAGCCAGGAGAAGTAATCAAAATTCCAACAGGCATCAAATGTCACATGAACACAGATTATGTTCTTGTGCTCTGTCCCAGAAGTGGTCTTGGATTCAAATATCAGGCTGCTCTGTCAAATACTTTAGGTATTATAGACTGCGATTTTATTAATTCAGATAATGAGGGTCACATTTTTATTAAACTTGTAAATCGTGGAGGCAAAGAGTTTTCAGTAACAAGCAATACAGCTATTGCACAGGGAATCTTCCTAGAGTATGGAATTACAGAAGATGATCACGTAGAAGCAACACGCAATGGTGGTTTCGGATCAACTGATAAAAAGGAGTAACAAATGGACACATTTTATTATTGCGCATTAGACGAAAACTCTAAAACATGTCCAAAACAGAACATTTGTAAAAGGTACACTCATAAAAAGGGTGTACCTGCTTCAGAAGATGCAAATGCTAAATTATATAACATTTGCAATAATAATTATGGATATAAATTGTTTTTAGAAGATGAAGATATGGTAAATAAAGAAGTGAAAGAAGATGAAAATAATGAAAATCAGACTGAACACACTGAATGATGCTAATAGTCTCGTGAAATCTATTGATAAATACGACTATGATATTGATGCTGTATGTGGCAGATATGTTATTGATGCAAAATCTATTATGGGATTATTGTCTCTTGGAATTCCAAAAGAAATTTTTATTGTAATTCATACTAATAATAGGGACGTAATTTCTAAATTTGAAGAAGATATTTCTAAATGGAAAGTTGAGGAATAATACATGGAATATGAATATGGACTGATGACAAAAGCTGATAAATACCTCGTAGAATCCATCTATAATATCCTTCAAAATGGCATTAAAGATGAAAACCCGAGACCAAAATATGAGGATGGAACACCTGCTCATACCTATTTTGTGACACATCAAATGCGTCAATATGACCTCTCAAAAGGTGAATTTCCAATCTGTACTTTACGTCCAATTGCATGGAAAAGTGCAATCAAAGAGATGTTTTGGATCTTTCAAAAAGAGTCAAATGACCTCAAAGTTTTGAACGAAATGGGCGTACATTTTTGGGATTTATGGGATGTTGGAGACGGTACAAATGGGTATAGATATGGTCATACAGTACACCGTTATAACTTGTTTAGAAAGCGTGTTTTAGATGATATCAAGAACAATCCATATGGACGTTATCATATCTGTAATTTGTGGCAGGAAGAAGAATTTAAAGATGAACCAAACGGACTAAAACCATGTGCATATGAGACTATCTGGACTGTACGTGGAGAATATTTAGATATGTTTTTAAACCAAAGATCAGGTGATTTATTACCTGCAAGTGGTCCAGGATCAACAAATGAAGTACAGTACGCTGCACTACTTATGATGGTTGCAAAACACACAGGATATAAGCCTGGAAAATTTACTCATTTCGTAGCGAATGAACAAATTTATACGCGCCAAATTGACCAAGCAAAAGAACTAATTCATCGTGCAAATGAGAGACATTTAGCCACATTTGAAGCGTTAAAAAATGGTGAAATTGATAAAAATTTGATGCCAAAATTGGTATTAAATCCGAAAAAAAATAACTTTTATGACATGACAATTGATGATTTTTCTATGGAAAATTACAAGCCAATGAAGCCACAATTGAAACTACCATTGGGTATTTAAGGAGAGAAAATTTATGTTATCAGCAATCGTTTGTATGGATAATTTTGGTGGAATCGGTAAGAACGGAAAACTACTATATGATATCCCAGAGGATATGAAAAGATTTAAAGAATTAACTATGGATCATTGGGTCATTATGGGGCGTAAAACATGGAATAGTATTGGAAACAAACCGCTTCCAGGGCGTACTAATATTGTCATTTCGAATACACTTAGTTTATCAATGGAAGAAACTAATAAATATACCAATTTGGAAACAAGTGTTAATATCTGGAAAGATGTAACAGAAGAAAAGATTAAATTCTATGCAGACCAGCCAGTAGAATATTTCGTAATTGGTGGTCAAAGTATTTATGAAATGTTTCTTCCGTATTGTACCAAGGTATATGCCACTGTTATAAATTTCTATGAGCCTAATATTGCAGATACATTTTTCCCTATTAATTCTTTAAGTAATGACTTTAAGATGGTACATGATGAATATCATGAAGATGGTATTAAATTTATATATCATTTTCAAACATATGTAAGAAAAAATGACGCTAAACAAGCAGATAAATCATCAGATTCACACGCCTATTCCGATCCGGTTTCTGGACATAATGCAGTAGAGAATCCGTCTCATTATTGTGGAACTAAGTATCAGGTAATCAATTTTATAGAAGACTGGGGACTTGGTTACTGCCTTGGTAATGTAGTTAAATATATCTGCAGAGCCGGTAAGAAATATATTGGTGACAAGCAAAAAGAGCTTCAGGATTTGAAAAAAGCAAAATGGTATCTTGAAAGAAGACTTGAAGAGCATAAAAATGGTGTTGAGCTTGATTCTAATGAGTTGAAGATGAATATATCTATAGACGATTTTACCGAAGATCAAAAACTCAATTATACTCGTAGGAAAATTATAAAAAATATTGTTGATTGTGTTTACGAAGAAATTGACACTAAGTTTTATACTGCTTTAGAGTTGCTTGATACAGAGATTCACAGAATGGAGGATGAAGCTGCATGATTACACTTGGTATTGGAACATTTATTTGTATTATAGGCGGTACATTCGTAGTTGGTGGAGTAGTTGGACTTATCCTCACAGCTTGCCTTGCAGCTGGAAGAGACAAAGACGATGAAGATATTGATGAATAAATAATAAATGCATGGAGGAAAGAGGAATTTCTGCGCAGATTAAAAGGGTATCCTAATTCCTCCTATTATTATATGGACAAAGAAGAATTGAATTATGCCATAAAAAATGGTATTATTGATTTATCACATATACAAGAGCAAATCGAGATGAAAAAAAACGATGAGCTTTTAAGTAAACATAAATACAGAATATGGAAGGGGGCAAGAAATAGGTGGTATACTTATCTTCCTGCAGATAATAATGGAAGAACACAAATAAGTAGATCAACAGAAGCTGATATTAAAAAAGCTGTAATTGAGTTTTATAAGAAAGATGTTGAAAAGCCAAAAGATTTTATTTCCGCATATAAGCATTGGAGATCTGTACAAGATAATTTGGTAAGTAACAATACAATCAATAAATACGACACAGACAGAAAAAGGTATTTTGATAATACGAAATTCTCAAAAATGCAATTATCAGAAATAACCGAAGAAGAAATAAAGGTTTTCATTGCAAATACTGTTAAATCACAAAAGTTATGTAAGAAAGCTTGCAAAACTTTATTTGGTTATATTAATAATACTATATATAGTGCAAGAACAAAGGGATATATAACAACAAACCCTATGGAATTTTTAAAGGCGAGCCAATTTTATATATATTGTACAGAAAAAAGGAAAAATTTAGAAGATAATATTTTTTCTGACCTTGAGCTAAATAAGTTAAAGGAAAGATTTATATTAGAT
>CAKOYU010000033.1 GCA_934130975.1 uncultured Clostridia bacterium | reverse complement strand
TCGCTTGTTTGCCATACAAAAAAATAATATAATAAATCCATAAAAAAGGACTTGACAAAAATTAGATAGTCAATTTATTGTTGGATTTATCATTAAATTGATTGAAATTATTAAAATGGTATGATAAAATAAATAATAAATAACAAAATAGTTTCCCATGTTTATGCAAAGTCAGAGGGTGATTCCTTTGGAAAATTAAAGGAGGAATAAATATGTATACTGTTATATTAAAACAAAAAATAGATGACCTTATAATATTTGATGTATTCAAAAAAACATTATTAGGTCGGCAACAGGTGATAGGAAATGTTTTCTGCAGAAAGAATAATAGCGGAGAATATAAAGCTACTTCTTCTATCTATATGGCTTCATGGAAAAATAAAATAAGATGGGATGGTGGGAGAAAATCTTATTATATTGAAGAAAAGGCAGTATGGATATGTAATAAAATGTTAGAAGATGACAATTTATTTGAATAACATTTTATAATTTGCATAAGGAATAGTCACTTATACAAAGTGGCTATTTTTTTAACCTAATTTTAACTTTTCTCTAATCAAAAATTAAACACAAAGAATTAGAATAGCAACATAAAAAGGGAGAAAATTAAAAATGAAAGAATTATTAAAAAATGCAATGCAAGGATTTTCAATGGCACTTGCAGACAGTGTACCAGTAGTATCAGGAGAATTATAATCGTATCTGCAATTACATATTTTAATCCACAAACAGGAAATGGATCTAATATAGATATAACAAATTTAAGTTTTGGTTTAGCATATATGTGTTTGTTGCAGGAATATAGGATTGATGATTGGTTCAATTTATGCTAGTATAATGGGAGCAACAACATTAAAAGTACCACAAGCTAAATTAGAAAGTGAACTTGGAAAAGGATTAACTTTTACACTAATGTTTAAAGAAACTATTTAAATAAGATAAAAGAGGTAAGAAATGAAAGAAAAAATTAAAGATTTTATTATTAAAAATTGGAAATGGATTGTATTATTTATATGTTTAATTGGATTTTTAGAATTAGCAGAAGATGTATTCAATAAAGAAATAATGAATGGGGATATAATTGGTTATAAAATAATATCTACATTTTTAATATCAGATTTTGCAACCCCAATAGCGAAATTTATTACTAATTTTGGTGGGGCGATATTTATAATATTATTAACAGTGTTATTGATAGCAGTTATAAAAAACAAGAAGATAGGATTATCAATTTTTTCTAATTTGGCTATTATTACAATTTTGAACCAATCACTAAAAAGAATATTGCAAAGACCTAGACCAACTGAATACAGAATAATTGAAGAAACAGGATATAGTTTCCCATCAGGGCATTCTATGATTAGTATGGCATTTTATGGTTATTTGATTTACTTGATTTATAGATATGTTGAAAATAAGTATCTTAAGTGGATTTTGATTAGTTTATTAAGTGTTCTGATTTGCTTGATTGGAATTAGTAGAATCTATCTAGGTGTACATTATACTAGTGATGTTCTAGGAGGTTTTTTGATTTCTATATCTTATTTGGTTATCTATATAAGTGCTGTTAATAAATTTTTAATAGAAAAAGATAATATGTGATAGGAGAGAAAAATTATGTCAGAAAAAGATAAAATGTTAGCAGGGGAATTATATGATGCTAATTATGATAAAGAATTAATAAAAGACAGGTATAAAGCCAAAGATATTTGTTTTGAATATAATAATCTAAAACCATCAGATTTTGAAAGCAAAGACAAAATAATAAAAGAACTATTGGGAGAAACCGGAGATCAGATAATAGTTGAACAGAATTTTTGGTGTGATTATGGTTATAACATTTTTGTTGGAGAAAATTTTTATATGAATCATAATTGTACAATATTAGATGGCGCAAAAGTAGAGTTTGGAGACAATGTGTTTGTTGCACCTAATTGTGGTTTTTATACAGCTGGACATCCTTTAGATTATGAAACTAGAAATAAAGGATTAGAATATGCAAAGCCAATCAAAATAGGAAACAATGTATGGATTGGAGGAAATGTAATTGTACTTCCAGGAGTGACTATTGGAGATAATGTTGTAATAGGAGCAGGAAGTGTTGTAAATAAAGATATTCCATCAAACGTTGTAGCTGTAGGAAATCCTTGTAAAGTTATAAAAAAGATATAATAAAAGTAATAATAATTGGAGGTATTATAATTATGAAAATTAAACAACAAAAGCAGATAAAAGCATTTTTAATCGAACAATATGGTGGTGAGAAAGGCAAGAAAGTGTTTGACAAGCAAGAAATAAAGCTTAATGAACTTATACAAAATATAACAAACAAATCAGAAAATCAAAGAAAAACACTTATTCAAACACTTGTGGGAAAGTGTGCAAAATCATGGTAAAGATTATTTTGATGTGACAATGAAAAAATGTCTTTGGCATACCGCATGTGTAGAAAACGGTTGTGAAGAGCTATGCCATTTATTTTGTGATGTTGATGATGTGACATATGGAGGACTTAAAAAATTAGGTTTTTCTAGAACGAAAACTTTGGGTTATGGCAAAGATTGTTGTGATTTTCATTTTTATAAAAAGTAATTATAATAAAAAGTATAACAATATAAAAGGATTGACAATAGTTCTGTTTCGTACTAAAATGAAAAGTACGGAATAGAACTATTTTGCTACATATTGCATAGAAAGTTTCAGAAAGTATTTGTTATTTTCTGAAACAATATAAATAGGAAGGTATAAGAAAAGAAATAAAGTTATGGAAGAATTAAAAGGTTTAACACAAAAAGAAATAGAAGAAAAAATAAAACAAGGAAAAACAAATAAAATAAAAATCAAAGCAAATGAAAGTATTTTAAAAATAATAAGTAAAAATATATTTACATATTTCAATTTGATTTTTCTAATATTAGCAATGTTACTTATTACATCACAATCATATAGAAATTTAACATTTTTGATTATTATAACAATAAATATTTTGATTGGAATTTTTCAACAAATAAAATCGAAAATCACATTAGACAAATTATCATTACTTGATAAAAACGATTATATAGTAATTAGAGATGGTAAAAAAGAAAAAATAAGTTCTGATAATCTTGTTGAAGGAGATTATGTGATTTTAGAGGCTGGAAATCAAATACCAGCTGATGCGGTAGTAGTTTCAGGAAAAATGTATGTAAATGAATCACTATTAACTGGTGAGCAGGATGAAATTGAGAAAAATACAAATTCTAGTCTTATGTCTGGAAGTTTTGTTATATCAGGAAAGGCAGTAGTAAAGCTTACCAATGTAGGAGACAATTCTTTTTCAGCAAAAATAATGAAGGACTCAAAGAAAATTAAAGAAACAAAGTCTGAAATGATTTCAGCAATTGACAGCATTGTTAAATTTGCAGGAATAGTCATAATTCCAATTGGATTATTATTATTTTGGGAATCTTATACTGTGAATGGAAATACTTATACAGAAAGTGTTAATTCAATGGTATCGGCATTAATTGGAATGATACCAGAAGGCTTATATTTATTAACAACTGTTGCACTAGCAATAAGTGCTGGAAAACTTGCTAAAAAAAATATTATTTTGCATGATATGAAAAGCATTGAAAGTCTTGCAAGAGTTGATGTATTGTGTGTTGATAAAACAGGGACAATTACCAATAATAAAATGAAAGTGTTAGATATATTTGATGAGAAAGAAAATAGTTTTATTTTAGATAGAAAAAACTCAAAACTGGAAATTTTAGCTAAATATATTAATACAATAGATGATAACAATATAACAATGGATGCTATAAAGAAACAGTTAGATGGAATTTCTTATGAAAAGCTATCAAACATAAATAAAGAAAACTTTAATTCTAAAAATAAATTTTCATTTATTAAAATTAATGAAAATTTGACATACAAATTAGGAGCTCCTGAAATATTATTAGATAAAGAATTTGAAAATCTGATTAATAAGAAGGCACAAAATGGAGAAAGAGTATTAGCTTTTGTTAAAGAAGAGAATGAAGAGAATATTCCTATTTTATTTATAAGTTTGAAAAATGAGATAAGAAAAAACGCAAAAGAAATTTTTGGATTTTTTAACAATAGAAATGTTAAAATTAGGGTTATATCAGGAGATAATCCAACTACAGTATCATCAATTGCAAAGCAAGCAGGAATAAAAGGATATGAAAAATATGTTGACTGTAGAGAATTAGAATGTTATGAAGATATAAAAAGGGCAGTAAAAAAATATAATATTTTTGGAAGAGTAAATCCTGAACAGAAGAAACAAATAATTCAAGCTTTAAAAGAATTAGGCTTAAAAGTAGCAATGACAGGAGATGGAGTAAATGATATTTTAGCAATGAAGGAGTCTGATTGTTCAATTGCTATTGGGTCTGGAGCAGATGCAGCTAGAGAAACAGCACAAGTTGTATTACTTGATTCTGATTTTGGTAAAATGAGAGATATAGTTCATGAAGGAAGAAAAAATATTAATAATATAACAAGATCAGCCTCATTATTTACATATAAAAATATATTTTCTTTGTTGCTTTCTATATATTCAATAGTTTTTGCAATGCAATATCCATTAGAGCCGAATCAAGTATCATTAGGTAGTGCATTTACGATTGGAATACCTGCATTTTTATTGACATTTGAAGAAAATCAAAAGAAACAACAAAATGGTAATTTTTTAAGAAAAGTGTTTAAAAATTCACTTCCTGCTGCAATAACATCATTTTTAGTAATTGTAGCTATGGTTAGGTTTTCTGTATTATTTAATGTAGGTGGACAAGAAATAACAACAGCTTGTAGTTATTTGTTCTTTACAGGAGGATTTTTGATTTTATATAAGATTATTAGACCTCTAAATAAATACAGGTCAAGTGTAATGGCATTGTGCATTCTTGGAATCCTTTTAACGATTAATATTATGCCAGACTTTTTTGCAATAAAAGCAATATCAGGACGAGCTGCAGCGCTTGTAACACTATTTGCAATAGCAGAGTTTTCTGTAATTAGGTGGATTACATTAGTATTAGATAAATTTGGAAAAAGTAGAAAAAAGTGTTAATTTCTATGTAAACAGAGTAAAAAACAAAAATAGCAGGTTTATATACTGCTATTTTTGCTTTTCACGATAATTATTTCCCCATTAAACCATAGAATCTAAAACAGATTTTAAACTCCAACCAGTATCAGTAAGAGAATATTCAACTCTAGGAGGAACTTCAGCAAAAACTTCACGATGGACTAATCCTGACTTTTCCATATCTCTTAAATTATTAGTGAGAACTTTTTGGCTAATACCTGTGAGTGACTTGCGAAGTTCTCCAAATCTTTTGGTTCCAGTTAATAAATCTCTAATAATTAAAATTTTCCATTTATCACCAATGAGCCCCATTGTAATTTCAACAGGGCAAACAGATAATTCTTGTTTCATTATAAATCAACTCCAATCTCTATGGAATTATAACAAAATATGAGTTTGATGTAAACAATATAGAACAATAAAATCAATAATAGTGTCAATTTGGATATAATATTCAAAAAGAATAGCATGTGTGATAAAAAAATTTACATCTCATAAAGCACTAAAATACTAAAAAGTTACTTTTAGGTAACTATGAAACAAAAAAGTGCCTACTTTACAAAACAGAAAACAGAAAGTAAAATAATTACAGAAATTAAAAATAAAGTAGCTACTAAATTTAATAAAAAAATAAGGAGTGTATAAAAATGGAAATTTCAAAAGTTAATTTAAAAAAAGGATTTATAGATATTTATGATTTTGGAGATATAAAATTACATTGTTATCAAACAAATGACTTGATGAATGATGAAAGTTATATATTAGAAAATGATGAAAATGTATTATTGGTAGAATTCCCTGCATTTTATGATAATTTAGAAGAATTTGAAGAATATGTAAAAGGATTAAATAAAAATATAGTAGGAAAAGTATTTTCTGATCATCCAAATGGAGGAATAATACTAAAAGATGTAAAAGGTTATGCTTCAGAAGGTACAATAAAATCAATGAAAGAAGGTACAATACACAATTTGGTTACTGGATTTGAAAAATCATTTAATGGAGCATTTGCAAAAGAATTTCATGAAATAACAGATGTATTGAAAGATGAAAATGTTAATATTGGAGGCTTTGAATTAAAAATAACATACCACGAAGAAAACATTGAAATAGAATTTCCACAAATCGGATGTGTATATACACACATGTTAGGACATGATTGCCATTCAATAGTTGCAGGGGAAGGTCATGCAAATGCAATTATTGAACAATTAAAAAGATATAAGGAAAATGGATATAATTTAGTATTGTCAAGTCATTACACACCAGAAACATTAAAAGATGTTGATACAAAGATTGCTTATCTTGAAGAGTTAAAGAAAATTGCAAAAGAAAGTAAAGATGCAAGTGATTTCGAAAATAAAGTAAAAGCACAGTATCCAGAATATAGTGGATTAAATTATTTGGATATGACATCAGGAATGTTCTTTTCACAAAATTAGAGTGTAATTTTTTTGTTTTCTTGCTATATTAAGAATTTTTGTGTTATAATTCAAATATATAAAAGTTAAGGAGGGTATTATGTTAGATAATATAGAAGTTTTATGCCATAGTAGTATAAGAATAAACAAAAATAAAATAATTTATATAGATCCATTTAAAATTGAAAAAAATTATAATGATGCAGATATTATTTTTATAACACATGATCATTATGACCACTATTCAGAAGAAGATATAGATAAAGTTATAAATAAAAATACAACTATTGTAATACCAGAAGAAATGATAACGAAATTATTAAAAAAGGGAATAGACAAAAATTCAATTCTTGTAGTAAAGCCTAATGAGAAATATGTGGTACAAGGAATTGAATTTGAAACAATACCATCATATAATGTAAATAAGAAATTTCATCCAAAAGAAAATAGTTGGGTAGGTTATATTATTACATTAGATGGTATTAGATACTATGTTGCAGGAGATACAGACATTACAGAAGAAAATAGAAAAGCAAAGTGTGATGTTGCGTTTGTTCCTGTTGGGGGAACTTATACAATGGACTATAAAGAGGCAGCACAATTAATAAATGAAATAAAGCCACAAGTAGCAGTACCAATTCATTATGGTAGTGTAGTTGGAACAGAACAAGATGCAATAAATTTTGTTGAACTATTAAATCCAATAATAAATGGCGTAGTTTTAATGAAATAATAGAAATAAAGGATTGAGATGTGAATAAAGAAGAGATATTAGAAGCAGATAATGTTATTACGAATTGTTTGAAAAATTTGATTTTTTCGGAATAGAAATGTCTAATAATTAAAGACATTCCGTCAAATAATTTGGCTGTTGGAAATCCTTGCAAAGTTATAAAGGAATCTTTTAGGACAGATAATTATCTGCTTTTGAGATATAAAAAAGAAAAATAGTAATTTGTATAAGAAATTATATTAGTAAATGAAATAAATTTAATAAAAAATTAATTGTTTTTGTATT
>CAKOYU010000032.1 GCA_934130975.1 uncultured Clostridia bacterium | reverse complement strand
AGCAAATATGGTTCATTATTATTTTGATACCAGTTCATATGCAAATGGAGATGAAATTTTACTAAAAGCACCTATACTTTGTAGTTGCGTTAAAGAAAATGGCGTTCCTAAATTTGAAAATTTACATTTTAGTGCATATGGCTATAAAGCAATTGGAAAATTAGTATCTTCCAAATTAACAGATTTGTTATATAACTCAAACCAAGATGATTCTGACTCTTCGTTTTTTGAAACAGATATAGATGATGCTCATGGACATATTGTTTGGAGACTTACGCAACCTTACACTTCAAATGGGTATGATTTTATTGACACTAAATGGGCACCATATGATGAAGATAAAAATTGGACTATTGTTATGAAATTTAGTGATTCAATTACTAATAATGATAATCCAGGTTCTTTATTTGAATCTCGAGATGATGCAGCAGAGACAAGCCTTTATTGTAGACGCAATATTAATGGTGACGAAACCTATTATGATATAAATATGGGAAAAGCTTTCGGATTTTCATTTAAGAAAGTTGGAGGATTTTTTGAATGGGTAGGTGGTGATTTTTCAAATGACGGTTACCATTATCTTGTACTATCCAAAAATAACGAATCATATTGGATAGGTTTTGACGGTGGTGTTTGGAATGGATATGATGCACAAAGCAGTGGTACACCATCAAATATGACATTACTTTTATTTGCTAGAAAAATGAGTGATGGTGTTATTAGTCAATTTACAATTGGTGAGATTTCAGATTTTAGAATTTATGATAGTAATTTCTCTGATACTGAATGCAAAAACATTATGAAAGAATTAAAAGGTATTTAATATTTTTATGTTTTTTTACTTATGCTTATTTACATATAAATACATGAGTGTATTATAAAGCATTTATAATTTCTCTTAAAACCATTTGTATTACTTCACTATTATATTTAGAATGTATTACTTAATGGTTTTAAGAGATAAAATTTTTTATATTTTTCATTTTTATTTTACAAGTAAGGTGATAAATGAAATAAATAAAATAAAAAATTTAAATTTAAGGCTTTACGAACCTAATGATACATTTACTATCACGGGTCTTCTAATAACTTAAACAACAATATGGAAATTGTACCAAAAAGGTAGAAAAATCTTCCAAATTCAAATAATTTAAAATCTATAAAAGAGAATCTTATTTTATGTTAGAACACAACACCATCTTTTTCTGATAATAGATTGTGGTTAAATAATTATAAAGAAGTAAAAATTTCTAATATTAATGGTTTAAACAAGTTACTAGAAGAAATAATTTATAAAAGTGATTTAAAAAAATAATTTGACATAAAGTTATTATCAAAACACTTAGAAAGTGGGTGATATTTTTTGAAACAACAATTTCTTGATTTTAAAGGTTTAGAAGAATTAATCAACTATATAAAAGATTATATAGACGATAATCAAAGAGTTATCCCATACGCATCATATACATTATTTCCAACTGTTGGCGATCAATATGCAATTTATATAGATACATCTACAAATGCCATTTATAGATGGGATGACACAAATATTAAATATTATCCACTAGCATTCGATCCACACGGTGAGTTTACAATGCAATGTGGAGATTCTAATAAATAATGATAAGGAGACAAAAATATGGCTACGCAAACATTAAATACACGTATTGCACTAAAAATTGATACAACTGCAAATTGGGGTGCGTCAACTCTTGTACTTTTAAAGGGTGAACCTGCATATGAAATCACAGAGTCTGGTGCAGTAAAAATGAAAATTGGAGATGGTGTCAAAACTTTCTCTGATTTAGCATACGCGACTATGACACCAGATGAAATCAGTACACTTATTACAAGTGGAGCGATCCAGTCTGTTGCACTTTCAAGTGGTACAAATAATGGTACAGTTAAACTTACTATTGACGGAAAAACAACAGACAATATTAAGGTTACCGGACTTGGTTCTGCGGCTTACACGGAGTCCAACGCTTATGCTACTGCTGCTCAAGGAACTCTAGCAACAAATGCTGTACGTAAAGTAGCAACAGGTTCTACTAATGGTACAATTTCTGTAACAACTGGAACTGGTGCGGCAACAAACGTAGCTGTCAAAGGACTTGGTTCTGCAGCTTACACTGATTCTAAATCTTACGCAACAGCTACACAGGGAACAAAAGCAGACAACGCAATGCCTAAAGCAGGTGGAACTTTTACTGGAACTGTAACTCTGAATGCAGATCCTACAACTGATTTACAAGCAGCAACAAAACAGTATGTAGATTCTAAAATTTCTTCTAGTATTTCTGCTTCTGATGCAATGGTATTCAAAGGAACACTCGGCTCTAATGGAACAGCCACTACCCTTCCTTCATCCGGAGTAATTATAGGTGATACATATAAAGTAATTACACAAGTCACAGTACCAAAAACTAATTCTTACACTGGTGAGGATGTAGTCGCAAAAATCGGTGACCTTGTAGTTGCAATGTCCAAAGATCCTAAGTGGATTGTTGTACCTTCTGGTGATGAAATCGTAACAACTGTTAAATATTCTACTTCTACACAGAACCTTACTACAAACGCTCAGTCCGGTGCTATTACAGTTGGTGAAGCGGCGACTAAACAGATTGATAGTACCATTACTTCTGGTAGCACTTCTGCAAATCTTCCAACTACTAAAGCTGTAATAGATTATGTGAATTGGGGTAATGTTGCTGGTAAGCCATCTACATTTACACCATCTACTCATACTCATACAAAAGATCAGGTAGGTCTGGGTAAAGTTGATAACACAGCTGATGCAGATAAGAGTGTAAAATATGCTACATCTGCAGGTACTGCAACAAATGTAAGTGCTGAAATCGCCAACACAAATGCAGAGGCATATCGTCATGTATGGTTCTCAGATTCTACAACAGAAACTAAGAGAGCATATAACGACAAGTTAAAGTATGATCCAAAGTCAAATATAATGACAGTTGATATCTCTGGTACTGCTGCATCTGCTAAGGTATGTACTGGAAATGCTGCTACAGCAACTAAACTTGCAACTTCAAGAAAAATTGGAAACGCATCATTTGATGGTTCCGCGGATATTACATTGGCATCTATCGGTGCTGCTGCATCTAGTCATACACATAATTATGCTGGATCTTCATCATCTGGTGGATCTGCTAATAGTGCCGTAAAACTTTCTACCGCAAGGAGTTTCTCTATTACAGGTGGCGCTACATCTACAGCAGTAAGTTTTGATGGTTCTGCAAATGTGTCACTTAATGTGACTTCAGTTAATACAGATGCTCTTATTAATGGTTCTAACACACTGATTTTATCTTGCGGTGGAGCTGTTTGAATAGAAGACAATACAATAGCTACTATAGAAGCTATATCAGTTTCTGACCTGCAGCAATATCTTGTTAATGATATAGAAAAATAATAAAATAGCCAGTCTCTCATACAAGTGAGAGACTGGTTTTGAATATGAAAAATAAAACATTATGTTTATAAAATATATAAAAAATATAGGAGGTGAAAACTTTTGGCAGATAATAAATTGAATGTTAGAATACAAAATAAATATGATACAGAAGCAAATTGGGAAGCAAAAAATCCAGTCCTTTTAAAAGGAGAGGTTGCATTTACTTCTGATGGAAATAATGCAGGTAAATATAAGGTTGGAAACGGCACATCCAAATGGTCTGTATTGCAATACTCAAAAGCATATCTAACAAGTGGAGATGTTACTACCGCTCTTGGGTATGCACCTCCTAAAGCGGATACGTGGAGAGGTATTGTAAATAATTTAACAACCGATTCAACAACTGAAAGTCTGTCTGCATCACAGGGCAAGGTATTAAAAGGGTTAATTGATAATAAAGCTGATAAATCACATACACATAATTATGCAGGATCTTCCTCCGCTGGTGGTGCAGCGACAAGTGCTTTAATGATATCCGCACAAACACCTATTTTGGCTGTTGGGAATGAATCAAATGACATTTCAATTAAACAGAATACCAACGGTACATTTACAGGACGCACGTTCAAATTAGACGCAGGAATCGCCCTTGGAGGAAAAGTTATATCAATTGGTGGAAAATCAGTTACCATATCTAACCCTATGAGCGCATCAGCAAAATATGCCCTTAGAAATGCACTTGATTTTAAGTATTATTCAAGCCATTGGCAAATAGGTAATGTTAGAGCAGATTCTAATGAAAGTATTGGTTTTGGTTTTGCTTATAGTGATGACGGAACTACTTATTATCCAAAAGCAATATTAACAACAGCCGGTGTTCTTTCAATTGACACAATTAGAGCAAATAGATTTGAGGGTAGATTATACGGAACTGCAAGTTCAGCTAATTCAGTAGCATGGTCTGCTATCACTGGTAAACCGACCACTTACTCTCCATCAGCTCATAATCATAATGATTTGTATTATACACAGGCTCAAATAGACGATAAACTTTCTGGAAAATCAGACACTAATCATGCTCATGATTATCTTCCACTCTCTGGTGGTAGTATAACTGGAACAGTAAAATTTTTAGACGACTATAATAATCCTACCGTTGATATTTATTCAATTTTAGGAGAATTAGATAATGGAGAAGCAAACTCTCGCATTTTATTGCTGTTATACAACAATACCTATAAAGATGGAGCTAAAACAAATAGTTATACTGCTAGAATTGGTTACTCTGGTAATAAAAATGTAAATCTGGAAATCCCTGATAAATCTGGAGTGATTGCTGTTACAGATGATATCCCGGACACTTACTCATGGGACTCTATTCTTGACAAACCAGACATTTATAATATGGAAATTGGTAGTACAAGTAGTGGAACAGATTTTATTACTGGAAATACTGTTTACGTCAATAATAACTTAACTATCAATAAGAAGTTAGAGGTTAAAAGCAATGTTAAAGTAAACGGTGGATTAAATACACAAAATATAATGCCTGTCGCAGATGCAAAATATTTTATAGGAACAAGTAATCGACGTTATTCCGGATATTTTACATCAATACATGCAAGTTCAATCGTACCAAATTCTACAGGGAAAGACAGTATTGGTAGTACAGCATTAAAATTTTCTAGCTTATATGTAAATAACATTGGTTCATATATATCTCCATGTAATTCAATATCATCTGCGAGCTTTGGTGTTCCTGTAAACGATGGAGGGGCAGATGTTGCCTTTATATCTTCAAAAGTAAAAAATAGTTGCCAATATGGATATATTTACCTTAAATACGATCAAGGTGTTACGTATATTGAGCCATGTGAGTCTAAATTTGGAGCAATAAATGTTACTCTTCCATGTGTTTCCGGTGAGCTTCAGGTTTCTACATCTGATATTCGTCTTAAGGAGAATATTCAGGATTCTACTATTGATGCCCTTAATCTTATAGATAAAATTAAAGTACGACAGTTTGATTGGCTTACAGATCGTTCACATCAAGATATAGGATTTGTTGCTGATGAGCTTGAACAATTGGATTCACGTCTTGCTACAAGAGGCTCAAACGAGCTTGATGAAAACGGTCTTCCGAAAAATCCAAAGTGTGTAAATGATTTTTATCTTATGGGATATGTGGTAAAAGCCATGCAAGAAATGTCTCAGAAGATTACAGAACTTGAAAATAAATTGAATAGAAAGGAGATGCTGTCATGTTGATTCCATGGCAGCTATTTTTATTATGGACTCAGTTAATGCTAATACTCTGACCGAAGTTACAACGGTCCCAACAAATAAAAAACTTATATTTACTGACCCTGATACTAATGAGGGTGGAATTATCACAATGGAAAACCTGACAAAACAGGTGTTACAAAATTTGACATCACAACAGTTTACTCTTGATGCTGGGCAGATGACTATTCCTACTGCTCTTAATGCGCTAAATGGTAAGTCATTCATAAATATGGACATCTCAAGTGGAAAAAAGTATGATCTTGATAATTATAAAGGCGGATTATATTGTTTTGTAGGGGTAGATACAGGAAATAATACTGGTACAGCTCTTCCTGACGTTAGCGTAAGTATTGTTTCTCAAATTGGAAATATTCAAATCGCAGCGGCGATGAACCAATCATATTATATCAGATATTATTTGGGGGAATGGAAACAGTGGAAAAAAATAACGTAATACTATTTTATTGACACACTTTATATATTTTTTATAGTGCAGCCACCAGATACAGGTACTTTATAATTAGCGGATAAGCTATTCTCTGCGAAATCCATTTTGACAGTAGAATCATAATATTCGCCTTTAACAAGTGTTTCCAGAAAAGAGCCATTCTGCACTTGGGCATTAAGTACAGATAATGAGCTTATTTTATAACCACCACTTCTGTATGTGTTTATTAAGTACAAGCCTATCCCTAATTTAATTGTCAAAAGTGTATTACTTATATAACCAGAGTAAAACGGCTTTAACGTTTTACCATTTAGCGTATTGATATGTTTTGTTTATAAATTTAGACAATAATAATATTATTTTTAAATAAAGTAATTTTAGTTTTAAATTAATACTATATTTTTATATGGGGGGCGTAATAGCCCCCTTAAATTTTATTCTTTTTTGTAATCGAGCATATATGTAATTATTTCGCCTATTGACATTTTATCAACTTGATCAGAAGTAATAAGATCATGTCCGGATTCAATCAATCCACGGATATAATCAAATGCATGTAGATGTTGTATATACTCTCTCGCCTGAGAAATCGTAGTCATTCTCATATTTTTCATTTCAAATATTAAAATCTTAACTCCCTCTTCGTTTTTATGTTTAAGAATAAAATCATTAATATCTGAGATACAGTCTGTATTCACTTCATCTTCTATAAAACTTTCATAATGATCAAGTCTTAGGCAAATCAATTTAACATAATTCTTGATTTCAAATTTTTCTTTCATATCAGTTGCCATTTTATTACCATCCTTTTCTATTTTTATTAGATTATACCAATTCTAATCAAACATTTCACTGGAAATATATGGTAATTGATTACTTTTAAAAAACATTTCTAATTTCAATTCTAAGAAAGGAGTCACATCTTATGACAAAGACAGAAAAAGCTATTCAGTGGATGGAAGCGACTGCTCGTGATAATAGTCATGGTTACGATCAGACTTATCGTTGGAATGAAAAAGGTGATTATGACTGCTCTTCTGCCGTTTATACTGCATGGGTCAACGCAGGTATCCCTGTGAAAGATTACTCATTTAAAACTTATGGATGTGCTTATACTGGTGTTATGAAATCAGTATTTACACATTTTGAGTTTAAGGACGTAACATCTAAAGTAAATCTTGCAACAGGAGCCGGATTACAGCGTGGAGATATTCTACTTAATGAAAAACATCATGTTGCAATGTATTGTGGTAATGGACTGGAAGTCGAAGCCTCTATTAACGAGAATGGTAGAGCTACCGGTGGTAAGCCTGGAGATCAGACTGGACGTGAATTCTTAATCCGTTCTTACAGAAATTATCCATGGAATGTAGTTCTCAGATATACTGAGGAAGCTGATGGTAATCCGCCTGTAACCACAAAGAATTATCTTGCTATGGGC
>CAKOYU010000031.1 GCA_934130975.1 uncultured Clostridia bacterium | reverse complement strand
TATCCTTTTTGGTTTGCTTGGAATATTGAACCGCTTATTTTTCAATAAAATAAATTTTCAAAACATATAAATTACAAGTTTTAGAGCAGATAATGTTTGATAATTATCTGCTTTTGTGATATAAACTAATAAAATGAAAAATTATAATTTGAAAAGGACTGATAAAAAATGAAAATATTAATTATTGGCGCTGGTGTACTTGGTTCAAATTTAGCACATTCTTTGAAAAAAGGTAATGATGTAACTATTTTGGCAATAAATAAAACTTTTGAAAATTTAAAAAAGAATGGACTTATTATAAAACACAAATTTGGAAAGAAAACAGTAGATCATTTTAATATAATAGATAAGCTAGATGAAAATGATATTTATGATGTAATATTTATAGCTGCAAGATTTTCAGCTTTAGACAGTATTGTTCCAATTATAGAAAATAATAAAAGCAAAAACATAGTATTTGTAGGCAATAATATGACTGCAGAAAAATATGCAAATATAAAAGACAAAAATGTATTATTTGCATTTTTTATGGCTGCTGGCAAAAAAGATGATGGATATATAAATTCAATTTGTTTAAATAAAATTACAATAGGAAGAATAGATAGTAAAGATATAAGTAATGAATTTATAAAATCTATATTTAAAGGGACAAAGATAAAAGTAATTATAGAAAATAAAATGAATGATTATCTTAAGTCACATGCATGTGCAGTTCTTCCACTTGTATTTGCTTGTTATAAAGTAAATGGCAATTTAAAGTTACTAAAAAAAGATAAGGAATATTCTCTATTAATTATGGATGCAATTATTGAAGGTTATGATGTATTGAAAGAATTAGGGTACGAGATACTTCCTAAAGGTGAATATGACGACTGTGTTAATAAAAAGAATTTATGTGCATTTATTTATAGATTTATGTTTTCTAATTTTATAGGAAAAATATGTATATCAGATCATGCGATGAGTGCACGAGAAGAATTTATACTTTTGGAAAGTGAGTTTGAAAAAATAAAGGAAAAAGCAAAACTTGAAACTAAAGTATATGATAAGTTAAAAATGGAATTGTTAAATTATTGGAGCGAATAAAAAAAGATTATATAATGATAGTGAAATAGAATGCTGAAAGGTTTAGAAAAGATTGAGGGATTGAAGTGGAAGTAATTACATTGTGTGGAAGTTTAAAATTTAAAAAAGAGATGATGAAAGTTGCAGAAAAAATGGCGTTAGACGGATATTGCGTTCTTACACCAGTATATCCAGTATCAGAGGATATTGAGAGAACCGAAGAACAATTAATAAAACTAAAAGAAGCACATTTTAAAAGAATAGAATTATCAGATGCTATATTAGTAGTAGATATAAATAATTATATTGGAAATAGTACGAACTTAGAAATAGATTATGCAAAGAAATTAGGTAAAGAAATTATATATTATACCCATCTAATTGAAAACAAGTAGGACAAATGATTTTTAAGAAATTATATAAATTATACTGATACTTTAGGAGAAAAATATGATAGAAATAAAAAATGTTAGTCAATCATATATTAAGGGGAAAAATGTAATAGAAAATATGAACTTAAAAATAGAAGATGGAGTTATATTTGGATTCTTAGGAGCAAATGGTGCAGGAAAAACAACTACAATAGATATGATAACAGGAATAGTAAAAATAGATAAAGGCGATATTTTAATAGATGGAGAAAGTATAATAAAAAATCCTATTGAAGCAAAAAGTAGATTTGGATTTGTACCAGACGCTCCAGAAACATTTGAAAAATTGATAGTATTAGCACTAATTATGCTAAATGTTGTATTATCTCTAACTGGGGGACAAGTTTCAATTTTCAAATTATTTGATGAACAAATATTGATAACTGAAAATGGAATTGCAAATGAAATTACAAATGGTTTTAAATTGATAAGACCAATAATGGAGGCTTTACAAAATTATAATACTATATATGGATTAAAAAGTTTTGCAATTTATATAATAGAAAGTATAATGATTTATATAGTGGCTATATTGTTTATTTCTCCAATATATTTAAAAGGTTGTATAGGAACAATTGTAAATAGCAATAAGAATAAATCACAAAGAAATGTTGAACTAAAAATAGAAGATTTTAAAAGAAAATCATATAAGAAAGCATACTTGAATAAGGAATTAAAAACAATAAAACGAACACCGATATTTTTTATACAATGTATTATTATGCCACTTACAATATCAATCTTTATTTTAGTTGTTGCAGTGATATTTATTTTTACAGCAAATTACATACCATACAACTTGAATTTTATAGCAGATACATCTTGGATTGCAGGAGGAGTTTTTGCTACAATTCAAATATTGTATATGTTAAATTTTAGTTCAATTATTGCTATATCGAAAGAAGAAAAATCGGCAATAATTTCTAAATATTTACCAATAAAATTTAGTGAACAATTGAAATTGAAAATGATTATAGGTCAGATTATTAATCTAATAACAGGAATAGGGATATCTGCTTTATACTATGCATTTACAAATAACATAATTTATAGAATTGTGATTTTGATTATCAGTATAATAATAAGTTTAATAACGGAGAAAATAAAAATACTTATAGATTTGAAAAATCCAAGAATAAAATGGGATAGCGAATATACAATGATGAAACAAAACACGAATGTTATGTATGAATTGTTTTATACAATGGCATTTATATTATTGTTTATTGTACTTGGAATTATTATACAAAATATAAAATTGTATTTTGAAATAGTAGGCATAATTACTTTTATTGTAAATATTAGAATAGGACAATATTTAAAGAATAATGATAGTAAAATATTTGAAAGATTATATTAAAATGCTTGATTTCCGCCACAAAATATCGTATAATGATAAAAAGAGGTGATAATATGATATTAACTAATGATATGATAAAGATTAATTTACAAAAATATTCAAATAAAAATACCAAAATTTGTAGAGAAGTAAAAAATGGAAAATTAATAAAAATAATAAACGGTTTATATGAAACCGATTCTAATGTTAATGGCTATTTGTTAGCAGGAAGTATTTATGGACCATCATATTTATCATTTGACTATGCATTAGCTTTTTATGGATTAATACCAGAAAAAGTAACAGCTTTTACAAGTGCTACATTTGAAAAGAAGAAGAAAAAAAGTTACAATAATAAATTTGGAATATTTTTATATAGGGATGTACCGACTTCAGTATATCCATTAGGAATAAAAATTATAGAAGAAGGAGAATATTACTATCAGATTGCAACACCAGAGAAAGCCTTATGTGATAAACTTTATACATTAAAGCCAATAAAAAATATGCAAGAATTAGAAAATGTATTGTTTGAAGATTTGAGAATAGATTTTATTGAATTTAGCAAATTAAAATTAAATGATATTGAAATTCTATCTAAATATTATCATAGCACAAATGTTGAATTATTATACAGATATATGAGGAGGAAAATAGATGAATAATGTTTTACAAAATATGTTAAGTAAATATGATATACAAAATACATTAGATGAAACTAATGCTATGAAAGAAATTATTCAAGAAATTGTTTTATGTGGTTTAAGCAGAGGTGGATTTTTTAACGAAGCAGCTTTTTATGGAGGAACAGCACTTAGAATATTTTATGGTTTAAATAGATTTTCAGAAGACTTAGATTTTGCATTATTAGAGCCAAATTCAGATTTTGATTTAAGTAAGTATTTTTCTTGGATTGAAAAAGAAGTTCAGGCCTATGGTTTGAACTTATCAATTAATGAAAAAATAAAAACAAAAGAATCAAATATAACATCAGCATTTTTAAAAGGCGATACAAAAGAACATATTTTAATGTTTTTTCCGAATGAAAATATTAAAAATACAACATCATTGAAAAGTATAAAAATAAAATTTGAGGTTGATATTAATCCGCCGACAGGAGCAAAATATGATTTAAAATATAAACTTTTACCATCTCCACATCAAGTAAGATTATATGATGAAGGGTCTTTATTTGCGGGAAAGATACATGCTATTCTTTGTAGAAATTGGAACTATAGAACCAAAGGCCGAGATTTATATGATTATATTTTTTATTTGTCTAAAAACATTAAAGTAAATATTGAATTAGTAAAAGAAAAACTAATAGATTCACAAGTATTAAAAAGAGAGGATACATTTAATATAGATGTATTAAAAGAGTTACTAACAAAAAAATTTGAACAAATAGATTATAAAAATGCAAAAGAAGATGTTGAAGCATTTATAGAAGATAAAGATTCATTAGAATTATGGTCAAAAGAATTTTTTAAAGAAATTACTAAAACACTTACAGTAGAATAATATTTGAAAAGTTATTATTTAAAGGATAAAAAGTAATGTTATTAAAACAATTAAAATACTTTATATCGATATTATCGAGTAATTGAAAAAATTAAACAATTGGAGGTTTGTAAAATGAGTAAAACATTAGTGACATATTTTTCTGCAACAGGAAGAACAAGAAGATTAGCAGAAGAAATTTCAAAAGAATTTAATTTAGACATTTATGAAATAAGACCAAAAGAATTATATACAGATAAAGATTTAAACTGGATGAACCCTTTATCAAGATCAAGTAAGGAACATAGAAATAAAAAGTTAATGCCAGAAATAGAAAATAATAATGCAAATATTAGTGAATATGATAAAATTATTATCTGTTATCCAGTTTGGTGGTATGTAGCACCTAATATTGTAAATAATTTTTTAAAAAGTTATGATTTTTCTAATAAAGAGATATTATTGTTTGCGACATCTGGTGGAAGTGGATTTGGAAAGACAGTACAAATTTTAGAGCAATATGTTGATAGTTCTTGCAAAATAAAAGAAGGAGCTGTTAATCCAGATTTAGAAGAAGTAAAAAATGTGATGAAGAATTTTATATAAGAGAAAGTAGATAGTATACAATGGAACAAGAAATAAAGAAAATAAATAGAAGTATAAAAATATATCCAATATTTGCATCATTTACAGGAGACTTAATATTTTTTGTACCGATAGACACATTATTCCTAACATTAGTAAAAGGGTTAAATGCTAGCCAGATAACTGCAATGACAATGATTGCATTAATAATATGCATAGTTTTTCAAAAAGCAATATTAAATATCGTATTTATTTATAAAATACATAAATGATAGTGATTATACAAAGAAATATTTGTTAGATAAATACCAAAAAAACGAAATAGAATATCAAAAAGAATTGCGAAAAAAATATAATACAGATAATATCTTTAGAAATACAGGCAGGCAATATAATACTGATAGCACTATAGTAAATAAAGAGGTTGCATTAGTAGAAATGAAAGAAAATGTTATTAGTAGAATTATTAAAAAAATAAAGAAATTTTTTATGAAATGAAAAAATATTTATATAAATAAAATATAGAAAGAGTCTATGACCATTAAAGTCAATAAAATTCTTTAAATTATTGTGAAATTTTAAAACGAAAACCTTACAGAAATGTAAGGTTTCTTTTGTAGGAAGTATGATATAATAACAAGGGAGGAAAAACAAATGCCAAAAATATTAATCATAGAAGATGATGAGAAATTAAGAGAAGAATTAAAAATATTTCTAAACAAAAATGGATATGAAGCAACAACGCTAACAACATTTGACAATACAATACAAGAAATATTAAAGAGAAAACCAGACTTAATATTATTAGATATAAATTTGCCAAACACAGATGGAGAATATATATGTAAAGAAATCAGAAAACAATCAAATATGCCAATAATAATTGTAACAAGTAGAGATAATGAATTGGACGAACTACTTTCAATAAATAATGGTGCAGACCACTATATTACAAAGCCTTTTAATATACAAATTTTACTTGCAAAAATAGGATCATTATTAAGAAGGACAAGTATGCAAGAAGTAAATGATAAAATAGATGTTAAAGACTTTATATTGAATACATCAAATAGCACTATAGAAAAAGATGGAAAAACAATAGAATTAACTAAAAATGAATATAAAATTTTAAAATTCCTAGTACAAAATAGAGGAAAAATAGTATCAAGAGAAGACATAATGGAATGTTTATGGGAAAGTGAAAGTTTTATAGATGACAATACATTAACAGTTAATATTACTAGATTAAGAAATAAATTAGAAGAATTAGAATTAAAAGAACTTCTAGAAACCAAAAGAGGACAAGGGTACATTTTGAAAAAAGGAGCAAACTAAATGAATTTAAAATTATTTTTAAGAGAAAAAGCTATTACTATTTTATTATTACTATTTGGTATTATTACAATAGAGATATTCTTAATGGCATATAATGTGGGAAGGTTTATAAAAATATATATTCCACTTATATTAATAGGATTATATGTGATTTCAATTGTTATAGAGTACTTTAAAAAGAAGAAGTTTTATGACAATTTATTAAAGATATTAGATGAGTTAGAAGAAAAATATTTAATTACAGAGATTATAAATACTCCTAATTTTTTAGAAGGAAAAATATTAAAAAACACACTAGAACAGATTGATAAATCAATGCTAGAAAATGTAAACAAATACAAATATATGACAGAGGACTATAAAGAATATATAGAATTATGGATACATGAAATAAAAATACCAATAGCGGCTAGTAAAATGGTAATAGAAAACAATAAAAATGAAGTAACGAAAAGCATTGATGAAGAGCTAGATAAAGTGGAGAATTATATAGAGCAGGCCTTATTTTATGCAAGAAGTAATACTGTAGAAAAAGATTATTATATAAGAAAAGTGTTTTTAAAAGAAATTGTAAATGAAAGTATAAAAAAGAATAAAAGTAGCTTAATACAAGAAAAGATTTCTATTAATATTCATGACTTAGATTTAGAAGTTAATACAGACAATAAATGGATAGTTTTTATATTAAATCAAATTATACAAAATAGTATTAAATACAGAAAAAAAGAAGAATCAGTAATCGAAATATATGCTAGTCAAGGAAAAGAAAATGTGATTTTATATATCAAAGACAATGGAATTGGAATAAAACAAGGAGAAATTACAAGAGTTTTTGAAAAAGGATTTACAGGAACAAACGGAAGATTATCAAACAAAAAATCTACAGGAATTGGTCTATATTTATGCAAAAAGTTATGCAATAAATTAGGAATAGGATTAGAACTAAATTCGGTTCAAAATGAAGGCACAGAAGTTATGTTGATATTTCCACAAAGTAGTTATATTGAACTAAAGTAAAAAGAAACGAGTATTGCACCTTACAAAAATGTAAGGAATATGTAAGCTAAATCGATGGCAACTTTACATCAAAATATTTATAATAAAATTAAAGAAAGGAGTTATAAAAAATGGAAAAAATATTAGAGGTAAAAAACATTGAAAAATACTATGGAAACAAATCAAATTTAACAAAAGCCATAGACAATATTAATTTTGATGTAAACAAAGGCGAATTTGTTGGAATTATGGGAGCAAGTGGATCTGGAAAAACCACATTATTAAACTGTATTTCTACAATAGACAGAGTAACAGCAGGACATATCATTATAAATGGAGAAGATATCACAAAATTAAAAGGAAATAATTTAAACAAATTTAGAAGGGAAGAGCTTGGATTTATATTTCAAGACTTTAACTTATTAGATACTTTAACTGCATATGAAAATATAGCTTTAGCATTAACAATCCAGAAAGTAAAGGCAAATGAAATTGACAAAAGAGTAAATGAAATAGCAGGAAAATTAGGAATTAAAGAAATTCTAAACAAATATCCATATCAAGTATCTGGTGGTCAAAAACAAAGAATTGCATCAGCAAGAGCTATTATTACAAATCCAAAATTAGTTTTAGC
>CAKOYU010000030.1 GCA_934130975.1 uncultured Clostridia bacterium | reverse complement strand
GCAGGATTAGAATATAGTGGAGAAAAGTTTGAAAAAGATTTTAAAGAATTTATAGAAAAATATCATTTCGATAATTTGTATTCAGCATCGTTTTATGAATTTAAGACACAAGAAGAAAAGTGGGCATTTTTTGCAAAAATGATAAAATTAAATAGATATAATGAAAAGCCACTAAAATTATATCAAGAATTATATGAAATTGTTAAAAATAAAGAATATTTTGTTTTATCAACAAATGTAGATGGACAATTTTACAATAGTGGATTTGATAAAGATAAAATATTTGAAGTACAGGGAGATTACAGTTATTTACAATGTGAAAATGCTTGTCATAACAAATTATATAATAATAAAGAATTAGTAGAAAAGTGGCTACGAAATACAAAAAACTGCAAAATACCATCAGATTTAGTAATGAAATGTCCAGTATGTGGTGGTAATATGGATATGAATTTAAGAAAAGATGCAAACTTTGTTCAAGATGAAAATTGGTATAGACAATCTGAAAAATACGAAGATTTTTTATCTAGAAGCAAAGGCAAAAATGTGGTATTATTAGAAATAGGAGTTGGATTTAATACACCTGGAATTATAAGATTTCCATTTGAACGAATGACAGCAATAAGTGAAAAAACAACACTTATAAGAATAAACAAAGATTATCCAAATCCAATGTTAGAAATAAAAAATAAAACAATTTCTTTTGATGAAGATACAAATAAAATAATAGAAGATTTAAAGGAGTAAATATAAATGATAATAAATACAGGATGCAGAACAGATATACCAGCATTTTATTCAAAATGGTTAATGAATAGAATAAGAGAAGAATATGTATTAGTAAGAAATCCATATTATCCATCACAAGTAACAAAATATAGTTTATCTCCAAAGGTAGTAGATTGTTTAGCATTCTGCACTAAAAATCCAGAGCCTATGCTAAAATATTTAGATGAACTGGATATTTACAGACAATATTGGTTTGTAACAATTACACCTTACGGAAAAGATATTGAACCAGTTGTACCAGATAAAGAAAGAGTGATAGAAAGTTTTAAGAAATTATCAAATCATATAGGTGTAGATTCTATTGGTTGGAGATATGATCCAATTTTTATAAATAATGATTTTGATGTAGAAAAGCATATAAAGTGTTTTGAAAATATGGCTAATCAATTGAAAGGATATACTCATAATTGTACTATTAGCTTTTTAGATTTATATGAAAAAGTAAAAAGAAATGCTCCAGATTTAAGACCTCCAACAAAAGAAGAACAAATTAGAATAGCAAAAGCATTTGCTCAAATAGGAAAAGAAAATAATATAGTAATACATAGTTGTTGCGAAAAAACTTTTTTATCAGAATATGGATTAAAATGTAATGGCTGTATGAACCAAGAAATTGTTGAAAAATCAATAAATTGCAAGTTAGAGCCACCTAAAAGAAAGAATTTAAGACAAGAATGTAATTGCCTTATGGGAAATGATATAGGAGCATATAATACTTGTGGACATTTGTGTAAATATTGTTATGCTAATGCTAATAAGGGGTTAGTTATTGAAAATATGAAAAAACATAATGAAAATTCTCCATTTTTAATTGGAAATAAGATAACAGAGGCTAAACAGAAAAGTTGGCTTGTAAGTAGAAATGAGCAGATTAGTTTTATTTAAGTGAGTTAAAAATGTCCAAATTTTGGAGTAAAATAAACTTCTAAAATGGACATTTTTTATAATTAGAAAAATCAGCAATACCAATACTTTTGAACAAAATAGATGAGATATTTTACTAACTAGGGTAGGTGTGTGATAGTGAAAACTATCGCATAGCTACCCTTAAACTATTTATGAGCAAATGTGGACATATTTAAAAAATGAATTTAGAGTAAGGGAGAATTTTTATAAGAAAACAGATGTATATATAGTATAGGGAGAGTGAATTAATATGAGTGAAACTTTCAAAATTAATATATACTTCGACGAAAAAGGTGAAGAATTAGAAGAATTAATAAAACACTTAATAATTAATATCTTAAAAAAAGATATTTTTGAGCGTTAAAATTTTGTCTTAAATAAGATATAATAAAATTTAAATTCAAATTGTTTTTATCAAGCATAGAAAGGAGGAAAAATGCTTGAACAAATAGAAAAAACAATATACAATGTAGCGATTTATATAAGGCTATCAAAAGAAGATGTAGATAGAGGCTATGATGAAAGTGAAAGTATAAAAAATCAAAGGACATTACTAACAGAATATGTACAAAAATTAGGATGGAAGTACCAATTAATAGATACATATATAGACCAGGGATTTACTGGAACAAACTTTAATAGACCAGATTTCCAAAGAATGGTAAGAGATATAGAAAATGGAAAAATTAATATGGTTGTAACAAAAGATTTATCCCGTTTAGGTCGTGATTATATAGAAACAGGAGAATATATAGAAAAATGGTTTCCAGAAAATAATGTAAGATATGTTTCGTTAACAGATGGAATAGATACTTTTGAAGCATCAAATGGCAACAATGATATTGCACCATTTAAATCAATATTAAATGATATGTATTCTAAAGATTTATCTAAAAAAATCAGAACAGCTTTACATACTATGCAGAAACAGGGGAAATGGGTAGGAGGAAAAACACCACTTGGATACACAAAAGATATAAATGATAAAAATAAACTAATAATTTATGAACCAGAGGCTCAAATTGTAAGGACTATTTTCAATATGGCATCTAGTGGGAATCAAGTCGGAACAATAAGAGATTACTTAAATAATAGCAATATTCCAACAGTAAATAAATCAAGATACAATAAAGAAACATATTGGGAAAATAAAACAGTAAAGAACATATTGAAAAATAAAGCATATATAGGTACAACAGTGCAAAATAAAAGAAGTAGAATAAGTTATAAAAATAGAAAAATTAGACCAAATTCAGAAGAAAAATGGGTAACTGTAGAAAATACACATGAACCGATAATAGATAAAAAAGTATTTGATGCAGTGCAAAAAATGGTAATAGTTCAAAACTACAATAGAAATGAAAAGAAAAATATGTTTTTATTAGATGGTTTACTTTTTTGTTACGAATGTAAACATAAAATAGGGGTAAGAGGAAAAAAGAATGGTAATTATTATACGGTATGTAATAATTATCGCAGAAATTCAAAATTAAAACTTTGCACATCACATGGTTTTAGCTATTCTAATTTAGAAGAAACTGTAATTAATTATATTAAAAATTTATTTCAAAAAATAGATAGTGAAAAAATAGAATTAGAAGTAAAAAAGGGAATGACAAAATATGATTATGGAAAAATACTTCAAAAACTAGAAAACGAGATAAAATTAATAAATAACAATATTGACCAAATGTATATAGACAAATTAAACAATAAAATAAGTGAAGAAATGTATGAAAGATTATTAAAAAAATTTGGAGATGAAATAAAACAAAAAGAAAATGAATACATAGAAATTAAGAGGCAAAAAGAAGATTCAAAACAAGATGATACTGAAAAAATAAAAAGTATTGTACAAGATTTTCTAAGTCTAAATAAACCAACATCAGAAATTATGAAAGTAATTATTAATAGAATAGAGATACATCAAGATAAACAGGTAGATTTATATTTCAATTTTAAACAATTAAATAACTTAAAAGAAAAAATATAAGGCTAATTTAATATTAAATTAGTCAAAAATAAAAATTAAAACTGCCTATTTTTATATCAACCAGAAGCAATAAGTATGTCAGACAGAGTAATAGTATTGTCAGAAAGACCTGCAACGGTAAAAAGTATACACAAAATAAATTTTGAAATGAAAAATAGGACACCATTAAACTGTAGAGAAAATTCTAAATTTAGTCAATACTTTAATTTAATGTGGAAAGAATTAGGAAAAAAGAGTATATAAAAGATAAAGACATGAAAGAATTTTTCTGACGCCGTTATCCTGAAAAACTTAAAGGTGGACATTGACTTTTATGTACATAGATGATATAATTCACATTAGTATTTTTATATATTTATATCAAAGCCAAAGTGACTTTGATAATAATATTAAGAAAGGAGATAAAAACTATTACATATTGCTGTAAAATTTAAAGGAGAATAATATTTATGAAAAAAGAAAAATTAAAATTACATCCAAAAAGATATCTTTGCCCATTCTGTGGAAAATGGCATTACTGGAATTGGCGGTATGATTTAAGTTATTATATACCACCAGATAAAGCAGTAATGAACTGTTTTAATTTTATTTGGGATTGTTATTCTAAAGAATATAAAATCTATTTTGACGGAAAATATCAATATCTTTTTTATTCAATTCAAAATTTATGTAGCGGAGTTAGTCAAATTCAAGGCAAAGTTCTAGTTTCTGAAATTGAAGAAGATTCAGAAAATTTAACTATTACATTTGAAATAGAATTTACTCCTGAATATAATAATGAAGTAGATAAGTGCAAAAACTGCGATTTTGCAGATATGTGCAATCTTTTAAGAATGAAAAAAGAATGTGAAAAGAAGAAAGAATCAAATCTAAGCATGAAACTTGGATTTGAATTTGAGGAATTTGAATAGATAGTTTAAATCTTCTTTTAAGAGAAACTACTGAGTTATAAAATTCAGTAGTTTCTCTTCTTTTTCTATAAGAATACGCATATAATATTAATAATAGTAGGGAACGAGGTGTTACAATGGAAAAAAGAGACTTATATAATGCATTTAAAGAAAATACACAATTTACTATATTAAAAGAACAAGAAACTCCAGATAATTATTATACATTAGTAGTTCTTGCCTTAATACAAAATTCAAAAAATGAGATATTAGTACAAAAAAGAAGTATACAAAAAGGTGGAGAATATGGTTTAACATCAGGACATCCAAAATCTGGGGAAAATAGTTTAAGAGGAATTATAACCGAAATAAAAGAAGAATTAGGAGTGGATGCTTTTCCACAAGAATTAAAACTTATGTACTCAACAAGAGACGATAATAATAAATGCTTTTATGATTTATATTATTTAAAAAAAGATTATGAAAAAGAAAAAATGTTATTACAGAAAGAAGAAGTTGATAAAGTATATTGGTTTCCAGAAGAAAAAGTTAATGAATTATGTGATAAAGGAGTGTTTAAGGAAAGTCATATAGAAGCTTACAAAATTTTAATGAAAAAGATTAATGGAAAATATTGACAAATACAAAATACAGATGTAAAATGGTAAAAACTGGAATAAAGGGAGGCGGATATTATGCCAATGATTGCACAATGGGATATAAATGATGATTGTAATCTTAATTGCAAACATTGCAGAGTTCTAGATAAAAATACAAAAGAAAAAGAATTAACACTAGAACAAGCCAAAAGTTTATTATCTCAATTATATTATTGTGGTACAACTAAGTTAAATCTTTCTGGAGGAGAACCATTTTTAAGAAAAGATTTATTTGATATATTAGATTATGCAACAAAGTTTGAGGATATAGTAATAACCACAAATTGTACATTAATCAATGAGCAAATAGCAGAAAAATTAGCTCAATATCCAAATGTAAGATTATCAATAAGTATAGATGGAATGGAAGAAATACATGATAAATTTAGAGGTAGAAAAGGAACTTTTCAAAAAGTAGTTAATACTTTACCAATCTTAAAAGCAAATGGAATCAAATTTTCTATAAGATATACACTTACTAAAGATACTATAAAAGACGCAAAAGAAGTTTTAAAATTAGCAAGTGAAAATGGAGCAGAAGAATTTAATACAAGAAGAGTTATATTAACAGGAAATGCAAGTGAAGATTTAATGATATCTAATGAAGAATATAAAAATATTATTAAAGAATTAATACAGGAGTGCAAAAAACAAAAAATAAAATTTAGAACAGGAGATCCATTATTAATCCCAATATTTCCGGAAATCTTTGGAATAGACTTAAAAGAGGCAAACCAATATTATGCAGGATGCGAAGCAGGAGACGAAATTATATATATAGATTTTAAAGGTAATGTAGGAGCATGTTCATATATACCTATGTTTGCAGATAATATAAAAGACAAAACATTAGACGAGATTTTAAAAAATAATAAACTATTTATTACATTAAGGGAATATAAAGAAAGTTTAAAAGGAAAATGCCAAAAATGTACATATAAAATGATATGTGGTGGGTGTAGAGCAACAGCATTAGCACTAAAGAAGTCATTACTGGAAGAAGATCCATTATGTTTATTATAGTTTTTAATGTTGCAATTTTTGCAATACATATAAATTTAATAGGTTGATTACCTAGAAAGGAGCTTAAAATGGAAAAGGAAGTTATGAAAAAAGAGGTAAAAAACAAACCAGTAAATGAAGCAAAAAACGAAACAAATAATAAGAAAAAAATACTAACATGCAGAATGTGTGGATAAGATATTATAGAAGGTGGCTTTAGTGATTGCCATCTTTTATTTGTATAGAATGGAGGATAACAATGAGCATATTTCCTAAAAAACTAATAAAAGGAAAAGATGAATTTACAACATTCCATATGAATATTTGCAATAATTCAGAGGAAGATGTTAAAGGTCAAATTAAATATAAAATAATTATGCCAAATGGTAAAATTGATAATTTTGATTTAAATAGAACGGAGAGTATTAAAGCAAAATCCGAACTAAATGAATATGATAAATATTATATAAAAGAAGAATATCCTATTGGAAGATATTTTGTAGATGGCACATTTTGGTGGAATGGAATGAATGTATTGTCAGATACAAATAAAAATGATTTTTTTGATGTAGTAGAAGGAGAGTAAGATGAGAAAAATAGATGGATTAAAATTTTTACAAAAGAATTTTCCAGATTTAACTGTTGATTGTTTATTTGTAGATAAAGTTGAAAATTTAGATGAAAACCAATTAGAAAAAAGTCAATTATGGAGAGTAAGAGGTGGACGAACAATTGGTTCTGAATTGAATTTGCCACAAGGGACATTTTCTGATAAAAAAGAATTAAAAAAGTTTATGAAGGAGCAAAAGCAAAAAGATAGAAATATGGAATTTGTAATACATAGAGTTTCTCCAGAGTACTTTTCAGCTCCTTTTGTTGGAACTCTAGCTGTATATAATAAAGGTGATAGACCTGGAATAAAAATTGAATTGCAAGAGGTTACAAGGGAATTGGTTAACTCAATAGATAAAGGAAAAAGACCGAGAGATTGGGAAGCAAGTCTTATTCTTGATTATGAATTTTTGAGTAAATCACCTAGGGTATTAAAGAAGTCTCCTAATCTAAATATGGACTTTTTAAAATATCCCATTGTTGTTATTCATGAGATTGGCGAACAAATCTTTGAATTATATGAAAACAGTGATAAAGAAGCGGAAACATATACAAGATTTAATATTTATGATTTGGGACAAGTTCTTTTAGATGATCATAGAAGCAAAGAATCTTTTATGGAAAAGTATAAATTTGTTCCTGAGCCAGTTAACATGGATACATTAAAAAAGAAGAATATCACTAAAAAAGAATTAGAATTGTAAAATATATTTACATAAACATTGATTTATGCTTTAGAATGTAGTATAATATAATTGTTACAAGTTTATATTATTCTCAAGTAATTTTTTTGGAACATTCATTTGAAAGGAGATTGCACTATGCAAGATACTCAAGACAACAAGGTAACAATTAAATTCATTTTGGATGAGTCAGATGTTCCAATTGACTCAGATTGTTTTATGCTTGAATCTGGAGGAATTGGCTACATATTACATCAGTATCATAAAGATGAATATGCCGATGACTTAGCACAATATCCAACAGATCTTGTTGAAAACGAAGACGAATTGCATTCAACATTAAAAAAAGCACAAGAATTGGTAGCAGAAAAAGGTGGAAACGTTTTATATGTCGAAAAACCTATTTGTTTGTATACCGATGAAGATTTCAAAGAATTGGATGCTAGAACAGAATTGTATAAAGAAATTCTAGCTGAAGAGGAAAACAGAATCAATGATGAGATAGAAGAAGAATTTGGATTTGATGATTATAGCGAAGATTCATTTTCTTAAACAAGCATTCTCTAAACAGACAGACTGTACTATTTTTAGTACAGTCTATTTATATGTGTTAAAGCAAAATTAAAAAGAATTATCACATAAGAATCAAACTAAACATAAAATATAACAGGAATACAAATGCCAAAATGAAAGTGATGTGATAAGTTATGAAAAATAAAGAAATAATTTCTAATGAGCGAAAAAAGTACTTAAGAAAAATAAAAATAAGAAAAGTTGAAATATTAACAACACAGATATTTATAGTTATAGCTTTTATAGCATTATGGGAAATACTTGCAAGAAAGGGAATAATAGATAGTTTTATAGCAAGTCAGCCATCAAGAATATTAAAAACATTTATGAATTTGTCATCTAACAATTTGTTAGAACATTTAAAAATAACATGTGAAGAAACGCTAATTGGATTCGGATTAGGTAGTATAGCGGGAGTAATAATAGCAATAATACTTTGGTGGTCACCATTTATATCCAAAGTTTCGGAACCATTTTTAGTAGTTCTAAATAGCTTACCTAAAATAGCTCTTGGACCAGTAATTATTATTTGGGTAGGAGCAGGAATGCCGGCAATAATTGTCATGGCATTGTCAATTGCAACGGTGGTATGGTGACATTAGTGTCAAGAAGTTTCGGAAAATAATCCGATAATATAATAATTTTTTATGAAACATAAAGATATGAAAAAGTAT
>CAKOYU010000029.1 GCA_934130975.1 uncultured Clostridia bacterium | reverse complement strand
TCGTGGTTATATGCATCTTCTCTTTTTAAATAATGTGCATCATTTGTTGCAACTAATGGAATATCTAATTTTCTTGCTAATTGTACTAATTTTTGATTTGCTAAAACTTGTTCTTTTAATCCATTATTTTGAATTTCTATATAATAGTCTTTTCCAAATACTCTTTTATGCCATAATGCTATTTCTTCAGCCTTTTCATTTTGGCCATTTAACAATGCTTGATTTACACTTCCTGCTAGACAAGCACTTAAACAAATTATTCCTTCATGATATTTTTCTAATACTTCTAAATCTATTCTTGGCTTATAATAATACCCTTCTGTAAATCCTATTGATACTAATTTACTTAGATTTTTGTAACCTTTATTGTTTTTGGCCAGTAATATCAAATGATTATATCTATTATCTATACCTGGTTCTTTATTTAGTCTTGAACGTGGCGCAACATATACTTCGCATCCTATTATTGGCTTTATTCCTTCTTTCTTACATGCTTTATAAAAGTCAATGGCTCCATACATTACTCCATGGTCTGTTATTGCCATTGCCTTCATTCCTAACTCTTTTGCTCTTACTGGTAAGTCTTTTATTCTATTCGCTCCATCTAATAAACTAAATTCACTGTGTATATGTAAGTGTACAAATTCTGACATAGTTTTCTCCCTTTCTTTCAGGCTATTGTATCACATTTATTATTAATTGAAAATATTTTTTGTAATTTTTATAAAACACATAAAAAAAAAGCAATCCCCGCCTTAGCCGTAAGTTGTCTGAATTTTTAAGGACCTGTCTTCGACAGGTGGGTGCCTGCTTGAATATTCCTGGGCTTCTTACTACTCTAAAGTGTAAGCTTGCACGCCATACTCAAAGTTCTGGCCCCTCTTTAAACTTGTAGGTTCTAAAAATTCTGTGCTACACGTACTATGCAGGGTTTGCTTATTTCGTTTTTGTTATTAATATATTAGCATATTTTTATTCAAATTGCAACCCTATATGAGTTCAAATTTTTCCAAAAATATATGCTAATTATATTATATCTCTCTTTTTCAAATTTATTCTCGCTCTATTTATTTTTTTGCGATATTGACTTTATCAAAAAATTATAATCCCATAATTTCTTTTGCAACTTCATTTATAGTTTTGCCTTCTGCAGAAGCTCCCATTTTAGCTTTTGCCTCTTTCATAATTGCTCCCATGTCTTTCATTGATGTTGCTCCAATTTCAGTAATTATTTTTTGTACTTCTTCTTTTACTTCATCTCTACTTAATTGTTTTGGTAAATATTCTTGAAGTACTTCAATTTCTCTATTTGTCAAATCTATTAAATCTTGTCTTTCTGCTTTTTCGAAATCTTTTAAAGCATCTTTTTTAGTTTTTACTTCTTTTGCTATAATATCTATAATTTTGCTATCTTCTACTTCTATACCTTTATCTTTTTCTATTTGTAGTATTGATGCTCTAACCATTTGAACTGTATTTTTTCTTACAGTATCCTTATTTTTCATTGATTCTTTTAAATCTTCCATTAATTTTTCTTTTAACATTCTAACCACTCCTTAATCTTGAATTATAATATCACAAAAATGTGAAAATGTCTATCTAAATTTTGTTTATAATTTACAACTAAATTATATAAGATTTTAGGAAATAAATAATATATTATTTATTTTCTGAATTTATTTTTACTAAACTGTGAATTTTAACAAAGTTTTTGACCTGCATCCATTTTTCTAACTTTTTTATAAATCTCTTTATCTTTTTTAGAATATGTTTTTTCTTCAATTCCATTTGCAGAACACACTTTAACATTCACATATCCAGAATTAATTTGAGGATGTCTTAGAATTCGCTCTCCACTATTATCTACTGGTACTTTTGAAAAAGCAATATATGAAAACTTTTCGTCTTCATACCCTAGAGTACCACTTTTAGCCTGTCTATGAACAGAACTTCTTGCAACTCTAGCATAAAACGCACACCAGTCATCTTTTGTAATTGGACATTCATGTAAACAGCAACAAGGTGCAACAATGTATCCTCCTGCCTTTAACAGATTTTTTCTTATTTTTAGAATATTAGAAAAACCTGTCGGAGTTCCTGGTTCTATTATTACAAGTAGTTTATTTGTAGCGTTCCATAATTTTTCTACTGCTTTTTCTCTGTCTCCTTTAGGCAATTCATTTATCATATATGATGTTATAACCAAATCCGATTTTTCTTGAATTTCGTCTTGTAATATATCAATTTTTTCCCATATAACATCATTCAAATCTGTGTTTTCCATAAGTTTTTTTCCAATGTTAATCATGCTTTCTTCTCTTTCAAAGCATTTAATGGCATTACTTGTGGCCACATCATTGACTGCCCAAACCACAGCTCCTGTTCCTGCTCCAACATCGATTACACTTGTTAGGTCTTCATTATAATTATCTAAAGTCTGTTCCAATACTGAACTTACTGCTGCATATGTTGCAGGCATTCTTGATATTGCATATGAAACCGCTTCTGATTCTTTTGTTAATAATTTTTTACCTTTGCCATCATTATTTCGGTACCTATTGCTAACTGTTTGTGCATCTTCTAGTATTTTATGTATTTGATTTTCTTTTAACAATTTGTCTATATTTTCTTTTAATTCTTCTGGAATGTCCACACTTTTCTCCTTTAAAACATTATTATTTTTCCATTTTGTTTTAACCATTCATCTATTTCTTTATAATTAGGTATATAAGTTTGTACTAAATTATAGAAATCTTTATTATGATACTTAAATTTCATATGGCACAACTCATGTACAATTATTGCATCTACTTTATCATCTGGCAACATTATTAACCTTGATGAAAAATATACATTTTTCTTACTTGGCATACAACTACCATATCTTGTTGTCGCGTCTCTTATTTTGAATTCATTATATTTAAATCCTGTTATCTTACTCCAATATGGAAGCTTTTGGGCTATTAAAACTTCTGTATTATTTTTGAATAATTTTTTTATTGCTTTGTCAACAGTTTGTTTAATGATATTCTGCTCTAAATCTTGAGGTACTTTTATCAAAAGTATTTTATTATCAGGTTGCAATGCAATACTTATCTGCTTTAAATCAGTAGTATTTCTTACTATTGAGAATTCTTCTCCTTGATAATATATTTTTTCTCCTGTTTTCCATTGTTTTATAGAATCTATTTCAGAATCTAAAATTTTTTTATATTTATTATAAATATCATCTTCTTGATCTTTTAATATCTGTAATAATCTTTTTTTAGATAATCTAGTTGGTTTAGTAATATTAAGTACATTTCCTTTAAAATATATTCTTATAGATTTAGATGTTTTATAATTCTTTATTTCTGTTGGTATTTCTAGTTCTTTAATTTTTAATATTTCCATTTCAATTTTCTATTAATCCTCCATAATCAATAATATCAAGGCCTTTAAATTCAATTATCTTTATTTTTTTACTTGTTATAAAATCTCTAATTCTGCCATCAATATCTATTTTCTTTAAATCCCCAAACACGATGATTGAATCATCCAACCTTGTAATACATCCACCTATAAATCCTTTTTTACTGCTGTAATTTTCGCCATTTAACAATTTTATATCTAAATTATTTTCTACTAATAAAGTATCAATATCATGAAATTTCAATATTTTGTATAGACCTTTGTCTGATACAATTGCTGAATTTTCATCAATTACTGCAATTGAACAATTAGTATAACCTTGTGTTGTATTTATTAATTCGTAATTATTATTAATTAACTCTTGTTTTAATTTTGCATCTGTATATTGAAAATTGTGTATTGCTTTTTTTCCAATTGTACAAACATTATATTTTATATCGTCCGGATATTTTTCCTGTATTTCATCTTGGCCTTTTATACTATTCTTTTCATATGGCATAATGTTTGGGTATTGAGTTGGCTCAATAATAATTTTATCTCTAACTTTACATGCAAATATATCAACATGTGATGATATTTCTGGATATACTTTAGTGCTCTCATTTATTTCTATTAGCTCATATCCTAATTCTATTAATTTTTCTTTTTCAATTTTTCTCATTCTATTATCTATAATTGCTATTTTTTTCATGTTTACCTCTTTAACTATTATAATCTATTTTTCTTGGTTGTCAACACATTTGCGCATTTGGGACCGGTTCTGTTTTGCTATTTTGCTCGGAACGAAAAAGCTGAGGTGAAAGCATCACCTCAGTTTTTTCTTAAAGGAGATACCATCTGGACTCAGATGGTAATAATCTTCCTTCTGCTACTTTTCGGATTATTCCTTCTTTAGCCATCAGAAATTCAAAATATCTATCTTGACTCCGGTTAAAGAAATATTTACTTGCCATCTGATTAAGATTTAATGTTCCCTTCTTATAGAAATCAAAATAGCTCTGATCTTCTCTATCCCTTAAGAGATAGAACATTCTTAATCCTTCAGGGACTTCTGTTCCGTTAAAGATATCTTGGATTATTTCAATCCCTATAGCATCTCCTGACTTTGGCAATTCCTTTCCACTCCAGACATTATATTTATTATCTTTAATATAATCTCTGATTTCTTTTACGACATCTTCAACTTCTTTCCGCTGTTCCTCTTCTTTTGGAAAGCTGTTAAATGCTCCAAGAATAATCTCTCTGATCGTTTGTTTTCTCATATTGTTCATTCCTTTCTGCTCTGCTCAATTATTCAGAGCTTAAACAACAAAACTACTTAATTATCTTTTATATTATACCACATTATGTAAAATATTTCAAATTTATAGACAAACTTTTATAGCACACTTTAATCCATCAATAGCAGCAGTCATAATTCCACCTGCATATCCTGCGCCTTCGCCACAAGGATATAATCCTTTAACATTTACAGAATTTAAACTTCCCCTATCTCTTGTAATTTGTACAGGTGATGAACTTCTAGTTTCTACTCCTGTTAAAACTGCATCTTTTTCTGCAAATCCATGTAATTTTTTATCAAGTTCTATTATTGCTTCTTTCATCGTTTCTGTCACAAATTCAGGTAAAATTTCGTTTAAATCAGCCTCTGTTACACCTGGCATATAAGTTGGCTTTATTTTTCCAAATTTTTCTGTTTTACGCCCATCTATAAAATCTTCTACTCTTTGAGCTGGGGCATTATAATTGCAACCACCTAATTTAAATGCTTTTTGTTCTAAATCTTCTTGGAAGTACATTCCATCTAATGGCGAATTTTTATAATAATCTTCTATAGTAACATTTACAAGCAATGCACTGTTTGAATTTTTTCCATCTCTTGCAAAATTACTCATTCCATTTGTTACAATCGAATTTTCTTCTGAATTTGATGCCATTACTTGTCCACCTGGGCACATACAAAATGTATAACATGTTCTCCCATTTTTTGCATGATACACTAATTTATAATCTGCTACTGGCAATTTTAATTTAATATTTTCTCCATATTGAGCTTTATTTATATCTTCTTGTAAATGCTCAATTCTTGTTCCTACTGCAAAATTTTTAGGCTGTATTTCCACTCCTAATTCATATAATTTTTTAAATGTGTCTCTTGCACTATGACCTATTGCTAGAATTACTGCATCTGTTTCTATTCTATTATTCTCACAAATAACAGCTTTTATTGTTTCATTTTCGATTTCAAAGTCTATAGCTTTAGTGTTAAATAAAACTTGTCCACCCTTAGAAATAATATATTCTCGAATATTTTTTACTATTTTTCTCAAATTGTCTGTACCTATATGAGGCTTAGCTGTATATAAAATTTCTTCTGGAGCACCAAATCTAACAAATTCTTCTAACACCTTTCTGGAATACATATTTACAGAATTTCCTGTATTTAATTTTCCATCAGAAAATGTTCCTGCTCCTCCCTCTCCAAATTGAATATTAGAAACAGGCGAAAATTCTCTATTATTGGCAAAATTTTCGACATCTTTTATTCTTTCTTCTACACATTTTCCACGTTCTAGAATTATTGGTTTTATTCCATTATCAACCAACAGTAGTCCTGCAAACAATCCAGCTGGTCCCATTCCTATAATTACAGGTTTATATTTGCTATTTCTTTTCACTTCTATTTCTTGCCATTTTTCTTCTTTTACTTTTCCAAATTTATTTTCTTTGTTCCCGTCTTTCAACTTGATATTAATTGAATAATTATAATATATGTCATCTTTTTTTCGTGCATCTATAGATTTTTTATAAATATGCCATTCTTTTACTTCTTCTTGCTTAATTTTATTTTTTGCAATTGCTCTTTTAAATACTTCTGTATCATTTAAATTTTCTCTTATTTTTATATTATTTAATCTTATCATACTCTCTCTTTTCTTTATAATAATTACATTCATATTTATGTATTAAGAAATTAATCATATAATAACATATCTCTATTTTTTTTGCAATCTTTCATGCATTATGTTATAATACTATTCGTATAATTTACAGAAAGGAGACTCACATGGACACTGTATTAAATTTTTTTAATTCGTTTGGATTTCAAGCAATTTTAAAATTAGTACTAGGCTTTATGTTAGCAGGAATCATAGGTTTAGAACGTTCTTCTTGGAGTAAACCTGCAGGATTTAGAACCCATGCTCTTGTTGGAATAAGTGCAGTTTTAATAATGTTATGTGGCGAATATATGTCACGAACTTATGATATTGATCCTTCAAGAATTCCAGCACAATTATTATCAGGAATCGGTTTCATTGGTGCAGGTACAATTTTAAGAGATGGTTTTAATGTAAAAGGATTAACTACTGCTGCAGGACTTTTAGCAGTTACATGTATTGGACTTAGCATTGGTGCTGGATTTTATTTAGGCGGAATTGTTACAACTCTTATTGTTTATGTAATACTTTCTTATTCTTATAAAATTTCTGACAAATTAGATCATTTTGATTTATTAAATTTACAAGTTGAAATATCTAAAGATTCTGATAAGGCTCTAGCTAAAATAGAAAAAGTCTTAAGTAATTCTAAGATTGATATTAAACAAATGAAAAAAGTAGAAGCAACTGATAATGACACTGATTCTACACTTTTAAAAATCGTTGGTCATTATAATAAAAAGGGATTTAATAAAAATCTGCTTTTGAAAAACATTTCTTTAATTGAAAATGTTTCTGAAATAATCGAAGAATAAAACCTAAACTTGCTTAAAGTCTAGGTTTTATTTTTATCTATAAACTTTCTTCCAATATATTGTGTAGCAATTCTATTTTCTGGTTTTTTATCAAAAATATATAGAACCATCAAAAATATCCACTCCAAAGGTTTCATTATTATATATGTAATATCCGCTTGCCAAGCCGTCTTAATATGCTTAGCTAAAGGAAAACCATATTTATCATAAATATATCTAATAAAATGATGGAATCTTGGAGTTTTCTCTTGAATCAAATCTTCGAAAGCATTAGCAATACATAGTTGTCTATTAACAATTATTTTTTCGCCTCTTCTAATTCCAACTCTTGTTGGTTTCACCAATTTTTCATGTCCACTTACAGCTACTGTGCATAAATAATGTGCATCATATTGAACAGAAGGAGGTGAAACTTTTTGTGATAACTTCCAATCACTAGTTTCTAAAAACGCTCTTATTGCTTCATCTGGTCTTTGACCTAACAATACTAATATACATATCAAAATTGCTGTCAATGGAATAGTTAAAACAACTGCTAATATTGGCCAATTATCAGTATCATATATTATCTGACTACATTTATTCAAAAATTTATTTTCATATTCTTTTGACTGTAAATTTTTCTCTTTATATTTTTGTATTACGTCAATTATAGCTCTTATACTGCACAAAATATAGTTTATTGGAAATAACAACAAATATGGTATTCCATAAAAAATATATCTTGTAAATAAATCTTCAACAGTAATTTGAATCATAAAAATTATCATATATATTGAACATATTATTATTCCTGATATTGCACATACAATAATTAATGGGGGGAAATTTAATTTTTTTCTTCTTATTAACAAGTATGATACAAGTCCTAATATAAAAATAGCTAATACTGTTGGCATACTCCAAGAAGCTATTGGTGCATGTTTGTCAATTTCTAATCCTCCTAGTCTTAACGCTTCTGTATAATCTTTAAAATCTGATGCTAGATATAAAAAACCTGTCAAACCAATTCCAGCAATAAATGTCACTCCATCTACTATATCTTCTTTGATTTTTTTCTTTTTAAATAAATTTATTACATTTAATAATGTTAAAATTAATGGACATATTAAAAATATAATTCCAAATCCTAATCCCAATAATATATCATAATCCATAATTTTCTCCTTTTACTCATTAATATTATAATAAATACAACCATCATTTACTACCTTGCTATAAATAAGACAATTTACAAAGTATTTATCACTTTTTGAGCCTAACTCATATGTTATATTACCAATATTAGTTTCTACGTTTTTTATTTCGTATTTTGATAATGTAATTATTATATTTTCATTATAATTATCATTAAGCTCCGGAATATTCTCATCAGAATCAAAACCTAATTCTTGCAAAATAGATTTATATTCTCTACTATTATAATTTATAGTTTTTTTATAAATCCCCTCTTTTTGCTCCCAGAATTTAATATCAGTTGGAATTTTTGAAATTTGTTTTTTTGATGTATAGCTTTTTGCTTTTTCAAATTCATAAGTTTTACTATCTTCTGTATAAAACTGTATTTTTTTCTCCAACTCACTCTTCTCGTCTCCTAACAAGAAAATATAATTTTTATCTTCTTCAGAGGGATTTTGAACAAGATATGTACATTCTATAAAACTGATATTTTCTTTTTCTAGTTCTGGCTTATCTTCTGTATAATCAGCTGATTGATTGTATAATAATGTGTATACTTCCGCAAAATATTTATCTTCTGAATTCATTATTTTATATTTATTATACTTATTTTTGTATACAATTCTACTTGGCAAAGGAAGTTCAGACGTTTTCTGTGTTTGAGAATCTTCTTCATTTATTGATTTCTTTTCTATCCTGAATACCTCAAATATTCCAAAACCTATAGCTATTAATAATACTAGACTAATAATTATCTTTATATTTTTATTTAACATTTTCCCTCCATTGTTCTATTTTGTTTGATAATCTAAAATATCACCTGGTTTACACTCTAATACTTCGCATATCTTTTCTAATGTTGAAAACCTTATCGCTTTAGCTTTATTAGTTTTTAAAATTGATAAATTAGCAGGTGTTATTCCAACTTTTTCGGCAAGTTCTCCTGATGATATTTTCCTTTTTGCCATCATTACATCTAAATTAACAATTATCATTTTTCTACATCCTTTCATTAAATTGTCAAATCATTTTCTGACTTATATTCTGTTGCTTGTCTAAATAATTCTGCAAGTATGTATAATGCAATTGCAACTCCTAAAAATAATATTGTCATAAATACTAATATGCAATTGATTTTGATGTCACTATTGTCTAATGCAAATTTGTAAATTGTTTCTATAAAAAATAGGACTGTCATAATCCCAGATGCAATACTTGCTATATTCATTCTTTTTACTGTATTTTCGCAAAATGGCTTTTCAATTTTTAATGAATCAAATAACTCTATGAATTGCTTTACTATTACTAACATTGTTATTCCATTTAAATATAACATTATTTCAAATATTGATATTCTCTTTAATATTATTGGTAGTGTTATTAAAAATGCTATTCCTCCCCAAAAACATATTTGAAGTATTATTTTTAAAATATTTCCTAATCCATTTTTACCTACTATTTTCATTTTGTTTTACTTCCTTTCTTTTATGTAAGATTTTTTCTATTAAAATTATTATTAGATATCCAGCAACATAGCATAATATATCTTTTACGTCAAACGATGACCCTAACAATGTTTTAGCAATCTTATTGTCTCCAAATAATATTTGAGCATAATTAAAATATTGTAATATTTCTACTATTACTGCAAAAATTAAAACATATAATGAGAGCCATTTTATTTTATCTAAAAATATACTTTTAGCAAATGTATATAAGCATATTACTACTAGTACATCCCCTATATATGGTCTTATTATCTTGTCATGTACATATTTTGCTATTATTACTTCTATTATAAATGTTACAATAAATATCAATATATATTTTATTCTTTCTTTTTTCATACCAACTCTTCTTTCTGGCATTAATATATCATTATCGTTTTTGTTTGTCAATATTTTTTTATTGTTTTTCGATATTTCATTGTTTTTAAAAAAGAACAAAATAGAACCGGTCCTAAATGTTCCAAATTTAAAATGGGACAAAACAGAACCGGTCCCAAATGTTCCAAATTTAAAATGGGACAAAACAGAAC
>CAKOYU010000028.1 GCA_934130975.1 uncultured Clostridia bacterium | reverse complement strand
AGTGATTAAAATGGATATGTATCAAAAAAGAAAAATTAGAGCAGAAAAGAAAAATAATGATAGTCAAAAAAGTTTTCCTTCGGTCGGAATTAACTGGTTTCCAGGACATATGGCTAAAACAAGAAGACAAATAACAGAAGATTTGAAATTAATAGATATAGTCGTAGAAATTTTAGACTCAAGAATTCCGAGATCTAGTCAAAATCCAGATATAAAAGAAATAACTAAAAATAAGAAAAAAATAATAGTATTAAATAAATGCGATTTATCAGATGAAAGAGATAATAAAAAATGGGCTACATATTTTGAAGAACAGGGAAATAAGGCTGTATTAGTGAATTCTAATAATGGAAAAGGAGTAGATGAAGTAATAAGACAAATTCAAAAAACAATGCATGAAGAAAATCAAGCATATGCTGATAAAGGTAGAATTGGAAGAAAAATAAGAGTTATGGTTGTGGGAATTCCTAATGTAGGGAAATCTTCATTTATAAATAGAATTGCAAAGAAAAATTCCGCTGGAGTGGCAAATAGACCAGGGGTAACAACTCAAAAACAATGGATTCGTATAAATGATGAAATTGAACTTATGGATACACCAGGTGTACTATGGCCTAAATTTGAAAATAATGAAGTAGCACTTAATTTAGCATTTACAGGAACAATAAAAGACACAATTTTAGAGTTGACAGAGGTAGCATATAATTTAACTAAATTTTTATTAAAAGAATATAGAAAAGAGTTAATTGATAGATATTCTTTAGATGAAGATAAAGTTAATGAAATATTACAACAAGAACAGGAAGAAAATGAGAATATATATGAAATTATGCAACTTATAGGAAAAAGGAGAGGAGCAATAATTTCAGGTGGTAATATAGATGATGAGAAAACTTCGAGAATTATTTTAGAAGACTTTAGAAGTGGAAAAATAGGAAAAATAACTTTGGAAAAGATTATCTAACGATAATCTTTTCATTGGTATATATGGCTCGGCGATTCCGAACGTTTATATAAAACAAAAAAGATTATCTAACGATAATCTTTCTTCTGGTGCAGATGGCCGGAATCGAACCGGCACGGTGTTTAACCACCGCAGGATTTTAAGTCCTGTGCGTCTGCCAGTTCCGCCACATCTGCATGTGTTATAATCTGGCAATGTCTTACGACAATGACTATTATAATCTCTTTAGGAGAATTTGTCAATAGAAAATTCAAAAAAAATTATTTTTTCGTAAATTTTTATTTGAATTTCCGTTTTTTATTGAAAACCTGATATAAGTATGGTGATATAATATTAATGTGTTTTCTTATGGTGAAAGGAGAAGTTATGAAAAAATGGAAACATATTAATTTCGAACAAAGGAAAAGTATTGTATCAGGTATAACCCATAATAAAAAGTTATGTGAGATAGCATCAATCTTAAACTTAGATCCTACTTCTATTTCTAAAGAAGTTAAAAGAAATAGAACTCTTTATAAATATGGTAGGTCTTCTCAAGAATGTCCCTTATTAACTAGATGGCCTTATGTTTGCTCTAATTGTAATAAAAGATACACAACTTGCCACTTAAATCAATATAAATATGATTCTAAAATAGCTCAAGAAAAGGCCGATAATAATTTAGTTAACTCTAGAAAGGGTATAGATATTTCTTCTGAAGAATTTAAAGAACTTGATCAAATTATAAAAAATGGTGTTGATAATGATAAATCTATTTATCAAATTAAAGTTGAAAATTCAGATAAAGTAACAAAATCATTAACTACTTTATACAGATATATAGATAAAGGCTATTTATCTACCAAAAAAATCGATTTACCTTTTGCTGTAACGTACAAAAAAAGAAAATATAAAAGTAAGTACAACTACTCTGATAATAAAATAGACAGAAGTAATCATACTTACCTAGATTATCTTTCTTATATACATAATAACCCCAACACATATGTATGGCAGCTAGATTTTCTTGGCTCCATTAAGAAAGATTCTAAGTCTATTTTAACACTTTCTTTACCTAATTTGCAATTTACAATTATTGATATTATAAATTTTCCGAATTCATCTAAAGTTGTTTCATTTTTTGACAATCTAGAAGATAAAATTGGAACAGAAGCATTTGTGGATATATTTCCTGTAATTCTTACTGATAGAGACCCTTGTTTCAATGATTTTAATGGAATTTGCTTTTCTAAGAATACAGGTGAAGAAAGATGCAAGTTGTTTTATTGCGATCCTTATGTATCAAATCAAAAACCGAATGTAGAAAATATAAATAAACAGCTAAGAAAATTTTTCCCAAAAGGAAAATCTGTTGATACATATTCATCTAAAGATATAAAAGAAAAAAAATTTACGCTTTTGGATACACCACTAAAATCTTTAGATTCATATACACCAAAGCAAGCATTTATTAAAGTTTTTAATGAACAATTATTTAATGAATTATTTAAATAATTCACTTTAAAATTATAAAATAAAAAACCATAAGAAAACGGAAATAAGTTTGAAAAAACTGACATAAGCCAGTTTATTTGGCATGCAATTTTTTATGTTTTTTTTAACAAATTTGCCATTTTTATCAACCTTATTTCCGTCTTATGATATAAAAACTGCTTTAAGTCTGGATAATGCAATAACATTTTATTTTTCGGAAATTACTCTAAAAATTTGCGAAAAAATTATTTTTTTTGAAAATTGACATAATTTTAAAAAGGTTATATAATTAAAAATACTAAAAAATTAGAAAGAACAAAAGGAGGATTATTATTTTAGAGCAACTAATTAATTTAATATATCCACAGGTATGCAGTATATGTGGAAAAGTGGAAACAAAATCATTATGTAATAAATGTAGAAATAAATTAAAAAAAGAATATAAATTTGAAAGAGACGATTATAATACAGATATTAGTAAAAACTTTATAGAACATTATTATTTTTTTAAATATAAAAATTTAATAAGAGAGCAAATATTAGGTATAAAGTTTAATGAAAAAGCTTATAATTGTCAAACATTATCATATTTTTTAGAAAATATGAAAAAAAGTTTTGAAAAATTAAAAAAGTATGATATAATAATTGTAGTACCGGTAAGTAGAAAAAGGCAAAAAGAAAGAGGATACAATCAAAGCGAAATAATAGCTAGAGAAATATCTAAAATATTAGATATACCGATAAAAAGAAATATACTATATAAAAATAAAAACACGGTACCACAAAGTACATTAAACAAAGAACAAAGAGAAGAAAATGCAAAAGATGCATATATTGCAAAAAAAAGTAAAAAAATTGCAAATAAAAAAATATTGCTAATTGATGATATATATACTACTGGAAGTACAGTAAATGAATGCGCAAAAGCTTTAGTAAACAATGGAATAAACAGAAATCAAATAGGAATATTAACAATTGCAAAAGATTAGTAAGAAAATGAAATAATGAAAGGAGTGATATTAATGACAAGTAATTCAACAATATCAGTAATAATAGTATTATTATTAGTTGTAGCACTTACTGCAGGAATGATAGTTACATTAGGAACAAGAGTAGATAACGTTTCACAACAGGAAGCTCAAAAAATGGTGGAAGACTTTGTATCAGAAGTTGCAAATACAGGAGTATTAACAAGAGAAAATTTCCAAGCTTTTCAGAATCAATTAAATTCTAAGACTGGTAAGAATTGTGACATAAATATTGAAGCACAAATTTTAGACGAAAATCCAGGAAAGAAAACAGCACAAGCTAATTATACAAAGATTGGAGAGAATGTTTATGTAGTATATACAGATACTCAAATATTACCACAAATAGGAATAGCTGTTGGAAATACAGAAGGAAATTCTAGTAGTAGTACATATGCATTCAAACCAGGAGATATATTTTCTTGCTCAGTAACTAGCGAAGATAGTGCTGCACAGAATTTAAAAGGATCATTACTAAACTACTCTAACTCAGGAGAACAATCAATATCAGCAAGTAGTTCTGCGATGTGTACAGTGCAAGGACAAAAATAAAATATGATAAATATAAAAAAGATATCACATAAAGGTATCTTTTTTATTATTTATTTAAAGACTTGACAATTAAAAACTAATATGAAAAAATAGTGCAGGAAAGGAAGAGTGATAATAATGGAAAAAATAAGAGGATTTGAAATTGCAAAAGGATTTGAAGATAAAAATATAAATTTACCAGAAAGAAAAACGAAAGCATCAGCTGCATATGACATAGAGGCTGCTGAAGATACAATTATTCCTGCATTTAAACCAGGGATGAAACCAACATTAATAAAAACAGGATTAAAAGCATATATGCAAGAAGATGAAGTATTGCTAATTGTACCAAGAAGTTCAGGACCTAAAAAACAAGGAATATTATTTCCACATAGTACAGGAGTAATAGATGCTGATTATTATGAAAATATTGATAATGATGGACATATATTTATTCAATGCATAAATATAAAAGATACTGATGTTACAATACCAAAAGGAGAAACAATAGCACAAGCAATATTTCAAAAATTTCTTATTGTAGATAATGATAATGCAGAAGGAAAAAGAACAGGTGGATTTGGATCAACAGACAAATAATTTTGAAAAAATAAAAAACAAAAAATGGTAAAAACTTTGACTTTTGCCATTTTTTGTGTTATAATAGAAATGGTTGATAAATAAAGAAATCATGATTGAAGACCAAAATATAAAGACTTGGAAGGAGTGACTTACATGTACAATGTAGGAGACAAAGTAGTATACCCAATGCACGGGGCTGGGGTAATAGACGCAATAGAGGAGAAAGAAATATTAGGTGAAAAGCAATCATATTATATACTAAAAATGCCTGGGGAAGTAAAAGTAATGGTTCCAATATTAACAGCAGAAGAACATGGCATTAGAAATGTAATTGATAAAGCAGAAGCAGAAAAAGTAATTAATGTACTAGAACAAGATGAAACAGAGATGGAGAAAAACTGGAACAAACGTTACAGAGAAAACATGGATAAAATGAAAAGTGGAAATATATATGAGATTGCAGATGTTGTAAGGAACTTAAGCTTCAAGCAAAAAGAAAAAGGATTATCAACAGGAGAGAAAAAAATGTTACATAATGCAAAACAAATATTAGTAAGTGAACTAGTATTAGCAGAACATGCAACACAAGATGAAGTAGAAGAATTAGTGGACAATAAAATCAATACATCATTTGCAATGTTTAAAACAGATGCAGATGTTTCAATAGATACAGGAAGTATAGTAAATAAATTTATACCATTTGATGATGGAACTGGTTCATCACAAAATGCATAAAAAATCGAATAAAAAAAGAACTATAATTATATTGTAAAATTATGGTTCTTTTTTTTAATGAAATATAAAAAATTATATTGTAAATTAAAAACAAGTATGATAATATTGTATCAAAATGAGGTGAATTGAATGATATATACAATAACATTTAATCCAGCATTAGACTACATATCACAAGTTGAAAACTTTGAAATAGGAAAGATAAATAGAACACAAACAGAAAAAATTTTACCTGGAGGAAAGGGACTAAATGTTTCAACAGTTTTAAGAAATCTTGGGATAGAAAGTACTGCATTAGGATTTATTGCAGGATTTACAGGAAAAGAATTAAAAAGAGATATTGAACAGAGAGGAATAAAAACAGATTTTATAAATGTAGAAAAAGGATTAACACGAATAAATGTAAAAATAAGTTCAAAAGAAGAAACTGCATTAAATGGAAATGGACCAGAAATAACTGATGAAGATATAGAGCAATTGTTTGAAAAAATTAATAATATAAAAAATGAAGATACAGTTATATTAGCTGGAAACATACCAAAATGTATAAATAATAATATATATGAAATAATATGTAAAAAACTAGAACAAAATAAAGTAAGATTTATAGTAGATGCAACAAAAGAATTATTAATGAATGTATTAAAATACAAACCATTTCTAATAAAACCAAACAAAGAAGAATTAGAAGAGACATTTAAAGAAAAAATAGAAACAAAAGAAGAAATTATAGAACACGCAAAGAAGCTTCAAAAAATGGGAGCTCAAAATGTATTAATATCATTAGGCGGAGAAGGAGCAATATTAGTAACATCAGAAAACAAAGAATATTTTATAAATGCACCTAAAGGAAAAGTGTTAAATACAGTTGGTGCTGGAGACTCCATGGTAGCAGGATTTGTAGCAGGATATGAAAAAAGTGGAGATTATGAATATGCTTTTAAAATGGGGATAGCTACAGGAAGCGCAAGTGCATTTTCAATGGATTTAGCAACAGCAGAGCAAGTAGCAGACCTATTAAAAGAAATAAATTAAGTTCTATAAGAACATACTAAAGAAAGGATGATAAAAAATGAAAATCACAGATTTACTAAGCACGAGTGCTATAAAAATAAATGGCACTGCAAATAGCAAAGAAGAACTTATCAGTAAGATGGTAGACTTAATGGCTAATAATGGTAACATTATTAACAAAGAAGAATACAAAAGAGTAGTTTTAGAAAGAGAGAAAGAAGGAACAACAGGTATAGGTGAAGGAATTGCAATACCACATGGAAAAACAGATGCAGTTTCAAAACCAGGATTAGCAGCAATGGTAATACCAAATGGGGTAGACTTTGATTCATTAGATGGACAACCTGCCAAATTAATATTTTTAATTGCAGCACCTAATACAAAAGACAATGTTCATTTAGATGTATTAAGTAGGCTATCAACATTATTGATGGATACAAGATTTAGAGAAGAATTACTAAATGCAGAAACAGCAGCAGAGTTTATGTTATGCATAGATAGAGCTGAAAGAATGAAATTAAATGAAACCAAAAAAGAAAATGATGGATATGAAATACTTGCAATAACAGCATGTCCAACAGGAATTGCACATACTTATATGGCAGCAGAAGCATTAGAAAAAATGGGAACTCAATTAGGCCATAAAGTAAAAGTAGAAACTCATGGTTCTTCCGGAGTAAAAAACAAATTTACAAAAGAAGAAATAAAGAATGCAAAAGCTGTAATAATAGCAGCAGACACAAAAATAGATTTATCAAGATTTGACGGAAAAAAATTAGTAAAAGCCAAAGTAGCTGATGGAATAAATAAACCACAACAATTAATAGAACATGTATTATCACCAGAAGCAAAAGTATATCATTCAAAAAACAAAAACAATCAAGAAGATGATAGTGAAAAAGAAGGAATAGGAACACAAATATATAAGCACTTGATGAATGGTGTAACACATATGTTACCATTTGTAGTAGGTGGAGGAATATTAATAGCATTAGCATTTTTATTTGATGATTATAGTATAGATCCATCAAATTTTGGTATGAACACACCATTAGCAGCATTCTTTAAAACAGTCGGAGGAGCAGCATTTAATGTAATGTTATATATTTTGGCAGGATATATAGCGATGAGTATAGCAGATAGGCCAGGATTAGCAGTAGGATTTGTTGGAGGAATACTAGCAGTACAAGGAACCACATTTGCATCATTAACAGATAGCACAGTAACACTTGTAAGTTCAGGATTTTTAGGAGCATTAATTGCAGGTTTTGTTGGTGGATATATTGTTTTAGGATTGAAAAAAGTATGTAGTTATTTACCAGAAAGTATAGAAGGAATAAAAACAATTTTATTATATCCAGTGTTTGGAATTGCAATAATGGGATTATTTATGCTTTTAATAAATCCATATGTAGGAGCAATAAATACAGGAATAAATAATTATTTATCAGCAATGAGTACTGCAAATAAAGTATTATTAGGAGCAATACTAGGAGGCATGATGGCAGTTGACCTAGGAGGTCCAGTAAATAAAGCGGCATATACATTTGGAACAGGAATGTTAGCATCTGGACAATATGAAATAATGGCAGCAGTTATGGCAGGTGGAATGGTACCACCATTAGCAATTGCATTATTAGCAACATTTTTTCCAAAGAAAATAGCAAAAAAAGACAAACAAGCAGCATATGTAAATTATATAATGGGATTATCATTTATTTCAGAAGGAGCAATACCATTTGCTTCAGCAGATCCATTAAGAACAATACCAGCATTTGTAGCAGGGTCAGCTGTAACAGGAGCATTATCAATGTTTTTTGAATGTACATTAAGAGCACCACATGGAGGAATATTTGTAATAGCAACAATAGGACATCCATTATGGTATCTACTATCAATATTAGTAGGATCATTAGTATCAATGGGAGTAATGGTAATGTTAAAAAGCAATTTGCCAGAATATGAAAAAACAAAATAGTCGATAGAAAGGATGAACGAAATGATAAAAGAAAAGGTAGTATTACAAAATGAAACAGGATTACATGCAAGACCAGCAGGAGAATTAGCAAAGTTAGCAACGACATTTAAATGTAATATAAATTTAAATGCAAACGGAAAGAATGCAAGTGCAAAATCAATTTTAGGAATAATGTCTTTAGGAATAAAAGCCAAAACTGAAATTGAAATTGAGTGTGACGGAGAAGACGAACAAACAGCAATGGCAGAAATCTTAAAGGGATTTGAAAATAAATTCGGAGAGTAAATTTCTATATAGAATATAGGAGGGAACGCATGATAAAAGGAAAAGGTGTATCCGTAGGAGTAGGCTTTGGAAATACAGTAATATTAAAAAATGAGGAAAGAAAAATAGAAAAAACGACAGTAGAAGATTCAAATGCCGAAATGGATAGATTAAAAAAAGCAATAGAAGAAGTAACAAAAGAAACAGAAGAAATAGTAAATAAATCTACTGGAACAGAAAAAGAAATAATGTCTGCATATCTTATGATATTACAAGATCCTGCATTGACTCAAGAAACAGAAAATGGAATAAAAGACTTAAAGTATAGTGCAGAATATGCAGTAGAAGTAGGTTTCAATAGTGTTATACAAATATTTGAAAATATGGATGATGAATATATGGCTGGAAGATCTAGAGATATAGCAGATATTAAAGATAGAGTTCTTGCCAAATTGCTAAATGAACAAACTATTAATATAAGTGAGTTAAATCCTAATACTATTATTGTTGCGACAGAATTAACAACATCAGACACAGCTAAATTAGATTTTAAAAATGTATCTGGAATAATAACAGAATTAGGAGGAGAAAATTCACATACATCAATAATGGCAAGAACACGAGCAATTCCTGCAATAACCAAAGTAGAAGATGCAACTAAAATTTTCAGAGATGGAGATTATGTTGGAATAAATGGAGAAACAGGAGAAATATATTTGAATCCATCACAAGAAGAAAAAGAAAAATTAGAAAAATTAGAAGAAAAACTTACAAAAGAAAAAGAAGAACTAGAAAAATATAGAGATGAAGTAACTAAAACAATGGACGGATATGTTGTTGAACTTGTTGCGAATATAGGAACACCATCTGATGTAGAAGTAATATTAACAAATGCAGCAGAGGGAGTTGGATTGCTTAGAAGTGAATTCTTATATATGGACAGTGAAAATATGCCAACTGAAGATGAACAATTTGAAGCATATAAAGAAGTAGCAGAAAAAATGGAAGACAGACCTGTCATTATAAGAACTTTAGATGTAGGTGGAGATAAGGAGTTAAAATATCTCCACTTAGATAAAGAGTCTAATCCATTTTTGGGATACAGAGCAATTCGTCTTTGTTTGGATAATGTAGCATTATTCAAAACACAATTGAGAGCAATATTAAGAGCAAGTGCTTATGGAAATTTATCAATAATGTTTCCAATGATATCTTCAATAGAAGAATTAAGAGATGCTAAAAAAGTGCTAGAAGAATGTAAAGAAGAATTAGATGCTAAAAATATAGCTTATAAAAAGAATATAAAAGTTGGAATTATGATAGAAATACCATCAGCTGCATTAATTTCTTATGGATTGGCAAAAGAATGTGATTTCTTTAGTATTGGAACAAATGACTTAATACAATACACAGTTGCTGTTGAAAGAGGTAATGAAAAAATATCAAAATTATATACAAAATTTCATCCAGCAGTAATAAAATTAATTAAACAAGCTATAGATGGTGCACATGACGCAGGAATATTCTGTGGAATGTGTGGAGAAGCGGCTGGAGATGAATTATATATTCCTTTATTAATTGGATTAGGATTAGATGAATTTTCTATGAATTCAAATAATATTTTAAAAGCTAGAAAAAGAATTAGTGAATTAGAAAAATTCGACTGTAAAGTATTAGCGGATGAAATATTAAATATGTCCTCAGCAGAAGAAGTTGAAGAAAAATTAAAAGAATTTGCTAAGGAAAATTAAAAAATATTACAGATTATATAGAAGAATAGAGAATACCTTTTTTGGAAATAATAACAATAACGTTATTTCCAAAGGAGGTTTTTTATTTGATTAACAAGGTAGAAATCTGTGGAGTTAATACATCACAACTACCAGTACTAACAAATAAGGAAAAAGACGAACTATTTATAAAAATAAAACAAGGAGATGAAGAAGCTAGAGCTACATTTATAAGAGGTAATTTGAGATTAGTATTAAGTGTGATACAGAGATTTAATGGCAGAGGAGAGAATGCAGATGATTTATTTCAAATCGGATGTATAGGATTAATAAAATCTATAGATAATTTTGATTTGTCACAAAATGTACAATTTAGTACTTATGCTGTTCCGATGATTATTGGAGAAATAAGAAGATATTTAAGAGATAATAATACAATAAGAGTAAGTAGATCTGTAAGAGATTTAGCATATAAAGCAATACAATTTAAAGATAGATTTAATAAAGAAAAAGGTAGGGAACCAAGTATAGAGGAAATTGCAAAAGAACTAGGAGTGGAAAAAGAAGAGATAGCATTTAGCTTTGACGCTATTCAAGATCCAGTCTCATTGCAGGAACCAATATATAATGACGGCTCAGAAAGTATTTATATAATGGATCAAGTTAAAGATGCAAAAAATAGTGATGAAAATTGGGCTGATAATATGACAATAGCAGAAGCATTAAAGAAACTTAATGAAAAAGAGAAAAAGATAGTTATAAAAAGATATTTTGATGGGCGTACTCAAACAGAAGTTGCAGAAGAAATTGGAATTTCACAAGCACAAGTCTCTCGTTTAGAAAAAAACGCATTAGAAAATATAAAAAGGTATTATAAATAATTAGATATGTAACAATTCTTAAATATTTTCATATAATATATATAAGAAAATATTTGATATAAGGAGATTATATACTATGGGAGATAAAGGTTTGGATTTTAAGCATAAGGAAGTTATCAATATATGTGATGGAAGAAGATTAGGTTTTGTCCAAGATGTGTGTGCTGATTTGGATACAGGAAGGATAACTTCTATAATTGTGCCTGGTGGAACTAATAAATTGATGAGTTTGTTTTCTAATAGTAATGATATTATAATTCCTTGGGAAAATATTAAATGTATTAGTGATGATTTGATTTTGGTTGAGATTTAAGAATTAGATAATAGCATAATCCGCTATGCTAAAATTTATATATTTCAGAAAATAATAATATATTGTTATTTTTCTAAATATAAGATTTTACACGCTGTGAGAGTTGTAATATCTAATAATAACAGAAATTCAAAAAAGTTTTAAAAAAGTATTGACTTATGAGAATAAAGATGTTAATATAATTAAGCACCAAGCGGAAAGAAAACACTTCTTAAAATATTTTAAAAAATATTTTAAGAAAATTTTAAAAAAGTGTTGACAAATTTCGACAACGGTGTTAAGATAATAACTGTACCGAGCAACAGACAAAAATATTTAAAAAATAATACACAAGAATTAGTAAAAAGTAAGAACAAAAAAATAGAAAAAACATCAATTACTAGTTTTTTATTTT
>CAKOYU010000027.1 GCA_934130975.1 uncultured Clostridia bacterium | reverse complement strand
GCAAGAAAATTAGATATTCCATTAGTTGCAACAAATGATGCACATTATTTAAAAAGAGAAGATGCATATAACCACGAGATTTTGTTATGTATTCAAACAGGAAAAAGAATGAGTGACGAAGACAGAATGAAGTTCGAAACAGACGAACTATATGTAAAATCACCACAAGAAATGAGCGATTATTTTTCGGCATTTCCAGATGCAATAGAAAATACCGTAAAAATTGCAGATGAATGTAATGTAGAATTCGAATTTGGAAATACAATATTGCCTAATTATGATGTACCAGAAGAATATCCAACACATTATGATTTTTTGAAAAAGTTATGTGATGATGGATTAAAAAAGAGATATGGAGAAAATCCATCAGAAGAAATTTTAAAAAGAGCAGAATATGAAATTGGCATAATCAAAAAAATGGGATATGTTGACTATTATTTAATAGTATGGGACTTTATACATTATGCTAAAAGCCATGGAATTCCAGTAGGACCAGGAAGAGGCTCAGGAGCTGGTTCAATTTTAGCTTATGCAATAGAAATAACAGATATTGATCCAATGAAATATGGATTACTTTTTGAAAGATTCTTAAATCCAGAAAGAATAAGTATGCCAGATTTCGACGTTGACTTTTCTGATGTAGACAGACAAAAAGTAATTGACTATGTTTCAGAAAAATACGGACATGACCATGTTTCGCAGATTATTACATTTGGAACAATGGCTGCAAAAATGGTAATAAGAGATGTTGCAAGAGTATTAGATTTTCCATATGCAGAAGCTGATAAACTTGCTAAAATGATACCAACAGAATTACATATAACAATTCCAAAAGCTTTGGAGCAAAATAAAGAATTAAAAGATTTATATGAGGCTGATGATCAAATTCATAAATTGTTAGATATAGCAATGGCATTAGAAGGTATGCCAAGACAGGCTTCAACACATGCTTGTGGTGTTGTAATTACAAAAGATCCCGTAGATACATATGTACCTTTATATGTAAGAGACAATCAAATTTCAACTCAATATATAATGACAACACTTGAAGAATTAGGACTATTAAAGATGGACTTTTTAGGACTAAGAACTTTAACTGTTATAAAAGATACAATAAATCTAGTAAAAGAGAATAAAGGAATAGATGTGGAATTTGACCAAGAAATGTCAGACCCTAAAGTATATAAATTATGGCAAGAAGGTAAAACATCAGGAATATTCCAATTTGAGTCACAAGGAATGACAAACTTTATGAAAGAATTGAAACCAGACTGTTTGGAAGATTTAATAGCCGGTGTTTCATTATACCGTCCAGGTCCAATGGATCAAATTCCAAGATATATAAGGGGAAAACAAAATCCTGGTCATAATGAATATACACATCCAAGTTTGGAACCAATATTAAATGTAACTTATGGATGTATGGTATATCAAGAGCAGGTTATGCAAATAGTAAGAGATTTAGCAGGATATTCTCTAGGAAGAGCCGATTTGGTACGTAGAGCCATGGGAAAAAAGAAACTTGATGTAATGGCAAAAGAAAGAGAAGTCTTTATAAATGGACAAGTTGATGAAGATGGAAAAATCATTGTACCAGGTTGTGTAAGAAATGGAATTGATGCAGAATCAGCCAACAAAATATTTGATGAAATGTCTGAATTTGCGAAATATGCGTTTAACAAATCACATGCTGCATGTTATGCAGTAGTAGCATACAGAACCGCATATTTAAAAGCATATTATCCAGCTGAATTTATGGCATCAATGCTTAATAGTTATTTAGGAAATCTAGATAAAGTTCCAGAATACATAGACGAATGCAAGAAGCTTGGAATAGAAATATTAAAACCGGACATAAATAGAAGTTTTGGAAGATTTGCTGTAGAAGATGGCAAAATTCGTTTTGGATTAGGAAGTATCAAAAATGTTGGGGTACAACCGGTAGAAAACATAATAAAAGAAAGAAGCGCAAATGGAGAATTTACAGGATTTACTGATTTCTGTGAAAGAATGGCAGGAGAATCTGTAAATAAAAAATGTGTAGAAAGTTTAATAAAAGCAGGAACATTTACAGAATTCCCCGAAACAAGAGCAACACTATTAGCTTCTTTTGAAACAATAATAGATACAATTCAATCTTATAATAAAAAAGGAATAGATGGGCAAGTATCAATGTTTGACTTAGGTGGAGAAAGCGATGAAGAAGAAAACAATATAAATGAAATAAAATATAACTTTATGGAAAGACCTGAATTGAATGAAAGAGAATTGCTTTCAATAGAAAAAGAAATGCTAGGAATTTATATATCAGGACATCCACTTGAAAAAATAAGAGAGCAAATAATAGCAACAACAAATATCTCTTCATTACAAATGCACGAAATAGATGAAATTAATACAGCTTCTACTGTAGATGATGGAAATATGGATATTAGAGCAAAAGAAAGAATGAAGTTTGAGGATGGTCAACAAGTTAAAATTGCTGGAATTATTACATCTGTAAAAAAGAAATATACTAAAAACAATAAAATAATGGCATTTGTTACAATAGAAGATTTATATGGTTCAGCAGAAATAATCGTGTTTGAGCCAACATATATGAAAGCACAAAATGTTTTAGTAGAAGAAAATATTGTTATGATTAATGGTAGACTTAGCATTAGAGAAGATGATGCAACTAAAATAGTTGCAAATGAAATTAAGAATTTTGGAGAGAACAAACCTAATATGCTGACTCTTAATATTACAAATCTTACAGAAGAACAAAAAGCAAAACTTAGAGGAGCTATTAAATTCTTCCATGGTGAGCAAAATAATATTAGTGTTATGGTCAAAGTTAATGATGATTTAAAGCCTTGTGGTGCAATTTATCTTACTGATGAGATTCTTAAAGTTTTTGAGAATATTGTTGGAAAAGAAAATTGCCAATAAAAATTTGCGCATTTTGGACCGGTTCTGTTTTGTTCCAAGACTGGTACTTTTTTGAATAAAAAAATAAAAACGACAAAATTCAACAGACTTTTCAAAAAGACAAGTATACAATAAACGAGTAACTAATTGTATAGGTTTATTATATAAGTTTTTTACAAAGGGAGGTTGAATTTATGAAGTGCACATGTTACATATCAAAACACCTTTATGGAAGGGTACAGAATGCCAATAGTAATGTTATTTCTGTGCCATTAGATGAACAAGAATTAAATTTTCTTGATTTTTGGAAAGTTTCATACAAAAGAGACAGCAAGAATAAGTACAATTATATTATAAACTTAAATGAATTAAGAGAGTTGTTTTGCAATCGCTGAATGAATTAACAAACTTGTATAATAAACAAAAGGCCTTTTTAGAATGATAATTCAAAGGTCTTTTATTTTTTGCATATTATACCAAAAATCTGCTAATATATTGCTTTTTATACCTTGCTGTCGCAATCTTCATATTCAAAAAACAACATATTAGCAGATTTTAATGTTGGAAATGTTATAAGATAATGTTTTTTTATTAATACAAGAAAAAGACTTAAAATATTGCAAAAAACATTGAATTATAAAATTCATAGTGATATCATAAATATGTTTAAAAAAGCCACAAAAAATATATAATAAAAAGTGAAAAGCTGTCAAAAAGGATATAGACTTTTTGACAACCTAGAGGAGGTAATAAAAGATGGCAAATGACAAAAGAGAAGATGTAAATGCAGAAAAAATATATGGGCATTTATGTAGAACATCTAAAGAAGAATTTATTTCTGAATTTAATGTAAAAGAAGGAGGTCTAACAGACGAAGAAGTTGAACAAAGAATACACAGATTTGGGCATAATGAAGTGACACAGTCGAAACCTAAAAAATGGTATCACTACTTGATGAAAAGTTTATTTACACCTTTTAATAGCATTTTGATAGGAATTGCATTGGTATTATGTTACACAGATGTATATTTGGCAGAAGTACCAAGTTATGCAAATATAATTGTTATTTTAGTTTTAGTTGCGGTTAGCACATTTTTAGATTTCTTTTCAGAATATCGTTCAAATAAGGCTGCAGAAAAATTAAAACAATTAGTATCAACAACTGCAACAGTTGTAAGAAATGGAAAGAAGATTAAATTACCATTTAAAGATTTAGTTCCAGGTGACACAGTTATACTTTCTGCAGGAGATATGATACCAGCAGATTTAAGAATAATAGAATCAAAAGATTTGTATGTTGGGCAATCAACACTTACAGGTGAATCTGATGCAATAAAAAAACTTGAGAATACTGAACTTGATGCAAATGAGACAATTGAAGGATTGTCTGATGTAGACACAATATGTTTTATGGGAACAAATGTTATAAGTGGTTCAGCAAAAGGAATTGTAGTATTAACAGCTGATAATACTTATTTTGGAAAAGTTGCACATACTTTAACAACAGGTAAACCTAAAACAGCTTTTCAAAAAGGAATAGAAAATATAAGTAAACTACTAATAAAATTTATGCTTATATTAATACCTATTGTATTTATATTAACTGTTCAAAAACATAGTATAATAACATCATTTACATTTGCGGTAGCAATAGCAATATGTATAACACCACTACTATTACCAGTAATTCTATCATCAGGATTATCAAAAGGAGCTTTACGAATGTCTAAGAAAAAGACAATAGTAAAGAAACTAGATTCTATTCAAAGTTTTGGAGCTATGAATATTTTGTGTACAGACAAAACAGGAACATTAACAGAAGACAAGATTGTACTAGAAAAATATCTAGATGTTATGGGAAATGAAGATTTTAGAGTATTAAAACATGCTTTTCTAAATGCATATTTTCAAACAGGTTTAAGAAGCAATATAGATGAAGCTGTAATAAACCGTGGAATAGAACATAATTTAGATGAAATATCTACAAAATACAATAAAGTTGATGAAATACCATTTGACTTTTCAAGACGTAGACTTTCTGTAATAGTAAATGATGGAAGTAAAACACAATTAATTACAAAAGGTGCAGTAGAAGAAATTTTAGGAATATGTACATTAATAGATTATCAAGGAAAAGTCGAACCTATTACAAATGCTATAAAAGAAAATATTAAGAAAATTGCAAAAGAATTAAATAAGCAAGGACTTCGTGTTGTTGCAGTATGTCAGAAAAATGATTTAAATAAAACAGACGGATTTGATGTGACAGATGAAAAGAATATGGTTCTTATGGGATTTATAGGATTTCTTGATCCACCAAAAGAATCAGCTAAATCTTCTATCGAAAAACTTGGAAAAAATGGAATAAGAGTTATAGTTTTAACAGGTGATAATGTAGAGGTAACAAGATGTGTATGTGAAAAGGTTGGTATAAAATCAAAACAAATTGTTACAGGAGCGCAAATAGATAAATTACCAGATCAAGGTGTAAAAAGATTATTGAAAAAGACAAATATATTTGCAAAACTTTCACCAATCCAAAAAGCTCGTATAGTTAGATTATTAAGAGATAGTGGAAATGTAGTAGGATATATGGGAGATGGAATAAATGATAGTCCATCACTTGTAAATTCAGATGTAGGAATTTCAGTTGATACAGCAGTTGATATTGCAAAAGAATCTGCAGATATAATATTACTAGAAAAAGATTTACACGTTTTACTTGATGGTGTAAAAGAGGGACGTCATACTTATGCAAATTTAATGAAATATATTAAACTTGCAGCAAGCTTCAATTTTGGAGAAGTAATGTCAGTTATAATTGCAAGTGTACTACTTCCATTCTTACCAGAAACACCTATACAATTGTTAGTGGAGGGATTACTTTATGATTTTGGACAACTAACTTTACCATTAGACAATGTAGACGAAGAATATTTAAACAAACCAAAACAGTTTGATGTAAAAGGTTTAAAACACTTTATGCTGTTTATGGGACCATTAAGTTCATGTTTTGATTTAATTGTATTTGCATTAATATGGTTTGTATTCAAAGCACATGAAGTAGCAGTTTTCCAAACAACATGGTTTACCTATAGTATAGTCTCTAATTTAGTTGGAATGCATGTTATAAGAACTGCAAAGAAACCATTTATACAAAGTCATGCATCAAAAGCAGTATATATATCATCAATTGCACTTAGTATAATAGGAATGATAGTACCATTCACATTTATAGGAAAATCTATAGGATTAACAGCACTTGCACCTAAATACTTTTCAATTATAATAGGAGTTCCAATATTATATTGCATAGTAGCTGGATGGGCAAAGAAAATATATATCAAAAAATATGGCGAATGGATTTAGTTTTTCTTTACAAGTCAAGCTAAACATGCTATAATAGAAAACGAGTAAATTGAATAGTCGCTGGTAAATTTCGAAAGGAATTACGAGAGGAAAGTCCGGGCTCCATAGAGCAATGATGCTAGATAACGTCTAGTGAGGGAAACCTTAAGGAAAGTGCAACAGAAAATAACCGCCTATAACTTTTGTTCAAGGAAATGTAAATTTCTGAAGTTCTTTTTAAAGTATAGGTAAGGATGAAAAGGCGAGGTAAGAGCTCACCGCTGGTATGGTGACATACTGGGTCAGTGTAAACCCCATCTGGAGCAACACCTAAGTAGAAGATTAAGCCTGCTCGGCACCTTCTGAATTGCGTGGCTTGAAACATATAGCAATATATGTTCTAGATAAATGACTATTTTGAATGACAGAACCCGGCTTATAGATTTACTTATAATATTGAATAAATGAAAAAAGAGAGAATATAATTTCTCTCTTTTTACATGAATAGCGAATTCATATCATCAGGTAAATCACAACAAAAAGACATAATTTGTTTTGCAATAGGATGAATAAAAGAAATTTTGTAGCTGTGCAAAGCTTGTCTATTAATTAAATTAGAAGAATTACCATATAAAGTATCTCCTAACAAAGGATGACCAATTGCAGACATATGTACGCGGATTTGATGTGTACGTCCAGTTTGTAAATGACATTCTACTGTTGAAAAATCAGCATATTCAGATAATACTTTATAGTCAGTAATTGCAGTTTGACCATTTTCAGAAATGCATCTTTCAATAATACTATTTTCCTTTCTATCAATAGGTAAATTGATTGTTCCTTCTTTATTAGTAAAAGTTCCTTCTACAAATGCAATATAATATTTTTGGAATGTGTGATCTTGCATTTGCTTAATTAAACATTCTTGAACATATTCGTTTTTGGCAAAAATAATTATGCCAGAAGTATTTAAATCTAGCCTATTTATTGGACGAATTTTTCGTTTTAGTCCAATACTCTCAAAATAAAATTTAACACCATTAGCAAGACTATCAGTATAATGTAAAATTGATGGATGGACGGCAATTCCTGCGGGTTTATTTAAAATAAGAAAGTACTCATCTTCATAAATGATATTAAGTGGTATTTTTGTAGGAATTATATTTTCACTTTCTTCATTGAAATTTAAATCAACTGTAATAATATCATTTAAAGAGACCGCTGAGCGGGTATCAACGATTTTTGAGTTTAAAAACACATGATGCTGATGAATTAGTTTTTGTTGCAGTCTTGCAGATATATGAAATTCTTGTTTTAATATTTGATTAATTGTTTGATATTTATTATTTATAACGGTATATTCTAACAAAGCGTTACCTCCAATATATAATGATTTTAGCATGATTTGATGCAAAAAACAAGATTTTAAATTATACGATATAAAAATGATAAAAGCCCTCAATTGCATGAGGGCTATTTATGTAGTAGAAAATATTACTGTTTAATCTTAATCATCTGAATCAACTCAGAATCATCACGCTTATTCTCAGTGATGAAATTTTTCTTTAATTCCTGTTCAAGTATTATAATATTAGCACGATCTTCTTTGAATATATGTGTTAAAGTAAGCTCATTATTGAACGGAACATATTTTCCTCTAAGAGTACTGTATGCCGGAGAAAGTGGCTTTAATGTTATAGGATCTACCAAGAGCTGAATATATGCTTTTATATACTCTGAAAAGAGTGTATATTCAACTTTTAGATAGGCCGGATAAGATGTATCCTCCGTATATACTAATTCTATGTTGCGAGATTTAGACATCATAGCATCACGACTATGATGTGACATAGGTTCAATAAAATTAACCTCTACTAACTCATGATTCATGCTAATTGAATATAGAAGTGCAGACAAGGAAGAATTCCTGTCAAAAAGAATAAAATCGTGACTAATAAAGTCGATTTTTTCAAAGTTATGACTATATTCTTCTATTATCTTGCCATCCATTAGTTTGATTCTAGCAACTTTGGATTTAGTCCAGGAAATCCGAGAATATATCAAAAAAGTATCTTCTACACATTTTACTTGTTCAAATCCAAGGATATTGCCTTTGATTGAATACGTGAGAGAAGAGTCTTTTTTAGAAAAGATATATCCTTTTGCACTGTTACCTGAAATGTTCCAAATGTTTTTGTTGTAATTAGTTTCAAAAATTCTACTCATTGTGTTTCCTCCAATAATTATTGTATGGTTAAAGTTAACATGTGACTCAATAATTTTAACACAATTTTACATAAAACACAAGTTTTTGAATATATTTTGAAAAAACTATTTATAAAAAGAAAAATATCTGTTATAATATATTTTATTAGAAATATCGAAGGAAGGTTGTAAAATGAAAATAGGGATAGTAGGATTACCAAATGTAGGAAAAAGTACAATGTTTAATAGTATAACAAAAGCAGGAGCTGAATGTGCAAATTATCCATTTTGCACAATAGAACCAAATGTTGGAGTTGTAGCAGTTCCGGATGAAAGAGTAGATAAGTTAGCAGAAATGTATAAACCACAAAAAGTAACAAAAGCAGTTGTAGAATTTGTTGATATAGCAGGGCTTGTAAAAGGAGCAAGCAAAGGTGAAGGCCTTGGAAATAAATTTTTATCACATATACGTGAAGTAGATGCAATTGCACAAGTAGTAAGATGCTTTGAAGACTCAAATGTAATACATGTAGATGGAAGTGTTAATCCACTAAGAGATATAGAAACAATAAATTTAGAATTAATTTTTGCAGATATGGAAACACTAAATAAAAGATTAGATAAAGCAAAAAAAGGATTAAAAGCAGATAAAAAATATCAAGCTGAAATTGATTTTATAGAAAGATTAAAAGAAAATTTAGAAAAGGGAATTCCAGCAAGGGCACTAGAATACAATGAAGATGAACAAGAAATGTTAAAAGAAATGTTTTTGTTAACTGCAAAACCAATTATATATATAGCTAATATTTCAGAAGAACAAATAAATGATGCAGAAAATCAAGAAATGGTAAAACAAGTAGAAGAATATGCAAAAAAAGAAAATGCAGAAGTTATACCTTTATGTGTAAAAATAGAAGAAGAATTATCAGGACTAGAAGATGATGATAAAAAAGAAATGCTGGAAGCATTAGGTTTAGAAGAATCAGGATTAGATAAATTAATAAAGAAAAGTTATGATTTATTAGGATTAATGTCATTTTTAACAGCAGGAGAACCAGAAGTAAGAGCATGGACAATAAAGAAAAATACTAAGGCACCTAAAGCTGCAGGAAAGATTCATTCAGATATAGAAAGAGGCTTTATAAAAGCAGAGATAGTTTCTTATGATGATTTAATAAGAGAAGGTTCAATGGTATCTGCAAAAGAAAAAGGATTGGTTAGACAAGAAGGTAAAGAATACATAATGCAAGATGGAGATGTAGTTTTATTTAAATTTAATGTATAATTAATATTTAAAATATAAAAATGGTTACAATTCACAGCTTATAATAAATACTTTTATAAATTAATAATATATTCTTTTTTAATACCTTGGTGTCGCAATCTTCATCTTAAAATTACTTGCTGTGAATTGTAACAAAAAATGTTAAAAAATTATAAAAATGTGTAAAAAAACTTGCATTTTAATGAAAAATGTAGTATAACTATTATTGAGAGATAAATACTATAGATAAATATTGAAAAGAAAGAGGTATGAAAATGAGAAAAGAAAAAATATTAAAATTAATGGTAGTTTTAACAATTGGTATAGTTTTAGTAGCAATGACAAGTAATGTATTTGCTGCAGATTCAAATTCAACAGTTGATTTTTGGGAAGATACAACAAATCAATTAAATACAAATACAAACACTAGCACAAATACAAATACAAATACAAACACTAACACTAACACAAATATTAATACTGCCACAAATACTAATAATGTAAACACAACCACAACAAATGCAACTGTTAACACAAACACAAATGCAGTAGCTAATACGAGCAATTATAATACAAGTTTACCAAAAGCTGGTTTAAAAGAAAATACTATGATGGGAGTTGCAATAACAGTATTAGCAGTAATAGCAATATTTGCATATAAGAAAATAAACCAATACAAAAACATATAAGAGAAAAAGTAAAATAAAGGTTTCTAAAAGAGAAGATTAGTCAAAGGCTGAAAGCTAATCTAAGAAAACGTATTTGAAAAACTAGCTCTTTAAGTTTCTAGTGAATAAGCTAGACGTTCAGATGCGTTAAATCAAATTAAGTTAAAAATGGGATGGAACCGTGTATAAACACTCCTATAGGCATAAAGTCTATAGGAGTGTATTTTTTATACCCAAAATAAAATACGGTTTCAATAAATAAAGGAGGAATTTAAAATGATAAAAGTAACATTAAAAGACGGAAAAGTTCTAGAAGTAGAAAATGGAAAAACAATATTAGAAGTAGCTAAACAAATAAGCGAAGGATTAGCAAGAATGGCAACATGTGGAGAAGTAAATGGAAAAGTAGAAGATTTAAGATATGAATTAAATGAAGATTGTTCATTAAATATATGCACATTTGAAAATAGTGAAGAAGGTAAAAAGGCATATTGGCATACAACTGCACATATAATGGCACAAGCAATAAAAAGATTATTTCCAAATGTACAATTAGCAATAGGTCCAGCAATAGCAAATGGATTTTATTATGATTTTGATACAGAACACAGATTTTCTGAAGAAGACTTTGAAAAAATAGAAGCAGAAATGAAGAAAATAATAAAAGAAGACTTGCCACTTGAAAGATTTGAGCTTTCTAGAGAAGAATCAATCAAATTAATGAAAGAAGCTAAAGAAAGTTACAAAGTAGAATTAATAGAAGAATTGCCAGAAGGAGAAGTAATCTCATTCTACAAACAAGGAGAATATGTAGATTTATGTGCAGGACCTCATTTAATGAGTACAGGAAAAGTAAAAGCAGTTAAATTACTATCAACATCAGGAGCTTATTGGAGAGGCGACGAAAAAAATAAAATGTTACAAAGAATTTATGGAGTTTCTTATCCAAAAGCAAGCCAATTAGAAGAATATTTGAAACTATTAGAAGAGGCTAAAGAAAGAGATCATAGAAAAATAGGAAAAGAACTAGAATTATTTATGACTCATGAATTAGTGGGTTCAGGACTTCCAATGTATTTACCACATGGTGCAACAATAAGAAGAACATTAGAAAGATATATTCAAGACAAAGAGATTGAATTAGGATATGACCATGTATATACACCATGTCTTGCAAATGTAGAATTATACAAAACAAGTGGACATTGGGATCACTACAAAGATGATATGTTCCCAGCAATGAAAATGGATAATGAAGAGATGGTATTAAGACCAATGAACTGTCCTCATCATATGTTGATATATAAGAGCAAAACACGTTCTTACAGAGATTTGCCAATCAGAATTGGAGAACTCGCAAATGACTTTAGATATGAAAATAGTGGAGCTGTTTGCGGTTTAGAGAGAGTTAGACAAATGTGTCAAAATGATGCTCACTTATTTGTTAGACCAGATCAAATAAAAGAAGAAGTTGGAAATGTATTAACATTAATTAAAGAAGTATATCAAAAAGATTTTGGATTTTCTGCAGATTCATTTAAATACAGATTATCATTAAGAGACAAGAATAACAAAGAAAAATACATTGACAATGATGAAATGTGGGAAACAGCTGAAGCACAATTAAGAGCTATATTAAAAGATATGAATATTGATTTCTATGAAGCAGAAGGAGAAGCTGCATTCTATGGACCAAAGATTGATATTCAAATAAAAACAGCATTAAATCATGATATAACAATACCAACTTGTCAATTAGATTTTGCATTACCAGAAAGATTTGATTTAAGCTTTATAGGAGAAGATAACAAAGAACATAGACCAGTAGTAATCCATAGAGCAATACTAGGGTCTTCTGATAGATTTATATCATTCTTGATTGAAGAAACTAAAGGATTATTCCCAGTATGGTTATCACCTGTACAAGTAAAAATATTACCTATTACAGATAATCAAGTTGAATATGCAAAACAAGTTGAAACTGAATTAAAGAAACATAAAGTTAGAGTTGAATTAGATGAATCTAATGAAAAAATTGGATACAAAATCAGAAAAGCTCAACTTGAAAAGGTTCCATATATGCTAGTTCTTGGAGCAAAAGAACAAGAAGGAAATCTTGTTGCAGTTCGTTCTAGAAAAGATGGAGATATTGGAACAATGAAGGTGGAGGAATTTGTTTCAAAAATTCAAGAGGAAATAGATAATAAAGTTATAGGATAAAAGAAAAGCCCGCAAGTAAAATATGCTTGCGGGTTAAATAGGTTAGAAAATATTGCTTAATTATTGTTTATTCTTTTTGCTGGTGGTCTGAATTTTTGAATAGTTCAGAACGATTACTTTTTAGTATATTTTCTCTTTTTTCTTTTTTTAGAAGAGAGGAATATAACAAGCGTCTTTTGGCATATACTGATATATGAGCATATAGACAATAAAGTAAAACTAAAACAGCTGATACTAATAAGGCAGCAAGTATGCACTTTATGATGGAAAAGTATTTTAACAAAACTATAAATAGGGTTAATGGCATACAAATAATATAATGAAATAATAACCGATTAAGTATTGAAAAATAACGATAGATACAATCGTTTTTTATTGTAAAGTTTTTTTCGGGATCCAAATAATATGGGCACCTAGATATAAATTTATTTGGGCATTTTTTGCAGTTGCATTTATAAATAGCCTTTACTTTGTCAAAAGATTTTCCGTTTATTAATATGTCGTAAGAAGTTTCACCTGAATCTTCTTTATTTATTTTTTTGATTTTCGGATTATACTTATTTAGCATATTTTTCCCTCCTTATAATCTAACCTATTTAATTTTCAAAGTACGTTACCAACTATATATTAACATAAATAATAGTGGTTGACAAGAGTTTTACTAATAAAGTTTTACAATCTGTTGGTTGCGACAGTAAGGTTTTCAAAATATTTATATATAATCCTTTATTTAGTCATAAAATTAATTTAATTCAAATTTTTCACATAAAAGTCACAAATACATAGTAAAATAATAATATTTGAAGAGAAAGGAAAGTGAAGATGTTACAATT
>CAKOYU010000026.1 GCA_934130975.1 uncultured Clostridia bacterium | reverse complement strand
TTATAATTAACTAGCTAAAAAAATTATACCATTAGTCGTTAAATTTTTCTACACTACCATTGAAATTTAATAATAATTCATATATAATATTTCTATAAAGAGAACTTAGTTCGTAAGCTGTTGCTTAACCGCTCCATCACAAATTTTCAAAAAACTCTATATGAATAAATATTTATCAAGTATAAAAAATAACTGTCAAGAGCCTAAATGTATAAAAATACATCTAGGCTCTTTTTACAACATTTTAGAACCTTAAATCATCTCAAAGATTTTCTTTAGACCCTCTCGAAGAGCTTTTCTTTTCTTCCACTCCTCATTATTTTCATCTCCATTGAACACATACTTAAAGTATTCATTACTATCAAGAACCACATAGACATTGTTGCAAGCAATTATAGCTCGAGCTTCTTGTTGATCAGCTAATGCCTGTTCTACTTTGTCTATCATTTCAGAAATACTGTACATTCCCCACACGTCCTTATATTTTTCTTTGGCGCCGTTCATGTACTCCGTTTCTTCTTTGTTCATCTGGTAATACTCTCCTCTTTTCATGAGATCTACTATCCGTGGTTCTTCGATGCAGGCTTGTGCCATTTTCTCTCTATTTATATAAATTTTATCTATGAGCATTTGTAAAATCATTCTATTAGGCACTTCTGATTTTATACTTTCATCAAAATACTCTACTGCCGTTTTTAACTTATTTGCTTTTTCTTCTAACTGTTTCTTTTCATTGCTTTCAATAACTATTTGTAAATAACTTATATTCTGCCTTTTTTCTTCTTCTAGTTCTTTATATGTATTTTCAATAATCTCTCTAGCCATTTCATTATTAGCAGATGCCAGTTCTTTAATTTTTTGATTAACTAACATTTTATATTCTTCATTTAGAATATTTAATTTGTTTTGTAACTTAATTTTATTATCTTCTTTTTTGCCTTGTTTTATTTCAATTAATTCCAATCGTATCATCCCTATCATTTAGTACATCATAACTTCCACCCATTTCAGAAACTAAAATTAAGTTTTTTTGCATATTTTTAAATTCATCAAGAAGCATAATCTTTAATAATTCTTTTTTGTTCTTCTATGCTTGAGTAATTTTCTTTATCTTCATCTCTAGACAATCTACAATATCCGTGCAACTGTCATTTTTTCCTCCTCACATGACCTGATATTGCCTACGTCTCGTATGTTATCATACATTATCAGTTAATTCTCTGGTTTCTTTTTTTCCAATTCTTCTTTAGTTAAATAAATTTGCACATATTTGTTATTTGTGATTTCATTATAAGAACACTTTTTATTTTTTTAATGGGGAATTTTTCTTAATAAAATTATATAAACGCAAAAAATGATAATTATGTATAAAACATAATTATCATTTCTTTTGAGCTATAACATTGTATATAATTAAAAATCAAAATCTAAATATGCATACTTTTTAGTTTTAAACTGTAAATAATTATCTATTTTTTCTTTAGCAAGATTAGAAACAACATTTATTCTCCTATAGGAATCTGCATCTTCTACCAATGGAACTATATACCTTCTTTTAGCAGTTATGCTAACGCAATATTTATCAAAAACAGGAAAATCGCTTTCTGATATTTTGCTTGATTTTCTAAATAATTTGAAACACTTTGAAATTTTTTCGTTATTACAATTTTCTATTTTATTTATTACTTCTTTTTCAGATAAAGTATATAAATCCTTTTTAGTTAAAAGATTTTCTTCAGACATTTTCTTTACAGTATCTGCTAAAAATTGCATAGCTAGTTTATCTTCATTTGATACCCATAATGGCCATAGTTGACTTGCACCAACTATGAATTCTTCTGCTATATTTTTATCTTTAAATCCTAATTCTTGTATATTGTCCTCGTTTATTTGTATTTCGATATTAGAGTAAATTTCCTTGATTTTTTGTACATTCCAAACTTCTTTAAAATATAGACCATTAGTGAAAGTATATTCTAATCTATCTGCTGATAATTTTGGAGTATCGTTATCTGCTATTGGATATATATGATAATCATCTACTTCGTCTACTTTTATATTATCTCTTTCTAGCAACTCCATTATTTCTTTTGAATTTTTTATCATATATGTTGTTAACTCTTCAGTAGATTCCTGTGTTTCGTGATCTCCATTCATAAAATCAATACAATGTTTAAATACAGGTGTACTAATATCATGAAAAAGTCCTGCAATTGTTTGCTTTTTATTTTTTGTAAAGTTCCAAATAATTAAAGCAACTCCTATACTATGGTCTAGGTTTGAATAGAAAAACTTATTATTAAATATTTTAGTATAGTCTGTTCCACATCCACAGCCAATTTTTCCTATCCTTTGCATTGGCTTCGTATTTATATAGTCATATAAAAAGTCCGGTATTTCATCTGATAATACTTTAAAATATTCTTTTATTGTTTCATTTAAATTTTCAAAATATTCATTCATTACTTTTTCTCCATTTCCAGTTTAATTTAAAAAGTAGTCTCAAAAATTTCAGCAGGTTTCATGTCTCCACAATCACAAATAGATTGAAAAGCCATTTTATGAGCAACTACAATTATTGTATCATATTTTTCTTTATATTTATCAATAACAGACATAACTCTATTCTTTAATTGTTTTTTTGTTTCCCATTTCCTTTTTTCATTGGTTGGATAAACTCCATTATTTTCAATATAATCTTTATAGTATTCTTTCATTTCATCACTATTTTTGTATTGATATGTAAGGTCTGGTTGCCATTCTCTTATATCTGGCTCGACCACAATTTCAAGTCCTGTTTCTTTGGATATTATACTAGCTGTTTGCAATGCTCTTGTATATGGTGAAGCTACAATAATTTGTGCATTTTTTAATCTAGTATCTTTTGATGTTTCTATAACATCTTTTATTCTATCTTTTTCCAATGGTGCAAAATCATGTCCTTGTCCTATAAATCCGTGTGTATCTCCATATGTATAATCTGGTTTACCGTGTCTAATTAAATAAAACGTTGCCATATTCATTCCTCCTATTAATATAACTAAAATTTATATGTTTTTTACATTTTATTATACTTATATATTTTTAGCAATGCTTTTTATATATTTCTATCAGTTAATTCTTGAACATTTAAAATTTGTGCAATGATTCTACTTACATACATTTTATCTTTTCCAGCAGTAGATATTCTTCTACTATTAGGTATTTTTTTTGATACTGTTTCATAAAATTCATTTTGATAATCTGTGAAAGAAGTATCAATCCATGATTTTGATAATTCTTTTCCTCTTGTTTTATTTCTTTGCATTATACTATCATTATTGGCGTATAAAAATATGTATTCATCTGGTTGTAACAGTGTACGGTCTTTAAACAATTTTTCATATTGACCGCATTGCATGTTTAAAAGTTGGATATTTTCCTAATTTTTCAAATGCATAACTAATTGCTACTGTAGATAACGCACATCTGTCCAAAATAACATTTTTTCCTTCTAAAGCAAGTGTGGTTGCTTTCTTCATTCTTCGTCTTTCTACTTCGAAGAAGAACAATTGATTTTGTATTTCTTGTTCATAATTTTGAGATGGTCTAGGAGGATTTTTTTCATATATCATACATTCATCAATTACTATACAATCAGCATAATTTTTCATGTTCTGGCAAGTTGTTGTTTTGCCTGAATTAGAAGGTCCTTCTACTACAATTATCTTTCCTCTATTCATATTTACTCCTACCTTACTGTTTTATATTTTTCTTTCTTTCGTGATACTAAAGAATATATTGGTCCTATATTTGAAATAGAAGTTGCTAATATTGTATTACACAAAATTTTGATTTTGTTTTTCAAAGTTGTTTCCGTCAATTTTTCAATTAACTTAATAGTGCTTCCATATTCTAGCAGAATCATTACAAAATATGACAGTATAGATAATACAAACAATATAATATTTTTATTCAAAATAGATATTATAATTGTATATAAAAATGCTAATGGCAAACCAAGCCATGTTATATTCATTCTTATTCTTTGTATTAACCACCCTATACTATTTAAATTTAATTTTCTATTTTGATTAAAAACATCTTTAAAAATTTTCAAACATTCAAACGAGGTCTTAAACCATACTGCGTTTTGTTTCGTTAGTATAGATAAATACTGTGGAGATTGCATAATTTCTAATGTCTTTATTGGATAAATCGATATACCTTTATTTCTTAGCACATAACTCATATATATATCTTCACACCAATATTTAGTTTCAAATCCACCAATTTTCTTTAATAAATCAACTCTAATATACATGCCATGTCCGACTACATATGTATACAATAATTCGTTAGGAAAATATGAATTTATTAATCCATACCTAAGTTCAAAATTAGATTGATATATAGAAAATCCTTTCATTAAATTAGATAACTCATTCCAATTACTTATTGGAACAGAATATTGTTGTATAACTTTAGGCTCATCATTTTCATTTATAGTTTCTAAAACTTCTTTAATTGTATTTTTATTAGGAATACTGTCAGCATTATAAACTGAAAAGTAATAATTTTTTTCATCTTTAAATTCAAAGTTATTTAATACATAATTTAATTGATCTGCCATTATTCCTTTGGTATCAGGATAGTGAAAATGATATATTCTTTCTTTCAAATGGTTTTGAATTATAAATTCTTCTATTAAAGTATTAGTAGTTTGGAATTTCTGGATTTTATTGTTTATGATTTCTTCTATATTTTCTAACTTGCTACACTTTAAAATTTTCTTAATTTCATTTGTAGATAATATTTTATTGTACTTGTTAATTAGTTTTTGTAATTCCATATTACTTTTAACATCTTTTATAAACTGGTCTTTTAAGTGTAAATTATTTTCTTTTTCAAATTCTTCTTTTTGCGTTGTTACAACTAAAAGTTTGACATTATCTAAATCATTAGTTAATTCTAAAAAATAATTTAATGTTTGAATAATTATATCTTGTTCTCTCAAGCAAGGAATAACAATAAGAATATTGGGTTTCTTTTCATTTAGTTCCATTTTATTTTTAGTTTTTTTATTTTGGTTACAAATATATTTAAAACTTCTATACAAGCACCAAAATCCTGTAAAAACCTCAAAAATTAAAATTATATAACATACTATTAAGCTCATAATCTTTCCTCCTTATGCAAAAATGAAGACATAACATTAAGTTAAATCTTCATCATTGGTTATTATCATATTTATTTTAGTATTTTTTTAGATAAGTCTTTTATTTCTTTAACGTATTTATAGGGCATTCCTCTTTGTAAGAAAAATATTTCATCATATTTTCCATCTAACAAATCAAATACACAATATTGTATTTTTAAATCAAAATATAAAGCAATTGCAATTCTGTGAGCTCCATCAATAGGTATTCCTGTTGTACTAATTGGAATTATAGTTTTATCTAAATTCTTGCAAGATTTGATGTTTTCTATAAGGGAATTAAACTTTATTATAAAATCTTTTGCATTGTTTTTTCTGCCATCAGGTTCATGAAAATTATTAAATGCTTTTATATGTGATAAATATATCTTTTTAGCTTCTGTTAAATCATAATTTTCAATATATGATTTAACATAGTAATACTTCACAAATATATCAAATCTATATTTAGATAATAAATTGATAGGATTAGTACTATACACAATAATCTTATTTCTATGAGATATAAGATTAAAGATGTAATCATTATCAAGCAATTCTTTTAACTGAACTGATGAAATAGTTTGTATTTTTTTACTATCTATAATTGGTGACTCATCTAAAGAAGAAATAATTTTATTCTCGTTATTATAGAATCTTCCAAATTCTATTTTTCCCATTCCTTCGATTATTTTTTCCATGTTATTTTTCCTTTGTGTATCATTTTATCATAAAAAATCTGGAAATTCAACACTTCTGTCAATTTTTGTAAATTGTTTTAGGTTGTTTTTTATTTTATATAATTGTTAATAACTATGTTAAAATATTAAGAGCTTGGAAATTGAAAATCAATTATTTCACAATACTGCAGGATCAGGGAGACATCTCGTATCCTTATAACTGCCTAAAAGCGTGGCTTTTAGCAGGGTGCTATTTATTTTCTGAGTAGTCACATAGACGTCTCGTTTCCTATCAGAAAAAAGCCAATATAAATCGATAAATCTATATAACATATTTATTTTTATTATTATTTATTATCTCTTTAACATTTGTGTTAATATGGCTAGTATTGATTTGTTTATAGGTATTAACATTTTTGTATATAAGTGTAATCTTTCTTAATGCTATTTCCCTTGAATTTTCTTTATAAATTATATCTACCTTTATATATCCTTTTTTCTTCAGTGAATTAATTATTCTTGATGCTTGTATTTTTGTAATATTTAATAATTCGCTTATATATGAATTTGACATTATACATTCTTTTTCTTTACTCAAATACAGAATCATCGAATAAACAAATTTTTCTTTATCATTTAATTTTATATCTGTTAATATTTCATATGGTATCCATACTCCTTTAAATTCTTTCAATATTTATTTTTCTTTCCAATCAATCGCTCCATCACAATTTTTCAAAAAACTCTATATGAATAAATATTTATCAAGTATAAAAAATAACTGCCAAGAGCCTAAATGTATACAAATACATCTAGGCTCTTTTTACAACATTTTAGAACTTTAAATCATCTCAAAGATTTTCTTTAGACCATCTCGAAGAGCTTTTCTTTTCTTCCACTCCTCATTATTTTCATCTCCATTGAACACATACTTAAAGTATTCATTACTATCAAGAACCACATAGACATTGTTGCAAGCAATTATAGCTCGAGCTTCTTGTTGATCAGCTAATGCCTGTTCTACTTTGTCTATCATTTCAGAAATACTGTACATTCCCCACACGTCCTTATATTTTTCTTTGGCGCCGTTCATGTACTCCGTTTCTTCTTTGTTCATCTGGTAATACTCTCCTCTTTTCATGAGATCTACTATCCGTGGTTCTTCGATGCAGGCTTGTGCCAGTGTTTTTACCTCATTGTTCCAAACCTTAGCAAATTCTGTTGTTGACATGTAAAATCCTCCTTGTACTTGCTCGGAGGACTGTGCCTCCGATTTTTTTCAAAGGCAACATTAATGGTTACTTAAGCAATTATAGCATAATTCACATAATAATGCAAATTTTAAAAATGTTTACCTCTTCCCTTTTTCTTAGGCTTGTCATCAAAATCATCTTGATAATCCATATCATATTTTCTGCTTCTTGCAATCTCTTCTAAATAATTTGTATCAGTATGATCTAATTCATTGTCCAAATCTTCATTTTCGTTATCTTGTTGCCAATAATTAGCATCTTCAAAACTATCAGATTCATCCATATTATCAATATCATCCATTTCATCCCAATCAGATAATTCTTGATGTTCAGCTATTGCTTTATCTAGCTCATCAGCCCCAGGAAAATCTATACTATTTTCAGCTTTTTTTTCTTTTACTAATTTAACTTTCAAAATTATTGCTATAATAATTAAAACTGTCAAAACTGCTATAATTATTGCTTTTATAATTTCTTCTTTTCCCCATGTTGATGGTTTTAACCAACTGAATTCTTCAACTTGCTCACTTCCATTACCTTCATCTGCTGATAAAGTTTTGTTTACAGTTATTTGATATGTTGCTGTTTGACCTGTTTTTTTGTTTTTAACTAATATTGTAATTAGGTTTTCACCTTCATGTAAATTTTCATTTCCAAAAATTTCTACTGTTGTATCATCTGCTGTTGGAATTGTTTCTATTTCTAATTTGCTTAAATCTTGTTTTAAATCAATTGTGTATTGATAAATTTCTGTATCAAATTCTGGTCTCAAGTTTACATCATCTATGTCTAAGCTTGATAATCCAAATGCTCCTGATACATTGTCTGTTTGTGTTTCATCAGTGTCACCAGATGCATCTTCAGCTGATGTGTTTCTTTTAATTTTTAGATTATATGTTTCTGTATTTCCAGCTTCTGCAGTTACTGTTACTGTTACTGTGTTGTCTCCTTCTTTTAGTGTTACTTTTCCTGTTCCTGCTACTTTTGCTTTTGAATCAACTGGTGTTGCATATACTGTTAATGATGTAATTTTGTTTGGTACTTCTATACTGTATTCTTTTCTGTCTCTTTTGAATCCTGTAAAGTCATATGCTTTTTCTTTTATTCCCATGTTTTTTAGTCTTGCTTCTGTTGATTTGCTTGCTGTTGCTGTGCTATTTGAAGCGTTTGTGCTTGTATTGTTTTGTGTTTTTCCATTTGATTGATTGTTGCTTGATGAGTTGTTTTGGGTTGATGCTGTTTCTTTAGCTTTTACTGCTACTGACTTTGGTGAAAAACTTTTTATAGTTTTTCCATCAGACATTTCAGTTACACTTCCCGTCAACGAAAACTCAACAGTTCCTTCACTTTCTGGTGTATAAGTTCCAGAAAATGCTATACTTTTATTTCCATTTACATTATCCAATTCACTACTTTGTGCAATAGATTTTCCATTCGCTTTTAGCTCTAAATTCCATTGAACTCCACTACCTGTTACTTTTATTGTCATTGGTTTTCCAACAGTAGCATTATCATCACATGATATGCTAGCATTAGCTGCTTGACATGTATTCTTTATTGCAAATATTAAAATTATTGCAAATAAAATACTAAAAACCTTTTTCTTCATATTACTTCTCCTTTATAATGTTATATTAGATATATTTAAAATTTGTTTTTTTAATAAAAATGTATCCCCTGTATCTATCTCTCCGTCTTGATTAACATCACCTGCACTAAAGAAACATTTATTATCCAACTTTCTCTGCCCTAGTACTACAAGTTTTAATAAAAATGTATCCCCTGTATCTATGTCTCCATCTCCATTAACATCCCCAAGAACTGCAACAGAATAAGTATCATTTATTGTACAACCAGTTGCCAATTTATCATTTAAGCCCATAACTTGACCACTAGCATTTTTTACCGTAACATTTTCGCCAATCAAATTAGCAAAATCATTACCAGTAGCATTAGGCACTGTAATTACCTGATGCGAATCTTTATTAACCTTCACTTTATCATTTTTAACCACACTCTGATTATTCTCCGGTTGAACTGGAGTTGTATTATTATTTTGGTTAACCGGAACCAAATACAACTTATATTCAGGTTCATAATCATAAGTTTCTCTAGCAGCATAGCCCTTAGTACCATCAGACTTCATAACATAATCCCAATAAGTCCCATCAACTTTAGTTGAAGCCTTAGAAATTCTTGTAATTACCTCATCTCTATGTAAAGTTCCTACTTTAGAAGAAGACTTACTAGCTCCACTTCTTAAAGTAAGAGTATTATTAACATTAACTTTTACCAAATCTGTAGTTACTGGAGTATTACTCTCAGAAGGTCTTACAGCCTTTGTGGCAGGCATATTCTCATACAATGGAATTATAAATGTATAATTAGCATCAACTGCCCCAGCACTCTCGAAAGTCTTTCTTAAAGTTGAACCTTCACTTTGTGCAGCCAAAATATTTTGCATATATTGATGCCAATATAAATTCCCATCAGAATTTTCCACATCAAATTTTTGGAAATACAATGTATCTTGACCTTTAGAAATATAACTTTCAGCAATTATTTCAGTACCACCTGCAATTGACTTTTCTATAGAATCCCATCCTTTAGATTGAGCCTTTCTTAAACCATTTAATATAATCGCATCTTTTCCGTTTCCACTTGCACCAATATTAAAAACATTATAATATCCAACATATTGACCATTGTGACCTTTTCCATTAGACATAGCAGAACCGTTTTTACTTTGTTCTTGCAAAATACGTCCAACTAAATAATATGGATTAACATTATATCTTTTTGCAGAATCAATAAGAGCATTTATGTATGAATCATTATTCAAAAAAGTATTTGAAGCCATTTTTTTTATCGAATCTCTATTGCATTCAGCATATGACAATTGCATAAATTGAAAAATATCAGAATAATTTGTCGAATTTCTTGGATCCATCATATATGCAAGAGCAGCCTCTGAAGCACAATACCAATTACCATTATCATATTTAGTATCACCACATACAGCACATCTCCAAGTACTATCATATTTGCTATTATTAGCTGGAGCTAAGTTTCTTGGCTGACCTTTATGACCTGTATATTCATTAGCAATAGCCTCATTCCAATCAATATCAGTATATAATATTTTAAAATTCCAATTGGGATGTTGGCTTTTAAGTGTTTGCAACATTTCTTTAATCTGTGAATATTTATTTGAATCAATAGAATTAATATCTGTAGATTGAGTCTGATTTATAGTTGCAAATGACTTATTTCCACAGATTATTAGATTTATAACTGTATATAATATTATTGTTATTATTAACATTGTCGATAAAAACTTTATAACATAATTCTTCTTCATTTTATACACCTCTTTTGTTTTCCTTCTTGGTAAATTTTTCTTCTAGTTTCTCGACATAAGTATATCATTCCCTACTTTTTTAGTCAACATTAGACATCGATTTTTATATTACATTTGTGTTACAAATACATTTGTGATATAATTATGGAACAAAATAGAACCAGTCTTGGGTACAAAAAAGTACCAGTCTTGTGAGCAAAACAGAACCGGTCCCAAATGCGCAGTGAGCAAAACAGAACCGGTCCCAAATGCGCAAATATATAAAAGGAGATTTTATTATGGTTGAACTTTTATCACCTGTTGGTGATTTTGATTGTTTAAAATCTGCAGTTCAAAACGGTGCAGATACAGTTTATTTTGGTGCAAGCTCTTTTAGTGCTAGGGCTTTTGCTTCTAACTTTAGTGATGATGATTTAAAAAATGCTATTTCTTATGCAAAGATTCGTGGTGTTAAAACTAATTTAACTTTGAATACTTTGCTTAAAAATGATGAATTACCTGATGCTATTGCTTTAGCTGAAAAGGCTTACAAGTATGGCATTGATGCTATTATTGTTCAAGATTTAGGTCTTGCTAGATATTTGATTAAGAATTTCCCTGGTCTTGCCGTGCATGCTAGCACTCAACTTTCTGTACATAATCTAGAAGGTGTGCTTGAATTGCAAAAACTCGGCTTTTCTCGTGTTGTTCTTTCTCGTGAGCTTTCGCTACAAGAAATCGAATATATTTGTAAAAATTCTGATGTTGAAATTGAAGTTTTTGTACATGGTGCTTTATGTATTTCTTATTCTGGCCAATGCTTATTTTCTAGCATGGTTGGTGGTCGTTCTGGTAATCGTGGCAAGTGTGCTCAACCTTGTAGACTTCCTTATGAATTACTTTGCTCTACACCAGATAAATTAGAAGAACTTACATCTATTGATAAAGGCTATCTTTTAAGTCCTAGAGATTTGTGTGGATTAGATTATTTATCTGATTTGGTTAAAGCTGGCGTTTCTTGTTTAAAAATTGAAGGTAGAATGAAAACTCCAGAGTATGTTGCTACTGTTACAAGAATTTATCGTAAATATTTAGATTTAGCTATCAATATTGAAGAGAAAGATAAACAAGATTTATTACAAGTATTTAATCGTGGTGGCTTTTCAACTGGTCATTTATCTGGGTCTGCTAATAGAGATTTAGTTTATCCTGATAAATCAAATAATATGGGAATATTTCTTGGAAATGTTTCTAATTTTAATAATAACAAAGGTCATATTACATTTACTACCCATGCGAGTCTAAAGGTTGGAGATACTATCGCTATAGAAAATAGGAAACATGAGACTTCTTTATATACAATTTCGGAGCTAATGCTGAAAGATAAAAATATCCCTCAAGCAAATGTTGGTGATAAAATCAAAATTGGTAGAATGAAAGGTGATATTTTCGTTGGAAACAAGCTTTATAAAATGTCTGATAAATCTCTTACTAAGTCAGCTCTTGATACTCTTGACAAGGAGCTTCGTAAAACTGATTTATCTTGTAAATTGAACGTTCTAATAAATCAGCCTATTAGTTTGACTGTATTCGATAAAAATGGAATTACAGTTTTTGTGGAATCAAATAATATTCCTGAACCTGCAACAAATTTGCCTATTACAAAGGAACGATTAATTGCTCAAATTTCAAAAACTAACAACACTCCTTTTCAATTTAAAAATATTGATATCGATTTGGATGATGGTTTATTTATTAAAGGAATTGGTTGCATTAATGAACTTAGAAGACAGGCTCTTGCTGAATATGAAGAAAAATTAATCGAGTCTTTTAGTAGAACTTTAGATTCGCAAAATCTTGTAGCTTCAATGGTGCTTGATTCTGCTTCTAAATCTAACTCTGAGCCTAATTTTAAGTCTGAGCCTAAGCCTGAGTCTGAATTCAAGCCAAGCACACCAAAAGGTATTAGTCTTTTGCTAAATTTAATTAATCCTGACATTGATTATTCAGAATTAAAAAAAGTTGATAGAATTTATATTCCTTTTAAATTCTTTGTTTTAAAGGGATTTGAAAGTACTTTATTTAGTATTACTAATAACTTTGATACATACATTTATTTGCCAACGATTATTAGAAATAATTATAATAAATTGATAAAAAACAACCTTTCAAGTATATTAAAATCTTACAAAATCAAAGGTTTTGTAATTTCTAACATTGGAAATTTTGAGTTACTTAAAGATTATAGAGATTACGAATTTATTTGCAATTATACTTTTAATGTTTTTAACAATTTATCAATTGCAGAATTACCTTGCAATACAGTAACTTTATCACCTGAACTAAATAAATTAGACTTACAAAAAATCAGTTCTAATCTTAACTCTAGAACAAGCTCTACTTCAATTTCAAATATGCCAAAAACGGAATTGATTGTTTATGGAAGAACTCCTCTTATGAATTCTAATTATTGTTTGCTTGGAAAAACTAATAAATGCTATACTTCTTGCAAGCATTTGTGTAATTCTACATCTTCTAAGTTTTTCTTAAAAGATAGACTTGGATTCTTGTTTAGAGTTATTCCTGATAATATTGATACTGTTACAACTATTTATAATAGCAAAATCACTTCTATCGAGCATAAAGATGTTCTGGTTGATTATGTTAGAATTGATGCTTTAGATGAATCTGTTTCTGAATTAAATTCTATTATTGATGTTGTTAAGTCTAGCAAAAAGCTTGAGGGTTCTAATTATACAAATGGGAATTTTAATAGGGATATATAATAAAAATGAATTATTCAGAAATATGATATTTTTTAATAATGATTTATTTCTTTGAAGAACAAAAGCGGACATTAATAACATTGGCACTTATTAGAACATTTTAAAGTCCGCGTCTTTGTTCGCGCGCGAAATTTGCCTTGCAAATTTCTGCGCATTGTTACTTTGTATCAATTAACAATTCCTTTGGGTTCTTTTTTAAACTACTTATAGATGATATCACTAAAGATATTATAAGTACCAAAGACATAAATAAAATTACATATATTATTGATTTTGGTAATATATTAATATCTA
>CAKOYU010000025.1 GCA_934130975.1 uncultured Clostridia bacterium | reverse complement strand
CAAAAGACTGGGAATGTCATTGTGGAAAATATAAAAGAGTAAGATATAAAGGTATAGTTTGTGATAGATGTGGTGTTGAAGTAACAAAGGCAAAAGTAAGAAGAGAAAGAATGGGACACATTGAACTTGCTGCGCCAGTTGCACATATTTGGTATTTTAAAGGAATTCCAAGTAGAATAGCATTAATGCTAGATGTATCACCAAGAAATCTTGAAAGAGTAATATACTTTGCTTCATATATAGTAACAGATAAAGGAACATCAGGACTAGAAAAATGCCAAGTTTTAAATGAAAAAGAATATCACGAAGCAGAAGAAAAATATGGTAGAAAATCATTTAAAGCTGAAATGGGAGCAGAAGCAATCAGAAAATTACTAGAACAAGTTGATTTAGAAAAACTATCTGCAGAAATAGAAAAAGACTTAGAATCTGCAAGTGAACAAAGAAAAGCAAAATTAATAAAAAGATTAGACACAGTAGAAGCATTTAGAAAATCTGGAAACAGACCTGAATGGATGGTAATGAATGTTGTACCAGTAATCCCACCAGATTTAAGGCCAATGGTTCAATTAGATGGTGGTAGATTTGCAACATCAGACTTAAACGATTTATATAGAAGAGTAATAAACAGAAATAACAGATTAAAGAGATTACTTGAACTTGGAGCACCAGAAATCATTGTAAGAAATGAAAAGAGAATGTTACAAGAATCAGTAGATGCTTTAATAGATAACTCAAGAAGAGGAAGACCTGTTACAGGTGCTGGAAACAGACCATTAAAATCTTTATCAGATTTATTAAAAGGAAAACAAGGTAGATTCCGTCAAAACTTATTAGGAAAACGTGTTGACTATTCAGGACGTTCAGTAATCGTAGTAGGACCAGAATTAAAAATATATCAATGTGGTCTACCAAAAGAAATGGCAATTGAATTATTCAAACCATTTGTAATGAAAGAATTAGTTGAAAGACATTTAGCACATAATATAAAAAGTGCAAAAAGAATGGTAGAAAGATTAAGCCCAGAAGTATGGGGAATTCTAGAAGAAGTTATTAAAGATCACCCAGTAATGTTAAACCGTGCTCCAACACTACATAGACTTGGTATACAAGCATTCGAACCAGTATTAGTAGAAGGTAGAGCAATTAAGTTACATGCATTAGTTTGTGAAGCATTTAATGCTGACTTCGATGGTGACCAGATGGCTATACATTTACCATTAACACCAGAAGCACAAGCAGAATCAAGATACTTAATGCTTGCAACAAATAACTTATTAAAACCACAAGATGGTAAGCCAGTTGCTGTACCAAGACTAGATATGATTTTAGGAAGTTATTATTTAACAATGACATTAGATGGAGAATTAGGAGAAGGAAAATACTTCAAAGATCCTGATGAAGCATTAATGGCATTCCAAAATAAAGCAGTTTCAATACATGCAAAAATCTTTGTAAGAGTAAGCAAAGAAATTGATGGAGAAATAAAAACAAAGAAAATTCCAACAAGTGTTGGTAGAATTATATTCAACCAAGGAATTCCTCAAGATTTAGGATTTATAGATAGAAATGAAGATCCATTCCAATACGAAATAGATTTTCCTGTAATGAAAAAATCAATGGGAACAATTATAGAAAGAGTAATTGATAAACATGGATTAACAGAATCAGCAGAAGTAATTGATTATATTAAAGCATTAGGATTTAAATATTCAACATTAGCAGGTATAACATTCTCACTTGCAGATGTTGAAGTACCAGCATCAAAGAAAGATATATTAGCAGAGGCTGATAAGCAAGTAGAAAAAGTTAGAAATCAATATAGAAGAGGTTTAATAACTGATGATGAAAGATATCAATCAGTTGTAGGAATTTGGGATAAAGCAACAAATGATGTAAGTAAAGCAATGGAAGAAAACTTTGGCGATTTGAACCCAATTTACATGATGGTTAAATCTGGAGCCCGTGGTAATATGAACCAGTTAAGACAAATTGCAGGTATGCGTGGACTTATGGCAAGTACTACAGGTAAAGCAGTAGAAATACCAATTAAATCATGTTTCCGTGAAGGTCTAGATGCCCTAGAATATTTCATATCATCACATGGTGCTCGTAAAGGACTTTCAGATACAGCCTTAAGAACAGCCGATTCAGGATACTTAACAAGAAGATTAGTAGATGTATCACAAGATATAATCGTAAGAGAACATGATTGTGAAACAAATGAGGGGTTAATGTTAGAAGATATTAAAGATGGAAATCAAATAGTAGAAAAATTAGAAGAAAGACTAGAAGGAAGATATCCATTAAATGATATAACAAATCCTGAAACAGGAGAATTAATTGTAGATAAAAATACAATGATTAATAAAGAAATTGCAAAACAAATAGTTGATGCAGGATATACACAAGTATTTGTACGTTCTGTAATTGGATGTAGAAGTAAACATGGTGTATGTCAAAAATGTTATGGTATGGGCTTAGCAAGAAGAGAATTAGTATCAATTGGTGAGTCTGTTGGTATCATAGCAGCTCAATCAATTGGTGAACCTGGTACACAGTTAACAATGAGAACAATTCACTCTGGTGGTGTTGCTGGTGTAGCAGATATAACTCAAGGTCTTCCAAGAGTTGAAGAAATTTTTGAAGCTAGAAAACCAAAGGGTGTTGCAGTAATTACAGAAATAGATGGTACAGTTAAAATTTCTGAATCTAAGAAGAAGTTAGAGGTAATTGTTACATCTAAAGATGATTCAAGAACATACACAATACCATTTGGATCAAAACTAAAAGTTAGAGATGGAGACGAAGTAAAAGCTGCACAACCACTTATAGAAGGTTCAATAAATCCAGCTGAAATTTTAGCAATAAAAGGACCAGAAGGAGTTTATGAATATGTAATTTCTGAAATCCAAAAAGCATATAGAAGCCAAGGTGTTGATATCAATGATAAACACGTTGAAGTAATAGCTAGACAAATGCTTAGAAAAATGAGAGTTGATGATGGTGGAGATACAGATATGTTCCCAGGATCTTTAGTAGATATGTACGAATTTGAAGACAAGAATAAAGAAGCTGTTGCAGAAGGAAAAAGTCCTGCAACAGGTAAGAGAGCATTACTTGGAATCACTAAAGCATCACTTGCTACAGATAGTTTCTTATCAGCAGCTTCATTCCAAGAGACAACAAGAGTATTAACAGAAGCAGCTATAAAAGGTAAAGAAGATCATCTATTAGGATTAAAAGAAAATGTAATCATTGGTAAACTTATTCCAGCAGGTACTGGTATGAAGAGATATCAAGATGTTGAAATTAAAGTTGAAGGTGAAGACGAGGCAACAGTAGCTGATAGTACAACTGAACCTGAAGAAGTACAAGAAGCAGAATAATTTATAGATTAAAAAATACACTACATTTTAATTTGTAGTGTATTTTTGCTTAATTAACCAATATTTAATTTTAATAAAGACCAATTGGATTTTTTGCATAAAGAATAAGCACAAAATTTACGCCATTCTTTAAAAGCACAATATTTATCAATAAAAGTAACGACAAAACTTTCATGATATTTAGGAATAGCTAATGTTAATGGCCACATATGTTTTAAAATTATATCTTTTTCTAAGTCAGTTAAATGAAATAGTTCTTGAGCGTTGTGGAGTGCAATTTGAGGATGCATATGTATGTGATGTTTTGGTCTAGTTAGTTTGCTCTCGCAATCATAGAAAAATAAATCATGTAATAATCCAGCTCGAGCTGCAGATTTATAATCTAGCTTTAAAAATTTACATAGTAAATATGAGTAGTAAGAAACTGATAAGCTATGTTCAAAACGAGTGTAAAGATAATGATGCTTATACAGTTTTAAATCTTGCACGGTTTTATTTTCAATTATATCATTGATTATTTCATAAAATTCTTTATTATATTTCAATAGAGTTCACCCTTTTAATAAAATAATATACTTAAAAATATTATATCATAAGAAAGGCTGAATGTAACCGGAAAAAAGTGTCAAAACTAAACAATACTATTTAATGATTAATTATAATATACTTGCAATATTATGTAAAATATGATATACTTATGATTAAGTACTTGTTGAAAGGGACTGTGTAGAAATAATGGAGGTAACAAAATGAAAATTAAAATCTTTACATCAAGTGGAAACCCAGGAACTGCAGTGTATGAAGCTAATCGTTTTATATGTAAAAATTATGACCAAGGATTCGAAGCTGTAAAAGTAAGAATAAGTGAGACAAATGATTTTTGGGACGGATATGGTCAGTATACATTGAAAGTATGGTTTGAAAAAAAAGAAAATCCTGTTTTACGGAAAATCGATTATGTAGCTCACTATACATCTCAACAATATGCTCTTGACGAACTGGAACGCATATCAAATAACAACTATACAGATATAGATGTTTTCGAATGTAATTCATTTTGGAATGGAGAAGAAGTCTCTGGGGTTGTACTATTTTAGAACCTCAAAGTAAAACAAGATAAAGATGGTTCATAACTAAGATACCTTCTTTGTCTTGTTTTTTATACATAATTTTTTTATTCATAAGCTTGTCCAGCTATCCAAAAGAGATATTCCTTTTGCCAGAAAACCTTGACAAAATGCCTGTTTAGAAGTATACTAAAATAGTATAAAAAGGTAAGAAAGGAAACCCTTATGTCAGGAAATAATAGAAAATTATTTGATAATTTAGTATCAAGAACAAAAATATATTTAGTAATAATATTTATATTATTAGTAACAGTATCAATATTAAAACCAAACCTAATAATGCCATCACTAATAGTATATATATTAATATTAGGATATACATACTTAGCAAACAACAAGAGAAAAAGCGAAATATCAGAGCAATTACAAGACTTAACATTAACAGTAGATTCAGCAGCAAAAACAAGTCTAATAAATGCACCATTTCCATTAATAATAATAGAAACAGATGGAAATATAGTATGGAAAAGTCTAAAATTTGCTACAGAATTTGCCAACATTGATATAAACTCATATATAAATGATTTAATAATAGACATAAAAGCAGAACTAGAAAAAGATCAAAATAAAGAACAAAGAAGAAAATCTATTATAAAAAATATAGAAATAGGCAAGAAAAAATATAAGGTACAATGCGAATTATCAAAAACAAAAAGAAGTGAAAGAAAAAAAGTAGCAGAATATATGGCAATCTTATATTTTATAGACGAGACAGAAAAATATGAACTAATAAAAGAAAACAAAGACAAAGATACATGTGTTGGAATCATAATGGTAGATAATTATGAGGAAGTCATGCAAAGAGTAAATGCAGAACAAAAAACTCAACTAATGGCAAAAGTAGAAAGTACGATATATGATTGGGTAAATCAAACAAATGGAATATTAGTAAAAGAAGACAGAGATACATATGTATATGTTTTTGAACATCGTAACTTAGCAAAAATAAAAGAAAACAAATTTGCTATATTAGACTCAATAAAAGATATTGTAAGAAAAGATAAAATACAATTAACATTAAGTATAGCAATATCAACAGAAGGAAAAACAGACAGTGAAATATATAAATCAGCATCAGCAGCTATGGATGTTATACTTGGTAGAGGTGGAGACCAAGCAGTAATAAGAGAAAATGGAAAATATCAATTCTTTGGTGGAAAAGTAGAAGAGGTAGAAAAAAGGACTAAAGTAAAAGCAAGAATAGTTGCACATGCATTAGAAGAATTAATAGCAGAATGTAAACAAGTTATTATAATGGGACATGTAAATCCAGATATAGATGCAATGGGCTCAGCCTTAGGTATATATAGAATTGCAAAAACTTTAAAAAAAGATGCGTATATAGTAGCTAATAGAGAATCAACATCAATAAAGACATTTGCAGAATGTTTGCCAGAAGAATATAACGAAGTATTAATAAATAAAGAAAAAGCATTAGATATTATGGATGCAGAAACATTATTAGTAGTTGTTGATACACATAAAAAATCATATGTAGAACAACCAGAATTATTAGAAAAAACAAATAAAATAGTGGTAATAGATCATCATAGAAGAAGTGCAGACTTTATAAGTCAAAGTACTTTAACATTCCAAGAAGTATATGCATCATCAGCTGCAGAGTTAGTAACGGAATTAATCCAATATACACAAGTAGAGGTTGAATTACCAACAATAGAAGCAGAAGCATTATATGCAGGAATAATGATTGATACAAAAAACTTTACATTTAAAACAGGTGTAAGAACATTTGAAGCAGCTGCATATTTACGTAGATGCGGTATAGATATAATAAAAGTAAAAAAATGGTTTCAAAGTGATTTGGAAAGTTATAATAGAATTTCTGAAATTGTAAAAAAGTCTGAAGTTATTCATAATAATATAGCAATAGCTACTTATGAGATAAAAGAAAAAGATACAAGTTTAATCTGTGCCAAAGCAGCAGATGAATTATTAACAATAGGAAATATAACAGCATCATTTGTTTTAGGACAAATGGAAAATAAAATTTGTATTAGTGGACGTTCAATTGGAGATATAAATGTTCAAGTTATACTTGAAAAACTTGGAGGCGGAGGACATATAACTCTTGCCGGAGCACAATTAGAAAATATGACAATTGATGAAGCTAAACAAGAACTTATAAATAAAATAGAAGAATACTTTGCTGAAAAAGAATAAAATTCAAAAGGAGGAGCAAACATGAAAGTAATATTAAAAGCAGATATAAAAGGAGTAGGAAAAAAAGATGAAGTTATAAATGCATCAGATGGATATGCACGTAACTTCTTATTCCCTAAGAATTTGGCAATTGAAGCTAACGCAGGAAATATGAGCAAATTAAAAGCACAAAAAGATTCAACTCAATTTAAAAAAGATACTGAAAAAGAAGAAGCAAAAAAACTTGCAGAAAAATTAACAAAAATAATGACAAGAATAGAAGTTAAAGCTGGAGAAAACGGAAAAATATTTGGAGGAGTTTCAGCAAAAGAAATTGCAGAAACTTTAGAAAAACAACACAAAATAAAAATAGACAAAAAGAAAATTGATTTAAAAGAAACAATAAAAACACTAGGGATTCATACAGTTGACGTGAAATTGTTTGAAGGTGTTTATGGAAAAATAAAAGTTGATGTAGTAGAAAAATAACGAAAGGAAATGACTCGAAATGGAACTAGCAAAAATACCACCACATGATATAGATGCAGAGCAAGCAGTTTTAGGAAGTATGCTTACAGATAGAGAAGCAGTAAATGCAGCAATAGAAGTATTAAAAGAAGAGGCTTTTTATAGAGAAGACAATAGAGCAATATATCAAGCAATTGTAAATTTATATAATAAATCTGAACCAATAGATATTATTACATTGAAAGATGAATTAGAATCTATGGGAAAATTTGAGCAAGTTGGTGGATTCGATTATTTAGCAAGTTTGCCAGATAAAGTTCCAACTACAGCCAATGTACAAAAATACATAAAAATAGTAGAGGAAAAATCTATACTAAGAAATCTTATAAAAACAGCAAATGAAATTATAGAATTAGGATATGATCCTGCCGAAGATGTAGAAGACATCATGGACGGAGCAGAAAAAAGAATTTTTGATTTAATGCAAAGTAAAAATCAAAAAGGATATACTCCAATAAAAGATGTATTAGTAGAAAGTTTTACGAAACTAGAAGAGTTATATAATAGAAAACAGCATATAACTGGTGTTCCAACAGGATTTGCGGAGTTGGACTATAAAACAGCAGGATTGCATGGTTCAGAACTGATTTTAATTGCAGCAAGACCAGCAATGGGAAAAACGGCTTTTGCATTAAATTTAGCAACAAATGCTGCATTAAGAGGAAATGCACCAGTTGCAATATTTAGCCTAGAGATGTCAAAAGATCAATTAGTAAACAGAATTCTATGTAGTGAGGCAATGGTAGATAGTAACAAAGTAAGAACAGGAAAATTAGGGGAAGATGATTGGGTAAAACTTGCAGGAGCGATAGGACCATTATCAGAAGCAGAAATTTATATAGATGATACACCAGGAATATCTGTAACAGAGATAAGAACAAAATGTAGAAAATTATCAATAGATAAAGGAATTGGATTAGTCGTAATAGATTATTTGCAGTTAGTACAAGGAAGTAAAAGAGCAGGAAGCAGAGAGCAAGAGATTGCAGAAATAAGTAGGTCATTAAAAATATTAGCAAAAGAGATAAATGTACCAGTAATAGCATTATCACAGCTATCCAGAGCAGTAGAACAAAGGCCAGATCATAGACCAATGTTATCAGATTTGCGTGAATCTGGATCAATAGAGCAGGATGCCGATATTGTAATGTTTTTATATAGAGATGATTATTATAATAAAGAGAGTGAAAAGAAAGATATTGCAGAAGTAATAATAGCAAAGCAGAGAGGTGGACAAACTGGAACTGTAGAATTATTGTGGATGGGACAATATACGAAGTTTGTAAACTTAGAGAGGAGATTTGATGATTAGTTATCAAAAAGAACCGACTCTTTTGACAGATTTAATACAAGATGGAGATAAAATTGTTTTAGGAGTGTCAGGTGGACCAGATTCTATGTGTATGCTTGATATGATGAGAGAATTAAAAGAAGAAAAAAATATCAACTTTGAAATATATGTTGCACATATTAATCATATGATTAGAGAAGAAGCTATAGATGATGAAAAATATGTGCAAAATTATTGCCTAAAACATAATATAGAATTTTTTGTTAAAAGAGCGGATGTACAGAAAATAGCAAATGATAAAAAAATAGGAACAGAAGAAGCTGGACGTAAAGTTCGTTATGATTTTTTTGAAGAAGTTTTACAAAAAACAGGTTCAAATAAAATAGCAATTGCTCATAATAAAAATGACAAAATCGAAACTATTATAATGCATTTGCTTAGGGGAAGTGGACTTTCAGGACTAAAAGGAATAGAACCGATAAGAGATAATAAATATATAAGACCTCTTATAGAATGTGAACGTCAAGAAATAGAACAATATTGTGAAGATAGAAAACTACAACCTAGAATTGATAAAACAAATTTCGAAAATGAATATACAAGAAATAAAATTCGAAATATTGTTATTCCGTACATTAAAAAGGAGTTTAATCCGAATATTATTCAAACACTAAGTAGATTATCAGAAGTTGCTACGGATGAGAGTAACTATATTGATTTGCAAACTCAAAAAATATACAATAAATTGCTAATAGAAAAATCAGATAAACAAATAATATTAAAATTAAAAGAATTTAACCAACAAGAAAATGTAATACAAAAAAGATTAGTTCTAAAAACAATAAAAGAGTTAAATGGCTCAACAGATAGGATTGAAAAGATTCATATAGAAGATATTATAAAATTATGTACTAATAATATAGGAAATAAGTATTTAACACCAAATAAAAATCTAAAAATATTAGTAAAAGACAAAAAAATATTTTTTATAAAAATGAACTGACAAAATTGACTTGTAAAATTAAAATCCGCAAGAAAACCTAGAAAACTGTAACGAAAAGGACACAAAAAAGTCACCCAAAAACTATTGAAAAAATAAAAAAGGTATGTTATAGTTGCAAAAGATAATAAAAATAGGAGGACTTAAATGAAAAAAGGAATAAAGACATTAGCAATGTGGCTAATAATAGGAGTAATAGTAATAGTACTATTATCATCAATAATGGAAAATAGTAGTTCAAAAATGACATATTCGGAATTAGTAACAAGTATTGCTAATAAAGAAGTAGAAAGTATAGAAATTTCATCTAGTGGAAATTCTGCAACAGTAAAAATGAAAAATGCTAAAGCTGAAAAAGAAGTAAATATACCAAGCTTAGATAGTTTTATGACATATACAGAAGAATATCTAAAAGCGGGAGACTTTACTTTAGATGAAGCAAAAGAATCAATATGGATTACAATATTAAGTTTAATAACACCATTTGGATTATTGATTATCTTCTTTATATTCTGGTTTATGATGATGAGTGGAAACAATCAAGGTGGAACAAAAAATATGACATTCGGAAAAAGTAAGGCTAGATTAGTAAATGCAGGAGAAAAAAATAGAGTAACATTTGATGATGTTGCAGGTGTAGATGAAGAAAAAGAAGAATTAGAAGAAATTGTAGAATTCTTAAAAAATCCAAAGAAATTTACAGACATGGGAGCAAGAATCCCTAAAGGAGTATTGTTAGTAGGTCAACCTGGTACAGGTAAAACATTATTAGCAAAAGCAGTAGCAGGAGAAGCAGGAGTACCATTTTATTCAATAAGTGGTTCAGACTTCGTAGAAATGTTTGTTGGTGTTGGTGCCTCAAGAGTAAGAGACTTATTTGAACAAGCAAAGAAAAATGCACCATGTATAATATTCATAGACGAAATTGATGCAGTTGGTAGACAAAGAGGAGCTGGTTTAGGTGGAGGACATGATGAAAGAGAGCAAACATTAAACCAATTATTAGTAGAAATGGATGGTTTCTCAGATAATGAAGGTGTAATTATATTAGCAGCAACAAATAGACCAGATGTATTAGATAAAGCATTATTAAGAGCAGGAAGATTTGATAGACAAATAGTAGTAGGAAGTCCAGACGTAAAAGCAAGAGAGCAAATATTGGAAGTACATGCACGTAAGAAAAAATTATCAGATGAAGTAGATTTAAAAGTAATAGCAAAAAATACATCAGGATTTGCAGGAGCAGATTTAGAGAATGTATTAAATGAAGCAGCATTATTAGCAGCTAGAAGAAATTACAAAGAAATAGGAATGAAAGAAATAGAAGATGCCATGGTAAAAGTAACTATGGGACCTGAAAAGAAAACAAGAGTAAGAAGCGAAAAAGAAAATAGATTAGTAGCATATCACGAAGCAGGTCATGCAGTTGTAAGTAGATACTTATCAACACAAGATCCAGTACATCAAATTTCTATTGTACCACGTGGTATGGCTGGTGGATATACAATGTATAGACCAACAGAAGATAAATCATTTATGTCAAAAACAGAAATGGAAGAAAATATAGTTTCATTACTTGGTGGTAGAGTTGCAGAAGCACTTATATTAAATGATATATCAACAGGTGCAAGCAATGACATAGAAAGAGCATCTCAAATAGCAAGGAACATGGTTACAAAATATGGTATGAGTGAGAGAGTTGGAGCCATAATGTTTGGTGGAGGTCAAGGAGAAGTATTTTTAGGAAGAGACTTTGCTCAAACAAAAGACTATTCAGAAGAAACAGCAAATGTAATAGATGAAGAAGTAAAAAGAATAGTTGATACAGCATACAACAGAGCTAGAACAATATTAAGTGAACATGTAGACAAATTACATGCAGTTGCAAGTATATTGCTTGAAAAAGAAAAAATCGAAGGTGCAGAATTCGATAAAATTTTTGAAGAATAAAAGGGCGTTTAAATACGCTCTTTTTCTGCGTTTATTGTGTTTTTGTACCAATTTTATCTATTGACAAAAATCAATAAATGTAGTAATTATATTATATATGAAACAAAAAGAAAAAAAGTGAGGAATACATATGAAGGTTCAAGATTTGGCAATAATTTTTATAATAATAATAATCCCAATATCGTTAGTAATATCAATATATACGCAATATCAAATACAAACAGTAAATACACAAACATTATATGATGGAAAGTTAACATCAGCTACTTATGATGCAATAAGGGCATTTCAGATAAATACTACAAGTAGTGCAACATCAGAACTGACCAATTCAAAAACAAGAGATTTGGAAGCATCAGTTTCTACTTTTAGAAATTCAATAAAATCAATGTTTTCATTAGCTGGATATTCTAATGATGCAGTAGATAGATATGTACCAGCTTTAGTATATACACTTTATGATGGTTTTTATATTTATTCACCATATAAGAACATCGCAAATGAAGATGGAACCATTAAGGATGGAAGTGGAGAAGGACAGTATGGATTAAAACCATATATTTCATATAGTTGTAAATATAAAACAAGTAATGGTAATATGGATGTTGTAATAACATATGCTCTAGATAATCATGTCTCTGTACAAGGTACAATTGGTAATGAATATGTCAACAAAGAGGGATATTTAATAGATAATATTACTGTTTCAGGAGACGACGTTAAATATAATGGAGTTGAGATTGAAAAAGAAAATGTTAAACAATATTTGCCATTATATGATGGAGGCTCTGGAAATAGTAATAATATTATGCAATGTATAAAATTAAATGGAACTACTTATTATTGGGATCAACGAAGTAATGTAATAAGAGCTCGTTTAAATGATACAACTTTAACAATACAAAGTAGTGCGGGACAAAACGAATATAATCAATGGAGATCAGGTATTCAAAATAATGCATTAGCACAAAAATATTATAAAGATGCAAAAGAATTTTCGGACTGGTTTAAGTCAAGTGGATTAGAAAACTTAAAATATAGTGATGCAATAGATACAGATGTAGATTCAGAAGGAAATGTAACAGAACATAAAATATGGGAAAATAATAACAATACAATATTTGATTTTAATAATACTACTAATTACAATAAAAATATAGAAAATGAATCATCTAATTTTAATGAGCATAGACTTGCTATAATTAGGCATAAAATAGAAGTGAATTTAGCAATAGCAATAGCGAATTATAATACTTATTCAGGAGCTAGTGATAATGTATTCCAAATGCCTAAATTAAGCGAAGAAGAATGGGATAGTATAATACATAATATATCATTAATAAGCTTTTTACAAGGCTTACCAATAGGTGGAAAGATATATAATGGATATTCAATAGTTACTAACTCTGAGAGTAAAGAAGTTGTTCTTGAGAATAATATATATATATTAGGAAAAAACACAGATAATAACCAAAGGCAATATTTTAAAATAGGTGATTATGGATTAAGTAACGAAGGAAATGGAAAGATTGAGATTGATGCAGGTGATTATGCTAGTGGTGAAAGTAAGGTTAAAAGTGCAGGAAGGATAAATGTTGAATTTGAAAGAGGAACTTTAATTAGCAGTGATGGAACGAAGAGATTTTACTATTATCCACTTACAAATAATAATGCATCATATAATAGTGTAGTAATGCAGAATAATGTTAATACATATGATGATATATATGAATATGTAAATGGACAAAGTAATGAATTAAAACAAGCATTTTATACTGCACTTGGAAGAGAAAGAGCATCTACATATACGAAATGGGCAGATTATAGCAAATATGTAAATTTAATATATTAATCAAATTGAAAAAATTAATGTAAGAGAGGGAACAAAATGAATTACGCAGATATAAAAATAGCAGATGTAGCAAATGGACAAGGAGTTAGAGTGTCATTATTTGTAAGTGGGTGTAATCATCACTGCAAAGGTTGCTTTAACGCACAGGCATGGGACTTTAATTACGGAAAAGAATTTTCAGAAGAAGAAACAGAAAGAATAATAAATGAACTAAAACATCCATATGTATCAGGACTTTCACTTTTAGGAGGAGAGCCTTTGGAATATCAAAATCAACAAGGATTATTACCGTTATTAAAAAGAATAAAAGAAGAATTACCAGAAAAAAATATTTGGTGTTATACGGGATATAAATTTGATGAAGATATAGTATCAAATATGTTCGAAAATTGGTCAGAAACTAAAGAATTGATGTCTTATATAGATGTGTTAGTAGATGGAAAATTTGAAGAAGATAAAAAGGATTTACGTTTGAAATTTAGAGGATCATCAAACCAAAGAATAATAGATGTACAAGAATCATTAAAAGTGCACAAAGTTATACCATATGATGTATAAATTTGAATGAAATTACAATTTATATAGATTATATAGATTTTAGAAAATTAATAATATATTGTTTTGAAATACCGCGTAAGCGACCAAATGAGCGTAGCGAATGCGACACCAAGGTATTAAAAACAATATATTATTAATTTCTAAATATAGTTTTTGTGAGTAATAAATTGTAATTCATTCAAATTATACAAAATATGTTAAAAGACTTGACAAGTTGTAATTAAATAAGGTATAATGGTTAGCGTATATAGGATGAGAACAAACGAAATCCCGCATACAGTGTTTTAAACGCCGGAAGGAGGGGAATAAAATAATGTCAGAGATAAAAGTAAATAATGGAAATATAGAAGACGCACTAAAAAGATTTAAAAGACAATGTGCAAGAAATGGGGTTCTTCAAGAAGTTCGTAAAAGAGAACATTATGAAAAACCAAGTGTAAAAAGAAAGAAAAAATCAGAGGCAGCAAGAAAAAGAAAATTTTAATACATAAAATCCCACAATTATTGTGGGATTTTTTTTGTATGAATAACCTTCCGGCTATGCCGGTAGTAACATAGGCTTTAGCTTTGTAGCAAAGCAACTCCTTTCA
>CAKOYU010000024.1 GCA_934130975.1 uncultured Clostridia bacterium | reverse complement strand
TTCTAAAATCTTTCTATCTTCTTCATTTTGAATATCAGCTATTTCTTGCCCTTCATATTGTTTCATTTTTGTTCTTATGTGATTTAATACTTGTCCAAGCTTTTTTTCTTCTTCATTTTCTGCATAGGTACTTGGCAATCTTCTTTCATATATCTCTTTTTCCCCACAATTCTCTTTACACCATTTTTCTATTTTTAAGGCATTTTTTAATAATTTTCCTAATCCATATTCTCTATCTAATCTTTCTAGTATTTCTAAGGTCTGTCTATCTTCTTCATTTTGAATATCAGCAATTTCTTGTCCTTTATATTGTTTCATTTTTCTTCTTATGTTTCCTAATGCTTGTCCAAGCTTTTTTTCTTCTTCATTTTCTGCATAGGTACTTGGTAATCTTCTTTCATATATCTCTTTTTCCACATAATTCTCTTTACACCATTTTTCTATTTTTAAGGCATTTTTTAATAATTCTCCTAATCCATATTCTTTATCTAATCTATTTATTATTTCTAAAATCTCTCTATATTCCCTATTTGGAATATTTACAATTTCTTGCCCTTCATATTGTTTCATTTTTCTTCTTATGTTATTTAATACTTTTCCAAGCTTTTTTTCTTCTTCATCTTCTGCAATGGTACTTGGCAATCTTCTTTCATATATCTCTTTTTCTCCATATTTTTCTTTACACCATTTTTCTATCTTTAAAGCATTTTTTAGCGAAGCATTTCTTGTAATATTATTATCTACTTCATCTTCAAATTCAACAAAATCTTTTAATATTCCTTCTACTGTAAAAGGATCAAACTTTTTTTTACTTCCTCTTGTTTTAGGAATTGGAGGCAATTCCATATCCCATAACTCAATTTCACTAGCTAAATCAATAATTTCTTGTATTCTTGATTTGTCTTTATCTGTTAAATCTTCAAAATTATCAAATCCATCTAAATACTTACTATATTTACTTTGAATTTTTCTTAATAATGCATAATAATGCTGTTCTTGTTTATTTGAACTCTCTCTATTTGGAATCATTCCATCATGTAAATTTATCCAATCTATTATAATTGTTAAGGCTTCTAGATCATCTATTGGTTCACTATCTTCAAATTCTTTCTCTATTTTAACAGTCAAAGAATTATTGGCTAAGTCAATTACAACTGGTCTTTCATCATCTGGTAAAGGATTATCTTCATCTAAAGTATATATTGTTCTTCCTAATTGTTGTAAATATAAAATTCTAGAATTTTCATCTAATGCCCTAAACCAAATAATCCCATCTACCCCATCTATATGAAGTCCTTCATTTGCTTTGTTCATTACAACCATAAACTTAGTCTCTTCTGAATTATCTGATTCGAATGCCTCTAATTCTTCTTTGTTTTTATCTTTACTATAACTTCCAAGTAATGAATGTAATTGTGGTACAATATCTGTTCCATCAAATACTTTATTTAGATATTCTTGATATGCCTGTATTTTATCTTCACCTGTTTTAGTTCCAATTCTGTTTCCATCTTCATCTTCAATTTCGCCTTGATCTGTTACAGGAATAAATACAATATATTTTCCACCTTTTTTTACATTCTGCCTTAATATCTCTTCTTTTCCAATTCCACTATCAAGATTTTTTCTTGCTTCATCTCCTATTTCATCATCTATTTCTCTATTTAGTTTTTGTCTTAACTCATTATACTTTTGCAATTCTTCTGCTCTTTTAGATTCATCTTCAATATCATCAATTTTTGCTCTCAATTCATCCATTTTACCTGATGAAATCAAATCATATTTGCAATAAACAAGTTTTGGGTTTACAACATATCCCATTCTTATTGCATTTTCTAATGTCATATTAGATGCTAGATGTTTTCTTTGCTTTACTTCTTCATCTGTATACCCTAATTTTTTAGCTGTTTCTTCTGCCATGTCTCTTCCATCAGCATCTCTTACAGGTGTAGCTGTTATTCCCAATACCTTTACATCTTCATTTTGATTATCTAATAATCCATCAATTTTTCCTTCCCATTCTTTAGCACCAGTTCTATGTAATTCGTCTAATACAATCATTCCATATTGTTCTTTTATTACTTCCTGCCCTCTTTTAGCAAGTAATCCTGAATATGTTTCAAATGATATATTAGGAAATATTTCTGCAATTATTTCATCTTCTGTTTTTCCAACTGTATTTTGTTTTCCATGTACATATTTTATAATATAATTTTTAATCTGATTTAATATTTCATCTTGAGGAGCTAAATAAAGCATTTTTTCGCCTGGATGTTCCTCAGCATATTTTTGCATTTGTGCTAAAGCAACAAAACTCTTTCCAGCTCCTGTAGGTAAAATCACTTGTGCAAATTTATGGTCTTCAAATATTTTATTTACATTATCATAAGCTCTTTGTTGATAATCTTTCAATCGTATTTCTGTATTTTCTACATCATAATATCCTAAAAATCTTTCAACTAATTCTATATTAATACTATTTTGTAATACATCTTGTCTTGTATTTAGTAGCTGTTCTAAATTACCTTTTTCATATTCTTCATAAAAACCTTGTCTTGTAGCAATATTTAATAAAATTGTTGGTATTTGTTTTGTATCAACTCCTGATTGTCTTAAATTTTCATATATGTCTACACAATTTTTATCTTGTAATCTTTTAATTAGTTCATTTCTTTCAGAAATTTTAAATTCTTCTATTCCTATTTGAGACCAATCATATTGTGATATTATTGCTTCTGCATAATATCTTGATCTATCTATTTGCTCATTTTGTTTTCCGTATACTTTACTTATAACATCTTGAACATTTGAAAGTCCGCCATTTTGTAAAACATTTTCAATTTTTTCAGGTGATAATTTTTTAATTGCATCTACTAATACTTGTTCATCTTTCGCTAAATTTAAATTAACAGATTCACTCAATTTATAACCTTTATTACTTTGCCTTGTTATTATTTTAGGTTCTATTTCAAATCCATTTTCTTCTATGTATTTAATTACTTGCTCATATTTAGGATTATTATTTGTTATTTTTCTAAGTTCATTAGCTAGCACTCTTGCTGATGCTTGTCCTTTAGTTAAGTAAAATAAATTTTTAACAATAGAATTGGCCTGTCCGTATTCAACTTTTCCATCTGTCAACTCATACATTTCTTCTATTGATATATCATCTCTGGCCTGTGTATCGTTTCTTAATATGCTATCGACTGGCATTTCAATTTTCTTACCATCATTTACAAATCGAATTAACTCTCTTTTTAGTTCATCTACAATTTCTTTATCCTGTCCTTCAACTTGCTGTAATAGCCCAAACATATCCATAATTTCTTTTGATATATCTGTTACCCTATCACCTTCAATATCACCATAATATATTTGCTCACTTGAAGCAAACGCACTTCCTACTGTTTGTATTAATAAATTATTATTTGCTGAATGTGTAATTAACGGTTCCATTAATTTTTTCTGTTCTAATACTGTAAGTTTTGCAATTACTTTATTTTTCTCTAATGTTTGCTCTTCATTTAATGATTGCCAACTACTTACTCTTGCATGTGGCGATTTGTATGTTATTCCTTTTGTTGGTCTTGCTTTATTTTTATCTAATTTTTGCGGTGTTTTATATTTAATTTTTATTAATTCTTTAATTTCATCAGATGTTTTGGCATCATCTATTTTTTGCAAATCATTTAATACTCTCGTAGGTATTTTACCTTCTGCGATTATTTGCTCTACCTGTTTAGCAATTTCGTCTAACATATATTGTCCAGCATTAAATACTTTTTCTCCCATTTCCTTTTTAGGAACTTTTATCATAACATATTTATCACTAAATGCTTCTCCATATGTTCTTGCTACATTTGCATTGCTTGATAATGAGATACAATTTGTTTGTAAACTATAATGCATTTTTATGTGATTATACATTTCTTCTAATGATACTGTACTTTCAGCATTCCATCTTGGTCCTTCTTGATGCGTTTCTTCCCATCTTTCTCTGTCTGTTCTTAGTCTTTTATAACTCTCTCCATCTTTAATAATACCTTTTTCTAAATCTTCTATATCTCCTGGCTCTAAAGATCTAAAAAAATAGTAATTTTCTTCATCGCTAATTACATTAAATTTCTCTATATCAAACATCTCTTTTTTCATCTATTTATCCCTCAAAAAACATAAAAATTCTTTTTAATTATATCATAAAAGTTTTTCTTTTGTGTTAAAAAAAGAAAATGTTACAGAATTGTAATATTTCTGTAACATTAATATAAATCATGACAATTTATTCTATTTTCCTAATTTTCTTCTGCACTAACTAATATATCTGTATCATCAACTTTTAATGCAAAATAAGGTTTATCTTTATCTTCTTCTTTCAAATATAGAATAAAATCGTCATTATAAATAAATTCTCTGCCCTTTTTAAATACTGCTTCTTTTAAAGCTTCTATTAAAGCCTCACTTTTTACACTTCCACCATAATTGTTTAACTCAAAATCTATTGTCTGAATCGCCTGTCTAATATACCAATTAGTTCCTTTTATCATTATTCCACACAATTCATCATAATTTATCTCATCATTAATTTTTATAAATGGTATATTCAAAATATCAATTCTATTCCATTTTTTATCTCCTGTATATTGTGCTTGCTTTTTCATCATCTCTTGATAATTTTCTTCAAAAGACTTGTTTTCACCAGCTGTTCTATATAAGTAAACTTCTTCGTTTTCTTTTGTTTTCAATTTTATTGCAAAATCTTCTTTTGAATTATAGAATAATATTTCTATATTTTTGCTTGCAGTCTGCAATGTATCTGGTTCAATCCCAAAATATTTTACTTTTTGTTCTGAATTTTCAAATGTGTCATCTTTTAGTGTAGGAAACTTTTCTAAATAATTAAATTCTTTCTTTAACATTGCATATAAAACATATACATCTGAATTTCCCCATTCTACCTTGTCTAATATTTTACTATCTTCATTAAATTTTTGTTTTATTCCATTTTCAATTTGACTTTTTAGCTCAAATGTTGCTACACCATGTTTTTTGAAATATGAATTAGGATTTAGTTCATTTACTGTAAATGACTGCTTATTTAATTCATCTGCTAACTCTGAAGGTCCATCTTCGAATTCTATTTTTCCTCCAATAACATCATTCATAAAATCATTCCATACTAGATTAAATGTTCCACACCATACTTTGTTTGTCTCTGTTGATGATAATTTACTTGTATATGTTGGCGTTATTTCTGCTTTTCCTTTTACATTTTCGATAATCTTTATTGTTGCATAAGTAACTCCAGATAATATAAAAGTTGCACATAAAATAATAATACATATTTTTAAAACTTTGTTCATTTCATCATATCCTTTCTTTATTAAAATTTTGTATAATTCTTTTTTGCCTCTATGGATAAGATTTTTGACATTTTGAACAGACATTCCAAGTATTTGTGCTGTTTCTTTATAGGTTAGTTCTTCAATTTTTACTAAATATATTGCATTTTTGTATTTATTATCTAACATATCTATTGCATTTAATATTTCTTTTCTTTTTTCATTTCTAGTTATGATATCTGCCACATCTTGTTCAACCTGATCTGATTCATTTGAAAAATACTGTTCATTTATTTTCATTCTATTTTTCTCTGTATTTATATGATTATATGCTCTGCTTTTGGCAACCAAATATATATAATATTTGAATGTGTATCCTTGTTTTATTCTATTCTGCATAACATAAATAAACACATCTTGTGTTATATCTTCTGCCCTTTGATAATCTTTAACTATATTATATATAAAATATTGTATTTTTCTCTCATACTTGTTGTATAATGTTTCAAAGGCTTCTTTGTTTCCATTTAAATATTCATTATATAATTCTATATCCAAATCTTTTTCCATATTTTTACCTGCTTTCATATATACATACAGTTGAAATTTCAAAAAGTTTCAAAATATTGCAATTTTTTCTCTTTATATCATAAAAAATAAACATTAGCAACTTTTTACTTACAACTAAAAAGAAAGCCCTTTTAAAGACTTTCCTTTTTACTAATTTATTGCACTACCATTAACATATAACATTTAACGAAATGGTATGTTTTATTACTCGCACCAACCACAAGCGAGAACATTTAAATCATCACAACTTTATTTTGTTCCAAGCTTTTTTGAACATCAATAACTCTTTGATTTTCAGAGCCTCTCCACTTAAGTTTAGGATTATGTTGTTCATCAACATATTGGCCATCAACAAGGACATCTAAATATTTAACAACCTCTTTATCTTTTAAATCCTTGTCAAACTTAAAACCAGACCAAGCCCAAACGTTTTTCTCTGGATACTTTTCTTTAAAAGCTTTAGCAAGTTTAGTAGTCCCATTAATATTTTTAGGATGCATTGGTTCACCACCTAAAATAGATAAACCTTCTACATTTTCATTATCACATAATTTTAAGATTCTATCAATTGTGCTATCATCAAAATCTTTACCACCATTAAAATCATGTGTTTCAGGATTAAAACAATTTTTACAATTAAAACTACATCCTTGCATAAATATTGATACTCTAACACCTGGACCATTAGAAATATCCATCTTTCTTATTTTATTATATTTCATATTACTCATCATCCTTATTATCAATGTGAAGTACTCTTTCTTTTATCTCTTGAGTTCTTCCTTTGTTCCAGAAATTACTTCCAATATACCCACAAGTTCTTCTAGCAACATTTAATGTATTATGATCTCTGTTGCCACAACTTGGGCAATACCATTCCAAATTTTCATCTATTAATATTTCTCCATCAAATCCACATTTTTGACAATAATCTGATTTAGTATTTAGTTCAGCATACATTATATTGTTATATATAAATTTAATTATTTGAAGTACTACTTCTATATTATCTTGTAAGTTAGGTGTTTCGACATAAGATATAGCACCACCTGGACTTAATTTTTGGAATTCACTTTCTAGTTTTAATTTAGAAAATGCATCAATTTCTTCAAATACAGGAACATGATAAGAATTTGTTATATAATCTCTATCTGTTATTCCTTCAACTGTTCCAAATCTTTGTTTTAAACATTTTGCAAATTTATATGTTGTAGATTCTATTGGGCTTCCATATACACTATAGTCTATATCTTCTTTTTCTTTCCATTCTTGGCATTTATCATTTAATTTTTGCATTACTTCTAGAGCAAATTCTTCTCCTTCGCCATGATCTGTATGACTATGTCCTGTCATGTATTTTACACATTCATATAGTCCTGCATATCCTAATGAAATTGTTGAATAACCATGGTGTAATAATTCATGAATAGATTCACCTTTTTCAAGTCTTGCTAAAGCACCATGTTGCCATAACACTGGTGCAACATCACTTGTTACTTTACTTAATCTTTCATGTCTTAATTGTAATGCTCTATGGCATAGTTCCAATCTTTCGTCAAATATTTTCCAGAATTTATTCATATCTTGTTTTGAAGAAAGTGCAACATCTGGTAGATTTATAGTAACAACTCCTTGATTAAATCTTCCATAATATTTTCCTTTACCTTCAATATAGTTCTTAGCTTTTGATATATTTCCAATACTCATCATTCTGTCTGGTGTAAGGAATGATCTACATCCCATACATGGATAACAATCTCCCTCGCCTTTTTCATTTATTTTTAATTCTTTCATTACTTTTTCTGATATGTAATCTGGCACCATTCTCTTTGCTGTACATTTTGCTGAAAGTTCTGTTAAATACCAATATTTGCTGTCTTTATTTATATTGTCTTCTTCAAGAACATATAAAAGTTTTGGGAATGCTGGTGTAATATAAATACCTTTTTCATTTTTGAATCCTTGTATTCTTTGTTTCAAAAATTCTTCAATTATCATTGCTAGTTCATCTTTATATTCTTCTGTTTCTCCTAAGTACATACATACTGATAAAAATGGTGCTTGTCCATTTGTGTTTGTCATTGAATTTACTTGATAATTAAATGTCTGAACTCCATCTTCTACTTCTTTTCTCGTGTCTTGCTCTGCAAATTTCTTGCAATCTGCTTCTTTCATTTTTCTTGCTTTATATTTCTGATAATATTTATTATAACTATCTCTTACAAAAGGAGCTAAATGTGAAAGTGATACTGTTGCTCCACCATAACTTGAAGATGTTACTGCAAGTATTATTTGTGTTGCTATTGTTGCTGCTGTAATAAATCTGTGTGGTTTTTCTATCATTACTCCATTTATAATTGTTCCATTTTGTAGCATATCATCTAGATTTATAAGTTCACAATTATGCAAAGCATTTTGTGCAAAATAATCTGCATCATGAAAATGTATTATTCCTTCATCATGAGCTTTTACAATATCTTCTGGAAGTAAAAATCTTCTTGTTATATCTGTGCTTGTTATTCCAGCCAAATAATCTCTTTGTGTTGTTACAACTTTTGCATTTTTATTAGAGTTTTCATTGTTCCAATATTCGCTTTCTCCTTCAATTAACTCTTTTATTGATTGATCTGTTGTATTTGCTTTTCTAACAAGTTCTCTTGTATATCTATATGTAATATATTTTTTGGCTAATTGATATTTTTCAAGTTCCATTAATTTTTGTTCTATTATATCTTGAATGTCTTCAACTAGCATTCTTTTTTTATCTAAACTTTCTATATATGTTATAACTGTGTGTATATCTTCATCTGTTGCTCTTTCTTTTTTTCTTACTTCTTTATTGGCTTTTTTTATTGCTATTTCGATTTTTTCTGAATTGTAGTCAACTGTTTTTCCATCTCTTTTTATGATTTTCACTTTTGTTTTCCTCCCTTTATTTTTGATAGCCATATTATATCTCTAAATAAATAAAAAGTTGTTGCAATTGCAACAACTTTTATGGTGAATTCTTAAAGTCTAATTGGCTCTAAGTGAAAAAGATTTTTTTATTTTATTAAAAAAGTAGCATATAATGGAACTGACTTTATATTATTCTCAAATCCAAAGTTTTTACTAGAAACTCTAATTGAATATTTAGGATTATATTTCTTTACATAACTATTCAAACTCTTAGATGTAATATTATCAGATGCTTTTACTTCTATTGGAATCAAACCATCTTGATTGTATAAAATAAAATCTATTTCTGCATCACTATTAGACTTCCAATAATACAAACTGATACCATTTCTTACAAGTTGAGAAGCCACATAGTTTTCGGCAATATTTCCTTTATATAAAAAATTATTATCTAAAAGAATATCATTATATTGAATTTCAAGTAATGAAGATAATAATCCAACATCACTTATATATAATTTAAAATATTCTTCATCTGCATAAGCTTTCGGAGGAATTTGAATTGTTTTTAGCAAGTCACATTTATATATCATTGTACTTGAAATAAGCCATTGTAATGCAGATTCATAATCTCTACTTCTTGCATTTGTATTAATTTTTGTATACTGAAACTTATTGCTAACATTTCCTAATTGATTCGGTATAGATTTATATATAGCTTCTATTTTAGATTTTTCTGTATTATTCAATATATATTGATTCATGTCATTCAAATATGAGTCTATTATATTTCTTATGATATCTTTATCAAAATCAAAAATATTTTGCTTTACATCCACAATATTCTGCACTGCTTGTGGCATTCCTCCTACACATAAATATAATCTATACAAATTTAATAATTTTTCATGTAATCCTTCAAGCATTGGCATATTATTTTTATAACAATTATATACCTCATCAATTAATCCTTGACTTGATGTTGCCATCAAAAACTCTTCAAAATCCATCGGATACATATATTCCATTTTTACTTTCCCCACAGGAAATGATGAATGGAATCTATTTATTTTTACTCCAAGTAAACTTCCAGCACATATTATTTTGAAAGGCTTATCAGATTCGCAAAAGTATTTTAAATTACTAATTAATTTTTCACTTAATTGAATTTCATCAAAAAATATTATCGTTTTTTCTAAATCTATATCAGTATTCAATATTAATTTCAACTTTGTAAATTTCTCTTCAGTTGGAATTGCCTGTTCAAAAAGCTCAACAATTTGAGGATTATCCAATAAATTTATATATACATAATTTTCAAATTCGTTTTGGCAAAATTCTTTTATAATATATGTTTTCCCAATCTGTCGAGCACCAATAATCATTAATGGTATATTTATTGAGTTATCTTTCCAATTTAACAACTCCTTATAAATTTTTCTTTTCATAGCACTCCTCCTTCTATAATATAACATTTCTATTTTTATTATATTCCCTTTTTTATAAAATATCAAGTTTTTTCACATTTTATGGAGATGTTTTTTTGCTTTTTTCACATTTTTTGGAGATGTTTCATCAATGTTTTCACAAAAATTGGAGATGTAAAAAAGGATATATCCCTTAAACCTTAGAAATATATCCTTTGCGCAAAACAGAACCGGTCCATAATGCGCACTTATTCAGTTCTCAAAGCTTCAACTGGATCACGTTTAGCAGCAAACTTAGCTGGTATTAAACCTGCAAGCATAGTTAATCCAACACTAATAGCAACTAAAATAATTCCTCCAGCCACCGGAAGCTTAGCAATACCAGAAATACTAACTAGATGTTCAATCACAATATTGATTGGAATATCTATCAATAAAGTTACCCCTATACCAATCAATCCAGCAACTAAACCAACAAGTAATGTTTCTGCATTAAATACTCTAGAAACGTCTTTCTTAGAGGCTCCTATACTACGTAAAATACCAATCTCTTTGGTTCTTTCAAGTACTGATATATATGTTATAATTCCTATCATTATTGATGAAACTACTAAAGAAATTCCAACAAATGCAATTAATACATAGCTAATTACATTAATTATTGTTGATACTGAACTCATCATAATTCCTACCAAATCTGTGTAATTGATAACATTTTCATCTTTGCCTTGTTCTGTTTGTTTATTATTGTAATCTGTTATAATGTCTGCAATCTTATCTTTTGAGTCAAAATCCTTAGGGTATAAATTTATTGTTGAAGGATTATCTAAATCCTCTACACCTAGTTGGCTCAAATTGTTGTCATAAGTTGCTGAAGCATTATTTGAATATGTTTGCATTAATTGGGCAAGCTCTGCTTCTGAAAGTGTTGCCATATAAGCTTTTTGCTCATCTGATAATTGTGTATAATCAAATGTTCCATTTGAGTCTTCTGGGAATTTAATTCCTGTAAATACGTTTATCTCTGGATTAGCTTTTTGCTCTTTTACTATTTCTGCATCATTTACTTTATTTATAACATATTCTTTTAATTCTTTGTTATATCCAATTAATCCTGCTGAAGATGATGCTACTGTATTTTCATTTGGTTTGATAATTCCTACAATTTGAATTTCTTCTGCCTTGTCTACTATTTGTTTCATATAGTCTTCATCATTTGTCATGTCTTGCCAAACATTTCCGACTTTTTTATAGTAATCTGTATTTAATAAAACTTTAAATTTGTAATTTAAAAGTTCATCATATGAATAACTATTTTTATCATCATTTGTTTTTATTTCTTCGCCATTTTTCAATTTTTCCATTGCATTTCCAAGTTCTGAAACATCTTTTATTCCTAATGAATATAAGGTATAATCACTTACTTCGTTATTTTTATCTGCTATTAATACAACTTCATTATATTTTTCTGGCATTCTTCCTGCTAATATATCATATTGTGAATTTATCAAATCTTTGTTATCAAGCATTTCTGTCCACACGTCAGTTCCTGCCATCATTGCACTACTTGATGACATTATCGAGCTTGATTGTTCTTGTGCTTTTACCATATCTCCAAATCCTATTTTTTCTAATACTGAACTTGGATTTACTTTATATGCACTTCCATCTTCCTCTTCTTTGTAAATATTTAAATCTAAATTATATCCATATTGAATTGCATTTAGATAATTTTTAATATCACTATCACCATTTTCTAGAAAGTTCTTAAATTCTTTTAAATTATTAGTTTGAACTTTACTTGATAAAGTTTCTAACATATCTCCCATTATTGCTCTTGAATAGATTTTATCATTTTCATGTTCTTCTTCATTATCTTTTCCCATCATTGCTTCCATCATACTTGTCATATCAATTGATGATTCTTCAACTGTTATCGGATATGATGATAATGTATCTTCTTCTACTTTATTAATATATGATTGCATTCCATTTGATAATGAAAGTATTAGGGCTATTCCTATTATTCCTATTGATCCTGCAAATGATGTTAAGAATGTTCTTCCTTTTTTAGTCATCAAGTTGTTTAAGCTTAAATGTACTGCTGTTGCAAATTTCATTGATGCTTTTCCTGATTTTTGTTTTTTAGTTCTTGCTCTATCTAAGTCTTTCTTTGTTGCAGTATATGGATTCGAATCATCTGTAACTCTTCCATCTAATAATTTTATTATTCTTGACGAATATTTTTCTGCTAATTCTGGATTATGTGTTACCATTATTATTAGTCTGTCTTTTGAAATATTTTTTAATATTTCCATTACTTGTTCACTCGTTTTTGAATCTAATGCTCCTGTTGGTTCATCAGCAAGCAAAATGTCTGGGTCATTTACTAATGCTCTTGCTATTGCAACTCTTTGCATTTGTCCACCTGACATTTGATTTGGTTTTTTGTGTATTTGGTCACCTAATCCTACTTTTGTTAATGCATCAATTGCCCTTTTTCTTCTTTCTTCTTTTCCTACTCCTGATATTGTAAGCGCTAATTCAACATTTGCTAGTACTGTTTGATGTGGTATTAGATTATAACTTTGGAATACAAATCCTACTGAATGATTTCTGTATGTATCCCAATCTTTGTCTTTAAATTGTTTTGTTGATTTTCCGTTAATCACTAAGTCTCCTGATGTGTATCTGTCCAAGCCTCCTATGATATTTAGCATTGTGGTTTTTCCACATCCACTTTGCCCTAGTATTGAAACAAATTCACTTTCTCTAAATTCTAGGTCTATTCCTTTTAGAGCTTTTACTTCATTATCTCCTGATAAATAGTTTTTGGTTATTCCTTTTAATTGTAACATCTTCACTTTCCTTTCTCTTCAAATATTATTATTTTACTATGTATTTGTGACTTTTATGTGAAAAATAGAAAAAATTTTATTCGTTACTAATGCCTGCTTTATTCTAAACTATTGCAAATTTTTCTATTTTGTGTTAAACTATATATATACGTACTTTGAAAAATAAATAGATTAGAACATAAGGAGGAATTAATATGTTTAAAAAGTATAATTTATCTGTAAAATCTATTCGGGACAACTTTGATAGTTATTCTGAAAGAAGAACTTTTGATATTGAAGTAGATGAGCAAGAATTCCACGACATCCCTTCACAAGAAAGACATTTCTGTAAAGATTGTCGATTTCGCTCAGAATGTTTGTACTATTTTAGCGAATGTTCAAATTATACACCATTTGCGAATTGTATAAGTACTTGTGCTATTACTGTATCAAGTATTGCTTATATCAGTATTGGATTGATATTGATTCTTATATTTAAATTAATAATATCTTTCACTGATGTTTCTATTTACATACCAATACTTTTGTGTACATTAGCATTATATGTTGCGCACAAAATAATACATAATGTAGTCTCTGATATTGCCCCTAGCATCAACAATTCTATAGATGCTCGTAAATTAAAGAAAATGGTTAATAATGAAAACCAAACAATAATTGCGCAAAACTTTTCAAAAGTATCAGCACCAGAATTAGCATCTGAGTACTTGTACTCTGAAAAAATTCTAAATGCAGGGTATACAATTTATAAAATAAAAGATTTATATAGATCAAATGACTTTAAATCTTGCCACAAACTAGTAAAAGAGTGTTTCAAAGAATTAAAAGAACTCTATAAAATGATGAAATATAATACTTCTGCTTATCCAAGAGTTTCTTCTCTTTTTGAAACAGGAATACCCGAACTTTATGATTTGCTGGTTGAATTTTCAAAACTCTCTGCAGCAAATTGTGACACATCTGATCTCGAAAACTCATTAAATATTACTCTTTCTAAAATGTTACAGTACATACAGAAAGTTAAAAATGAGTCCATATTAAACTCAAGCGAAGCTATTGCAAAAATTAATTTTGATGCTTCTAATGAATTTCTCCGTAATTGGATCGATCTTAAATAGTCTAATCTATTAACCCGCAAGTATTATTTACTTGCGGGCTTTTCTGTTATCCTATAACTTTATTATCAATTTCTTCTTGAACTTTTGCAACAAATTCATCCACCTTCATTGTTCCAATATCTCCATCTTTTCTAGAACGAACTGCAACAAGATTTCCTTCTTGTTCTTTTGCTCCAAGAACTAGCATATATGGAACCTTTTCAAGTTGAGCTTTTCTGATTTTGTATCCAATTTTTTCATTAGATTGGTTTTTTGTGTATTTGGTCACCTAATCCTACTTTTGTTAATGCATCAATTGCCCTTTTTCTTCTTTCTTCTTTT
>CAKOYU010000023.1 GCA_934130975.1 uncultured Clostridia bacterium | reverse complement strand
TACTTTTTTATATCTTTATGTTTCAAAAAATTTATTATATTATCGGATTATTTTCCGAAACTTCTTGACACTAATAAAAATAAAATAAAGTAATATTTGCAAAAAGTTGCATAATATGGTATTATATAAGTATATAAATATTTATTAAAGCCTAAAAGGAGGAGACAATATGGGTGAAAAAAATTTAAAAGCGATGGTATTAGGCTTACGGAAGTTTATTAGAGTGTTAGTGGTGTTAGGCTGGCTACCGATGATAGCAATTATCGTTTTAAAAGTACTACATATTCATTTGGATAATGTAAATTATATAGCGATGCTAACTGTTTCTATGTTCTTAGGAATAGGAATTTATGTGGATATTACTCGCTGCATAGCAGTGGTAAAATATCAAAAAAAGAATAAGTGTACTTTTAAACAGGCCTGGAGAGCTAAAGTTACATATGAGATAGAGGACTAACTTCTAATTCTGAGACACATTCCTAATTGGAATGTGTCCTATTTAGTTCTGGTTTTTTAATAAAAATATACCAAAAATTTCAACAAAAAAATACTAAAAACACCTTTACAAAAAAGAACAACTAATATAAAATAAAATAGATAAAGTAGGGCAAAATAAAAATGTATACGGAGGAAAAAAATGAAAGAGAAAAATGAATTAAGCTATAGAGACCTAAAGATGATATGCAATCAAAATATGTTTGACTTTGAAACAACAAAAGAATTAGAACCAATAAATGATGGAATAGGACAAGAGAGAGGAATAAAAGCACTAGAATTTGGAATTAATGTAAATGTAAAAGGTTATAATTTATACATAGAAGGACCAAGTGGTGTAGGAAAAACAATGTACGCCAAAAACTATTTAGAGAGTATAGCACCTAAGAAAAAAGTGCCAAATGATTGGTGTTATATATATAATTTCAAGAATCCAAACGAACCAATAGCAGTATCACTTACAGCGGGACAAGGGAAAGAATTTAAAGAAAGTATGGAAGGCTTTATAAAAGAAGTAAAAAAAGATATTAAAAAAACATTTAACGCTGATGATTTTGAAAAAGAAAAAGCCTTAATAAAAAAAGAATTTGAAGAAAAAAGAGAAATAGTTTTAACAAAGTTAAACGAAAATTCTCAAAAACATGGATTTCAGGTAAAATCAGCACAAAATGGAATTTACATGATGCCAGTTATAGATGGAAAAGTAATACCAGAAGAAGAATTTGAAAAATTAGAAGAAAATATAAGACAAGTATATGAAGAAAAATCAGTAATAGTACAACAGCAAATAATGGATGCAATAAGTGAAATAAAACAAATTGAAAGACAATCTGATAAAAAAGTATCAGAATGGCAATCAAATATAGCATTATTAACAGTAAATGCACATATTAATTATATAAAATCTAAATACAAAAGAAATAAAAAAATAAATCAATTTTTAAATGATGTAAAACAAGATGTATTAAAAAATGTATCATACTTTTTAGATGAAGAAAAAGATAAAAATCAAAGTAATACACAACAACCAATACAACAACAAAGAGTACAAGATCCTTGCTTAAACTATAGAGTAAACTTATTTATTGATAATAGTGGAGAAGAAGGATGTCCAGTAGTAATGGATTCAAATTATGCATATCAAAATTTATTTGGAAAATTAGAATATGAAAATTATTATGGTTCACTAAAAACTGACTTTACAATGTTAAAACCAGGATTAATGCACAAGGCAAATGGAGGATATATAATATTCCAAGCAAAAGATTTATTAGCAAATCCATTATGTTATGAAGAATTAAAAAGAGTACTAAGAATAAAGGAACTAGCTATTGACAATACATTAGAACAACGTTCATCAATGGCAATGATATCTTTAAAACCAGAACCAATACCACTTGATTTAAAAGTTATATTAGTTGGAAGCTCAAATATCTATCATACACTATTATCAATGGACAGTGATTTTAGAAAATTATTTAAAATAAAAGTAGAATTTGAAGAGACAGCACCAATAAACGAAGATAATGTAAATAAATTAGCAAGATTTGTTCATACATTTTGCGAACAAGAAGAATTACCACCATTGGATAAATCTGCAATGGCAAGAGTTGTAGAATATGCATCAAGATTAGCAGGAGAAAAAGAAAAACTATCAACAAGATTTACAGAAATAGCTCAAGTAGTAGGAGAAGCAGGAACATGGGCAAAATTATCAAAAAGTAAAATAGTAACAGAAGAATATGTAGACAAAGCATTAAATGAAAGAATTGACAGAATAAAAAAATATGATGAAAAATATATAGAAATGATAAAAGATAATACATTATTAATAAATACTAAAGGTTCAAGAGTAGGAGAAATAAATGGATTAACAGTTATGACAATAGGAGATTACACCTTCGGAAAACCAGCAAAAATAACAGTAAACACATATACAGGAAAAGGTGGAATTGTAAATATTGAAAGAGAAGTAGAAATGTCAGGCTCTACACATAGTAAAGGAGTATATATCCTTTCTGGATATTTAGGAGAATTATTTGCTCAAGATATACCACTATGTTTAACAGCAAGTATATGTTTTGAACAATTATACAATGGAGTAGATGGAGACAGTGCATCAAGTACGGAATTATATGGATTATTATCAAGTCTTTCAGAAATACCAATAAAACAATCAATAGCAGTAACTGGTTCTGTAAATCAAAAAGGACAAATTCAACCAATAGGTGGAGTAAACGAAAAAATAGAAGGATTTTTCCAAATATGTAAGATGAGAGGTCTAGACGGTTCTCATGGAGTTATGATACCAGTACAAAATATCAATAATCTACAACTTTCTGATGAAGTTGTAGATGCAGTAAAAAATAAAGAATTTCATATTTATGCAGTTTCAACAATTGAAGAAGGAATAGAAGTATTAACAGGAGTACCTGCAGGAAAGAAAGATAAAGAAGGAAATTTCCCTGCTGGAACAATAAATAAATTAGTTTATGAAAAATTGAAAAAATATGCAAAAGTATGTGAAAAATAAAATTGAAAAACGGTCAGAGGTAAAGCAAAATGCAAGAACAAGAATACAAAATAGAAAATATAGAATCATTTGAATTAGCAGATATATTTGATTGTGGACAATGTTTTAGATGGAACAAACAAGAAGATGGAAGCTATACAGGAATATTTAGAAAAAATGTAATGAATGTTCAAAAACAAGGAAACACAGTAACATTTAAAGGAATATGTGATGGAAATATAAAAGAAATAGTAGAAGATTATTTTGACTTAAAAAGAAACTATGAAGAAATAAAAAATAAATTATCTCAAATAGACGAAAACGTAAAAACAAGTATAGAATATGGGCAAGGAATACGAATACTAAATCAAGACTTATGGGAAATGATAATATCATATATAATTTCAGCAAATAACAATATTCCAAGAATAAAAGGAATAATAGAAAGACTATCAAAAACATATGGGCAAGAAATAGAGTGGAATGGAGAAAAATATTATACATTTCCAACACCAGAAGAATTAAAAGATGTAACAGTAGAAGATTATAGAAAACAAGGAACAGGATTTAGAGATATAAGACTATATGAAACTGTACATATGATATTAGATAAAAAAGTAGATTTAGAAGAAATGCAAAATAATCCCAATACATTAGAAGTAAGAGAACAATTACTTACACTATCAGGAGTTGGTCCTAAAGTAGCAGATTGCATATTGCTATTTTCAACACTAAAAAGATTTGAAGTATTCCCAATAGATGTATGGGTTAGACGAGTTATGAATGAGTTATACATAAAAAATGAAGATGAAACAAAAGTAAATAAAAAAGAAATAGAAAAATTAGCACACGAAAAATTCGGAAACTTAGCAGGAATAGCACAACAATATTTATTTTATTGGAAAAGAGAAGCCTAAAAGTCATTGACTTTTAGGCTTTTTGCGAGTATAATAATGATATTGAATTTAAAAGAGAAGAGAGGAATAAATATGGCATATAATTTTAAAGAAGTAGAGAAAAAATGGCAAGATAAATGGGAAAAAGAAGGAACATTTAATGCAAAAAATGATTATACAAATAAAAAGAAATGGTATGGACTAATAGAATTTCCATATCCATCAGGACAAGGGTTACATGTAGGACATCCACGTAGTTATACAGCATTAGATGTAATAGCAAGAAAAAGAAGATTACAAGGTTATAATGTCTTATTCCCAATAGGATTTGACGCATTTGGACTACCAGCAGAAAATTATGCAATAAAAACAAATGTACATCCTAAAATAACAACAGCAAAAAATATTGCACATTTTACAGAGCAATTAAAATCACTAGGATTTTCATTTGATTGGTCAAGAGTAATAGACACAACAGACCCAGAATACTATAAATGGACACAATGGATATTTATTCAATTATATAAAAAAGGATTAGCATATAAAGCAACAATGCCAATAAACTTCTGTACTGGATGTAAAGTAGGATTAGCAAACGAAGAAGTTGTAAATGGTGTATGCGAAAGATGTGGAAGTCCAGTAGTACAAAAAGAAAAATCACAATGGATGTTAAAAATAACAGAATATGCACAAAGATTAATAGATGATTTAGATGATGTAGATTATCTAGAAAAAATAAAAACACAACAACGTAACTGGATTGGACGTAGCGAAGGTGCAGAAGTAAAATTTAAAATTGCTGGAACTGATGAAACATTAACAGTATATACAACAAGACCAGACACATTATTTGGTGCAACATATATGGTAGTAGCACCAGAACATAAAATAATAGAAGAATATGCAGATAAAATAACGAATTTAGATGAAGTAAAAGAATATCAAAGAAAAGCTGCATTAAAATCAGACTTTGAACGTGGCGAAATGAACAAAGACAAAACAGGTGTAGAAATAAAAGGAATAAAAGCAATTAATCCATTAACAAATACAGAAATTCCAATATGGGTAGCAGATTATGTATTGTCATCATATGGAACAGGTGCAATAATGGCTGTACCTGCACATGATACAAGAGACTTTGAATTTGCAAGTAAATTCAATTTACCAATAATACAAGTAGTAGCACCAGAAAGTGGAAAAGAACAAGAAAAATTAGAAGAAGCTTTTACAGACACACAAACAGGAGTGTTAGTAAATTCAGGATTTTTAACAGGATTATCAGTTGTAGACGCTAAAAAGAAAGTAATAGAATATCTAGAAGAAAACAAAATAGGAACAAAAAAAGTAAACTTCAAATTACGTGACTGGGTATTCTCACGTCAAAGATATTGGGGAGAACCAATCCCAATGGTATATTGTGAAGAATGTGGATGGGTTCCATTAGATGAAAAAGACTTACCGCTAAGACTTCCAGAAGTGAAAGACTTCTTACCAGGAGAAAATGGAGAATCACCATTAGCAAAACATGAAGAATGGATAAATACAACATGTCCACACTGTGGAAAGCCAGCAAGAAGAGAAACAGATACAATGCCACAGTGGGCTGGTTCATCTTGGTATTTCTTAAGATATATGGACCCACATAATAGTGAGGCATTAGCATCAAAAGAAGCACTAGAATATTGGGCTCCAGTTGATTGGTATAATGGAGGAATGGAACACACAACACTACATTTATTATATTCTAGATTTTGGCATAAATTCTTATATGACATTGGAGTAGTTCCAACAAAAGAACCATATGCAAAACGTACATCACATGGAATGATATTAGGAACAAATGGAGAAAAAATGTCAAAATCAAAAGGAAATGTAATAAATCCAGATGATATAATAAAAGAATTTGGTGCAGACACATTCAGAGTATACGAAATGTTTATGGGACCATTTGACCAAACAGCAAGTTGGTCAATGGATAGTATTAGAGGATGTTTCAAATTCTTAGACAGAGTATGGAATTTAAAAGATATATTAGTAGAAGGAGATACATATACAAAAGAAACTGAGAAAATGATGAATAAAGCAATTAAAAAAGTTTCAAAAGACATAGAAGAAATGAAATTCAATACATGTGTATCAACATTTATGACAATGTTAAATGAATTTACAAAATTAAAACGTATAAATAAAGCAGAATATAAAACATTTTTAACATTATTAAATCCATTTGCACCACATATGACAGAAGAGTTAAACAAGTTAGCAGGATTTGAAGGAGAAATAGCAACATATGAATGGCCAACATATGATGAAGCAAAAACAATAGATGATGAAATTGAAATTCCAATTCAAGTAAATGGAAAATTAAAAGCTACAGTTATGATTGCTTTAGATGAAGAAGAATCATCAGTAAAAGAAAAAGTACATGATGCAATTGCTGGGAAACTTGATGGAAAAAGTATTGTAAAAGAAATATATGTTAAAAATAAAATATATAATGTAGTTGTAAAATAGGGGGAGTTTTACTGAGAGGTTAACTCCCTCTTTTGGTGCTAGAACAAAGGAGATTACATAGATTGTTCTATTGACAAATTTGTATAAAAAATATAAAATATGAATGTATTTTCTATAATAAAGGAAAGTGAGTAACATGTTAATAGATATAAATGAAGCCAAAAAAGCATTTAAAGAATATGTAAAAAAATACAATCCAGAAGATGAAAAAATAAAATTAAAAATTTCGCATATAGAAAGAGTAGCTCAAAATTCAAAAAAAATAGCAGAAAACTTGGGCTTAAACCAAGAAGATATAGAATTAGCAGAGTTAATAGGATTATTACATGATATAGGAAGATTTGAACAAGTTCGCCTATATCATACATTTGTAGATAAAGACAGTATAAATCATGGTGAATATGGAGCTAAAATCTTATTTGAAGAAGGGCTAATTAGAAAATTTATTAAAGAAGATAAATTTGATAAAATTATAAAATTATCTATTATTAACCATAATAGAAATGAAATTCAAGAAGGAATATCAGAAAGAGAAAAGTTACATTGTAAGATAATTAGAGATGCAGATAAAACAGATATATTTAAGATATTAGTAACAGGCGACAAAAAAACTGTATGGGAAAAAGCAGATTTATCCGAAGATAAAATTTCAGATGAAATTTATAGAGAATTTATAGAAGAACAAAAAATAAACTATAAAGAAAGAAGAACAAGTGCAGATATATTAGTTTGTCATTTTTGCTATATTTATGATTTGAACTTTGCAATAACGAAAAAGATAATAAAAGAAAATAACTATATAGATAAATTATATAAAAGATTTATATTTAATGATGAAGAAACAATGAAAAGATTTAATAATATATATAAAATTTCAAAAGAATACATAGAAAAATAAAAAAGGAGAAAAACTAAATGTCGAAAAAATTAATAATAACAGAAAAGCCATCTGTAGCAATGGAATTTGCAAAAGTACTAAAAATAAATAGCAATAGAAAAAACGGTTATATTGAATCAGATGACTGGATTATAACATGGTGTGTAGGACATTTAGTAACAATGAGTTATCCAGAAGTTTATGACGAGAAATTGAAATTTTGGAGATTAGACACATTACCATTTATACCACATGAGTGGAAATACGAAATTATTCCAGCAGTTCAGAACCAGTTTAATATTGTAAAAAGTTTATTACAAAGAGAAGACGTAGAAGAAATATATAATGCAGGCGACTCTGGACGAGAAGGAGAATATATACAAAGACTTGTATTTATGATGGCGAAACCAAACCCTAAAGCCAAAATAAAAAGAGTATGGATAGACTCGCAAACAGAAGAAGAAATAAGAAGAGGAATAAAAGAAGCAAAAGACGAAAGTGAATATGACAGTTTATCAGACTCTGCATATTTAAGAGCAAAAGAAGATTATCTAATAGGAATAAACTTTTCGCGATTATTATCAATTATTTATGGTAGAAGAGTAGCAAAAGAAATAAACGAAGATAAAGCATCTATTTCTATTGGTAGAGTAATGACATGTGTTTTAGGAATGGTAGTATCAAGAGAAAGAGAAATACGAAACTTTGTAAAAACTAAATATTATAAAGTGATTGGCGAATATGGAGATGAACAAGGCTCTTTTAAAGCTGAATGGAAAGTAAACGAAAAATCACAAATGTATGAAAGCAACAAATTATATAATGAAAGTGGATTCAAAAAAGAAGAAGATGCTAAAGAATTTATAAAAAGTTTAACAGGAAAAAAAGCAGTAATAACAGAGCTAAAAAAATCAACTCAAAAAGAAAAGCCACCACTATTATTCAATTTAGCAGAAGTTCAAAATGAATGTACAAAAAAATTCAAAATAAAGCCAGATGAGACATTGGAAATTATCCAAAATTTATATGAAAAAAAATTGGTGACTTATCCTAGAACAGATGCAAGAGTACTTTCAACAGCAGTTGCAAAAGAAATATCAAAAAACTTAAATGGATTAGTAAAAGGATATAAAGACGAAGAAGTACAAAGACTTTTAAATAAAATGATAACCGAAAAATATTCAACTAATTTAATAAAAACTAAATATGTTAATGATAGTAAAATAACAGATCACTATGCAATAATACCTACAGGACAAGGTTACGAGAACTATGATAGATTGCCAGAACTACATAAAAAAGTTTATAATACAATAGTAAAAAGATTTATTGCCATATTTTATCCACCAGCAGAATACAATAAAATAAATTTAACAATAAATGTAGAAGAAGAAACATTTTATGCAAGTGGAAAGGTTTGCAAAAATCAAGGATATTTAGAAGTGCTAAAACCTAAAAAACAAACAGAACAATCCACAGAAAAGGAACAAACTGTGGAAAGTGAAGAAGAAAAAGAAGAAAGCAATTTAGAAATATTGAAAAAGTTAAAAAAAGGTCAAGAAGTAGAAACAAAAAATTATGAAATAAAAGATGCAGAAACTTCACCACCTTCAAGATATAATTCAGGCTCAATTATTTTAGCAATGGAGAATGCAGGAAAATTAATCGAAGAAGAAGAACTAAGAGAACAAATAAAAGGTGCTGGAATTGGAACAAGTGCAACAAGAGGAGAAATAATAAAAAAACTAGAAAGAATAAATTATATTGCTATAAATTCTAAAACTCAAATAGTTACTCCAACTAAAAAGGGAGAAGTTATATATGATGTAGTATATTATTCAATGCCAGATATGCTAAATCCAAAACTTACAGCTAGTTGGGAAAAGGGATTAGATATGGTAGCTAAAAAAGAAATTAAGTCAGATGAATTTATGATTAAACTAGAAAATTATATAAATTCTAAGTTTAACAAATTAGTTGTAAAATATTAAATGTATAATAAAAAAGCAAGCCTATAAATCTAGGCTCGCTCTTTTTAGCTTATTTGTATGGACAACGAGTATTTAGACCAGACAAATTGCCTATGCAAGCGTTTGGAGTTATTCCAAACATTTCTCGTGCAGCTTTCTGCGTTTCAGCAGAAGTTTTGCGAAGGCAAACACCTTTACATTTGCTACAATACGGGTTGTCTAATGAAGCTTTTTTACTGAACATGCTGTTCCTTTCTGCCAGTTTATAAACTGGACTTTTAAAAAATACTATAAGCTACAACTATATTGTACTACAATTTGGTTAAAAAGTCAAAAAAATGTTTATTTTTAGAAAAATATATGATATAATACTTACATTAAATCAAAAGGAATGAGATAAAAATGAATACAATATTAGGAGAATTAGGAAAAAATCCGAAGTTTTGTGAATATATAAAAAATATAGAAAATAAAAAAAGCCCGATAGCTATATCGGGCTTAACAGACGTTGGAATGGTACAAATGTTATCTGCAACAAAAGAATTTGCAAAAAAGCCAATCTGTATAATTACATATAATGAAATACAAGCAAGAAAAATGATAGAAGATTTGAAATATTTTACAGATAAAATAATATACATTCCCAAAAAAGAAATAGTAACATATGACTATGTAGCAGAAAGCAAAGACTTACCATATGAAAGAATAGAAGCACTAAATCAAGTTCAAGAAATGAAAACAGGAATAGTAGTAACAACGATAGAAGCAGTATCACAAAAAATGATAAGCAAAAAAGAGTTATATAAAAATGTTTTGAAATTCAAAATAGGAGAAGAACATAAATTAGAAGAAGTAAAACAAAAACTTATAGATTTAGGATATGTAAGATATGACTTAATAGATGGAAGAGGACAATTTAGTGTAAGAGGTGGAATTGTAGATGTATCAATAACAGATAAAAAAGGAATAAGAATAGAATTTTGGGGAGACGAGGTAGACTCAATCAGATATTTTAATATAGTAAGTCAGAGGTCAACAGAAAATACAGATACAGCAACGATATTTCCAGCACATGAATATTTATTAGAAACAGATATTGCCACAGTAATAAACAAAATTGAAAATACAATATATAATGACAACTTACAAGAACAAGTAAAACAAGACATAGAAACAATAAGAAGTGGAAATTATATAAGCAAAATAGATAAATACTTAAACAGCTTTTACGAAAAACAAGAAACAATATTAGATTATTTAAATGATAAATTTATAATAGCATTAGATGAAATAAATAAAATAAATCAAAGAATAGAAAATGTAAATTTAGACAGTCAAAATGTAATGCAATTATTAGCAGAAAAAGGTAAAATAGTACCAGATGCAATAAAAACAATAATGAATTATATTCAATTTGAAGAAAAAATAGAAAAAAGACAATTAATATATCTTTCCAAAACAGATGATGAGCTAAAAATACAAGCAGAAAAATATAATTGGATATATAAAGAAAAGAACTTCTATAAAAGTGAAATAGAAATACTATTTAAAGAATTAATAAAAGCACAAGAAGCAAAAAAGAAAATATATATTTTGGCAGAAACAAAAGAAAAAGCAAAAAAAATATGTACATTACTAAATGAACACGAAATAATAAATAAATATGAAGAAAAACTAGACAAAACAATAATAGTAAAAAACACAGAAAGTTTAGTAACAGTTACAGTAGGAAAATTATCAGCAGGATTTGAATGTTTTGATACAAATCAACTTGTAATAACATCACAAGAATTAATAGAAGGAGAAAAAAGAAAAACATATAAAAGCTCAGCATTCAAAGAAGGAGAAAAAGTAGTATTTGCAGATTTAAAAATAGGAGATTATGTAGTACACAAAAATTATGGAATAGGAATTTTTATAGGAGTAAATACTATAACTGCAGATGGAACAACAAAAGACTATATAAAAATCAAATATTATGGCGATGATATCTTATATGTACCAACAAATCAATTAGACAGTATCAGAAAATATGTTGGTGGAGACGAAGGTGGCTTAAAAGTAAATAAATTAGGTTCAAAAGAATGGCTAAAAACAAAAGCAAAAGTAAAGAAAAACTTAAGAGAAGTAGCTAAAGAATTAATAGAATTATATGCAAAAAGAGAAAAAGCAAAAGGATATGCATTCCCAAAAGATTCACCATGGCAAAATCAATTTGAAGACAGCTTTCCATATCAAGAAACAGATGATCAATTACGATGTATAGATGAAGTAAAAAAAGATATGGAAAATGACAAGCCAATGGATAGGCTGCTTTGTGGAGATGTTGGATATGGAAAAACAGAAGTAGCAATAAGAGCAGCATTTAAAGCCGTAATGGGGGGAAAGCAAGTAGCATATTTAGCACCAACAACAGTATTAGCAGAGCAACAATATAAAGAATTCAAAGACAGAATGAATGAATTTGGTGTAAAAGTAGAAGTATTAAACAGATTTAGAACGCCAAAGCAACAAAAAGATATAATAAGAAGACTAAAATTAGGCGAAGTTGATGTAATAGTAGGAACACATAGAATACTAAGTGAAGATGTAGAATTCAAAGACTTAGGCTTATTAATAATAGATGAGGAACATCGTTTTGGAGTAAAAGCAAAAGAAAAAATAAAACAATATAAAACAAATGTAGATGTATTAACAATGACAGCGACACCAATTCCAAGGACATTACATATGTCAATAGTTGGCGTTAGGGATATGTCAGTTATTTATGAACCACCATATAACAGAAAACCGGTACAAACCTATGTGTTAGAATATGACCAAGAAGTAATTAGAGAAGCAATAACTAGAGAATTAGAAAGAAAAGGTCAGGTATTTTATTTATTTAACAATGTAGAAAAGATTATGCAAAAAGCAAATGAAATAGAATCGCTTGTTCCAGGGGCAAGAGTTACATATGCACATGGAAGAATGACAGGAAAAGAAATAGAAGATATCATGGAGGAATTTATAGAAGGAAAAACAGATATCTTAGTATGTACAACGATCTTAGAATCAGGAATAGACATACCAAATGCAAATACAATAATAGTAGAAAATGCAGATAGAATGGGATTAGCACAACTATATCAAATTAGAGGAAGAGTTGGAAGATCAGATAGACAAGGATATGCATATATAACATATAAAAGAGACAAACTATTATCAGAAGTAGCAGACAAAAGGTTAAAAGCGATAAAAGAGTTTACTGAATTTGGATCAGGCTTTAAAATAGCAATGAGAGACTTAGAGATTAGAGGTGCTGGAAGTTTGCTTGGAGAAATTCAACATGGACACTTAGAACAAGTTGGATATGATACATATTGCAACCTACTAGACGAAGTAGTAAGAGAAATTCAAGGAGAAAAAGTCACACCAGAAATAGATGTACAAATAGATTTAGATGTAACAAGTTATATACCAGACGAATATATTTCAGACTCAAGTCAAAAAATAGAAATGTATCAAGATATTGCACTATGTAAAAATGAAGAAGACATCCAAAACGTTGTAGACGAAATGATAGATAGATTTGGAAATATGCCAAACGAAATCGAAAATTTACTAGATATAGCAAGAATTAAGACATTATGTAAAAAGTTAAATATAAGCAAAGTACAAGGAAGAAGAAACTTTGTGTTGTTTATGTTTGAAGCTGGTGAATTAAATATTGATATAAATGAATTAGTTAAAAAGTATAGAAATAGAATTAAATTTACACAAGGAATAAAGCCACAAATAACACTACTTCTTCAAGATTCAACAGAAAAAGGTTGCCTAAGAGAAACTATAGAATTTTTAAAAGAACTAATATAAATAAAATGAAAAATCTTTAATAAAAAGAAAGGAAAGTTTAAAAATGCAAGTAATTTCAAGTAAAGACAATGAGTTAATAAAACATATAAAGAAATTAAAAGACAAAAAACACAGAGATGAAAGCAATGAATATATTATAGAAGGTGTCAAATTAATAGAAGAAGCGGTAAAAGAAAAAGCAAGAATAAAAAAAATAATAGTATGTGAAGATACTACAAGAACATACGAAATACCAACACATATAATGTATGAAATTGCAAAATATGAATGTGTATATGTAACTGACAAAATATTTGCATCAATTACTCAAGTAACAAATCCACAGGGAATAATGGCGATTATAGAAAAAGGTGATACAGATGCACAAATTGATTATACTCAAGATATAATAGTTGCATTAGATGATGTGCAAGACCCGGGAAATTTAGGTACGATATTAAGAACTGTAGATAGTATAGGGTTAAATCAGATAATAGTATCAAAAGGAACAGCAGATGCATTTAATTCTAAAGTTGTACGATCAACAATGGGAGCAATTTTTAGAGTAAAAATAATAGAAGTAGAAAATTTGCCACAAGCAATCAAAGAAATGAGAAGACATCATTTTAAACTAATGGTTACATCTTTACAAACAGATAATAGCATATATGACATCCAATTTAATAAAAAAATAATAGTAATAGGAAACGAATCGAATGGAGTATCAAAAGAAATTCAAGAAATGGCTGATGAAAAAGCTAAAATACCTATGTTAGGAAAAACGGAAAGTCTTAATGCTTCTGTTGCTGCTGGAGTAGTGATGTATGAATATGTAAGACAAAAGTTATCAAAATAAAAGACACATGTAAAAATGTGTCTTTTTTAATTGTATACTGATAAATAGAATAAAAAGATGATTTATCAATATAGTGAAATAAATAAGAAGACCGGACTCTTAAGAATGCAAAAATTCTTTTTATTAAATATAGTATAACATAATTTTTTATAAATAAAATGCGAAAAAAGTCGAAATCAGAAAAGATTTTATAGTAAAAAAAGAATATAAAAATATATACTTGTAGAATGCTGTCGATAGTACACATAATATGTTAAAACTTGCGATGAAAAGTTCTTGCAATTTACTATATTAAGTATTATAGTAAATATTGTGAAAAGAGGAGGGGGATATTTTGAAAAACTTTTTTGGAAGTATATTTATAAATCGCGACGAATTATCAGAAGCAGGAATAAATTATCCAATAAAAGTAGAATATTATAAAATAACAGATGAAGATAAAAGGGAAAATAAAAACAAACCAATTTATGGAATACAAATAATAAAAACTGAATATAGGGATAAGATAGGAGTCGAACAAAATAAGATAGAACATTTAACAAATGATGAAAAAGAGATAACTACAATGTTAGGAATAGTAAAAGAAAATGAGGTAACTCCAATAGGACTAGAAGATGTAATAATAGAAATAAAAAAAATTACAAGCACTTGCAAAAAATAAAAAATTAAGCTACAATACATAGAAGTATAAACAGGAAGGAGCGGAAAACGAAATGACAGACAAATTAATAATAGTAGAATCACCAGCAAAAGCTAATACAATAAAAAAATTCTTAGGCGGTAATACAAAAGTAGTAGCATCAATGGGACATATAAGAGATTTACCAAAATCAAAACTAGGAATAAATATAGAAAATAATTTTGAACCAGAATATATAAATATTAGAGGAAAGGGAGATTTAATAAAAGAATTAAAAAAAGATGCCAAGTCAGCAAAAAAAGTATATTTGGCAACTGACCCTGACCGTGAAGGAGAAGCAATAGCATGGCATCTATCATATATATTAGATGTAGATAAAGACAAAATCACAAGAGTAACATTTAATGAAATTACAAAATCAGCAGTACAAAAAGCAATAAAAGAACCTAGAGACATTGATGTTAATTTAGTGGATGCTCAACAAGCAAGAAGAGTATTAGATAGAATTGTTGGATATAAAATAAGTCCGATATTATGGAAAAAAGTAAGAAGAGGTTTATCAGCAGGTAGAGTACAATCAGTTGCAGTTAAACTAATTGTAGACAGAGAAGAAGAAATAGAAAAATTTATTCCAGAAGAATATTGGAATATATATGTAAAATTATTAGATGAAAAATCTAAAAAAACCTTTGAAGCAAAATTCTTTGGAAAAGATAAAAAGAAACAAGAAATACATAGTCAAGAAGAAGTAGATGAAATATTATCTAGTATAAAAGATGCAAAATATATAGTAGAAGAAGTAAAGAAAGGCCAAAAGAAAAGAACGCCAGCACCACCATTTACAACAAGTACAATGCAACAAGAAGCATCAAGAAAGCTAGGGTTCACATTAAAGAAAACAATGTCAGTAGCTCAAGGATTATATGAAGGAGTAAAAATACCAGAAAAAGGAACAGTAGGATTAATAACATATATGAGAACAGACTCTACAAGAATATCAGAAGAAGCAAGAGCTGCTGCAAAGCAACATATATTAGAAGCATATGGAGAGGAATACTACGAAAACAGATATTATAAAACAAACAAAGAAGCACAAGATGCTCACGAAGGTATAAGACCAACATATGCAGATTTAGAACCAGACAATATAAAAGCTTCTTTAACAAAAGATCAATATAAACTGTACAAATTAATATATAACAGATTTATGGCAAGCCAAATGGCTCCAGCTGTATATGACACGATGTCAGTGAACATAGATGCAAATAAATATACATTTAAAGCAAATGGACAAAATTTGAAGTTCAAAGGATTTATGACATTATATGTAGAAGGAACAGATGACAAGCAAGAAGAGGAAGAAGGTATTATTCCTGAATTAGAAGTTAATCAAGAGGTAAAAGAACAATCAATAAATCCAAAACAAAGCTTTACAGAACCTCCTGCAAGATATACAGAAGCAAGTCTTGTAAAAGCATTAGAAGAAAAAGGAATAGGTAGACCAAGTACATATTCTCCAACAATTACTACTATATTGGAAAGAAGATATATAGAAAAAGAACAAAAACAATTAATTCCAACTGAACTTGGAAAAGTAGTAAATAAACTTTTAACAGAGAATTTTACAGATATTATAAATGTAGAATTTACAGCAAAAGTAGAAAACCAATTTGATAACATAGCAGAAGGAAAAGAGAATTGGAGAGAAATGATAGGGGAATTCTATACTCCATTTGAAAAAAATCTTGAAAAAGTAGAAAAAGAATTGGAACATGTTGAGATTGAAGAAGAAGTTTCAGATGTTAAATGTGATAAATGTGGAAGAATGATGGTCTATAAATATGGTAGATTTGGAAAGTTTTTAGCCTGTCCAGGATATCCTGAATGTAAAAATACTAAAGCTATTGTAGAAACAATAGATGTTCCTTGTCCTAAATGTGGGGCAACAGTACAAGTGAGAAAGGCTAAAAATAGAAGAAAATATTATATTTGTGAGAATAATCCTAAATCATGTGATTATATTTCTTGGAATAAACCTACTAATAATGTGAAAAAAGAGAATTAATATATAAAGAAATTTGCTATTATAGATTGAAAGAAACTATGTGGCAAATTTTTTTTGAAAAATTTGAAAAAAGGTATTGACTTTTTTCGACAACGGTGTTAAGATAATAACTGTACCGAGCAACAGACAAAAATATTAAAAAAATAATACACAAGAATTAGTAAAAAGTAAGAACAAAAAAATAGAAAAAACATCAATTACTAGTTTTTTATTTT
>CAKOYU010000022.1 GCA_934130975.1 uncultured Clostridia bacterium | reverse complement strand
CTTTGATTTATTTAGTCGTAAATTATTATATCAAAGGACTTTCTTTTTGTATATTCCGAAACCATTTTACACTATTGATATTTTTAAAAAGTTGCAATTTTATGTAAAATATAGTATAATAAATATGTACAAAGTTTTTCTTTGAAATTGAGAATATTTTCTCGATTGATTTGCTACATTATAGGTGGCAAGAAATCAAGAGTATCTCATTGAATGGAAAAATAGTAAAACAAAAACAATAAGAACAATTTACAGGAGGATTTTACTATGAAAGCATTTGAAACACGGAAAGCATCTGTTCAGCCACAGTATGATTCAGCAATGGAAGACATTAGATGGGCAATGGAAAGGGGATGGAAAAGTAGACATGTAGGTTATGGAACTCTGTACCCTGAAGTTGCAGAAATGATTGCAAAGGACGGTTTTGATATCAAAATTGTCAAAAGAGCTGATGACATTAATTCATATAATGAGGTTTCTTGGGAAAATGCAGAAGAAGGCAAGGAGGGAACTATTACTTATGTGGATGAAACTCAGCCTCAGTCTGATCTTTCAGATATCTTGGTAGGTATTCTTAGACTCAAAAAAGAGGAAGCTACTGAGGTAGAAGAAGACAAACAGGCAACCAATGAAGAAAATGAAACTGATTCTGAAACTGAAGAATAAGGCGAACACAATGTGAAACTCTTAAGGAGGACTAGTATCACACTAGTTCTCTCCTTTTTATATCATTTTATTAAAAATTTTAATTTTTAGATACACTTTTTTAAAATTATATGTTAAAATGTATATACAGTCAATAATCGGAAACGTTGCAAGTGTGGGAGTATGTTTTTTCGCAAATAACCACAGCTAAGGCACCAATGACGTATCTGTTCGAACTAATAAAACAGATAGATACAAAAATCAATCAGAAAAGAATCTGGTTGTTTTTTTTATCTAAAACAGAGACTTGAATTATTCAAATGATGTGTATATTTCAAACTTATCTAAAAAGATAAAGTTATGAGAGTTAGAAGAATATTCGAAACTTATTAAAACTAAAACTATTGAAACTTAGAGAAAACTATTGTATAATAAATATTGTTGTTCGTAGTTATGCGAGTTAAAAGAAAAATAACAAGTATACTAATTCCAAAAAGCAAATGTAGGAGGAAAGAAAAATGTCAGTTTTTAAAAGTCGGAAAATAAGAAAAGAAGTATTAAAAGTTTCAGACATTAAAGTTGCAAAGGCGACTATAATGTTAAGTGAAAAAGATGTGACAGGATTTGAAGGAATAAGGTGTGAGGAATGCTATTTGCTTGTTAAAAAAGTAAATGGAAAATATTATGAAATATTCTCAAATAAAAAAATAAAAAAAATTGGATACGAAGAAAGTAAAGGATACTTATATGAAGTTTTTAATACTCCATATATTGAAAGTATAATACCATTAAGAGAATATATGACGAATCCACAAGAAAATACTGTAGAAGCTGATTTATTATTTGATTTTATATTAAATATGAATTTAAGAAACAGGCATGGAGATTTTGAAGACGAAACTAAAAATTGATTTAGAAACTCAAGAATAGGAAGAAATTCGATTCTTGAGTTTTTTATATTATAAGAAACTGAAAATAAAAGACAAAATTTTACTTTATATCGGAAATATAAAAAAGTAATAATAGTAAAAAAATCAAATAAAATATTGAAAAAAGGAAACAATATTGATAAAATGTGCTTAGCAATAAATTACAAAATAATGTAATTTAAATCAAAATTTTGCAAGCCAGAATTGGCAGAATAGGAGGTCTTTCTATGGAAAGAAAAATTAGAGTAGTTCAATATGGAGTGGGCAAAATGAGTTTATATACAATGAGATATGTGTATGAAAAAGGAGCAGAAATAGTTGGTGCTATTGATGTAAATCCAAACGTAATAGGAAAAGACATAGGAGAGATATTAGGAACAGAAAATAAAGGAGTAACAGTAACAAGTGCAGAAAATGCAAGAGAAATGTTACAAGAAGTAAAACCAGATATAGCAATAGTAACAACAATGAGTTTAATAAAAGATTTGGAAAATCCATTAATGTTATGTGCAGAACTAGGAATAAATGCTATTACAACATGTGAAGAGGCATTTTATCCAGAAAATTCAAATCCAGAATTAACAAATAAAATAGATGAATTAGCAAAGAAAAATAATTGTACAATAACAGGAAGTGGATATCAAGATATATATTGGGGACAATTAATTTCATCAATTGCAGGATCAACACAAAAAATAACAAAAATCAAAGGAAGTTCAAGCTATAATGTAGAAGAATACGGAATAGCCTTAGCTAAAGCACATGGTGCTGGACTAACATTAGAAGCATTTGATAAAGAAGTTGCATCAGTGGATAGAATAAGTGATGAAGAAAGACAAAAAATAATAGAAAGTGGAGAATATTTACCATCATACATGTGGAATGTAAATGGATGGCTTTGCGAAAAATTAGGACTAACAGTAAAATCTCAAAGACAAAAATGTGTACCACAAACATATAAAGAGGATTTATATTCTTCAACATTAGGAATGACTGTTAAGGCAGGAGATGCAACAGGAATGAGTGCTGTTGTTACAACAGAAACAGAAGAAGGAATTACAATAGAAAGCGAATGTATTGGTAAAGTTTATGCTCCAGATGAATTTGATAAAAACGAATGGACTGTATATGGAGAGCCAGATACAACAATAGTAGTTGCTAAACCAGCGACAGTAGAGTTAACATGTGGTTCTGTAGTAAATAGAATTCCAGATGTTATTAATTCAAAACCAGGATATGTCCCAACATGCGAATTTGGAGAATTAACTTTTAAAGTAAAACCATTAAATGAATATGTAAGATAAGAAATGAAAATATAAGCACAATATCTTGTCAAAAAGGCTTATTATATGCTATAATAATATTAACCTATTGTGCTTTACACAGCAAAGTCAAGAGAAAATACTAATTATTTTTTCTGGAGGGGCTGTGTAAACCTCCAGATAATTAAAGGAGGAAAAAATATGGAATCATTTTTTGAAGCAGAAGAAAATACAAAAATTCCGGTTAGACTTGTTAATCCCAATAATCCCAATAAAGAGAAGATACTAGAATTGGAGGTAACTGAATCCAATGAGCGGTTTGCTATAATATACATGCAAAAATTAATTGCATATGCAAAAACTATTGGAGAAATATCAAAGATAAAAGGGAACAGGGATGCAATTGAATTTGAAAATGAAGAAATTGCGGCAGAGATAAGAAAGCAATGGGAAGAAGCTTTAAAATAATTCCAAAGCAGAGAGACATAATTACAAGATGTCTCTCTGTTTGATTCGCTTTAGTGTGTTGAGCCACAAAGCGAAACAAAAAACCGCCAGCTATGCTGGTGTTGTTTTAAAGACTTACAGAAAAAGATATCAAACCATGATATAATGTTAGTGTTCAAGCCAACAAAATATCAGAAAGGAGTGATATCTATGAGTAATACTTTATCACATACAAAGTGGAATTGCAAATATCATATAATATTTATACCAAAATACAGAAGAAAAGTAATATATAATAAGTTGAGAACAGATATAAGGGGATATATTCAAGATTTGTGCAGGTGGAAAGGAGTAGAAATAGTAGAGGGACATTTGATGTCAGATCATGTACACTTACTATTATCAATACCACCGAAAATGAATATATCAAGTTTCATGGGATATTTGAAAGGAAAAAGTTCAATGATGATATTCAAAGACCATGCAAATTTAAGGTATAAATATGGAAATTGTAACTTTTGGGCAACAGGATATTATGTCAGCACAGTAGGATTAAATGAAGCAACAATTAGAAAATATATAAGAGACCAAGAAAAGGAAGATGTACTAGAAGATAAATTAACTAAGAAGGAAAGCCATAACCCTTTTAAGGGTTTGCTACAGTAGTAAATGCGTTAAGGCTTGAACGGAGTGAAAAGCCAGCACCTTAAGGTGCTGCAATGTTATATGCCCTTATAGGGCATGTTAAAACCACCCGTTTTACGGGTGGTTATTATTCTTAGTACAAAACAATTTGCAAAATTTGCATAAATATAGTATAATTTAATTGATAACAATAATATTATTAGTAATAATGAAAGGAGCATAATTATGCGGAAAATGACTATTTTAACACTGACACTTGTTGTTTTGATTCTCGGTGTTGCTTGTACAACAAAGAAGGAGAGCAAAAATGCACTGACTCCAAAGGACCTTGTTGCGGCAAATTCAGAAGAAACATTAGTTTTTGATATGAATGAAGCAGGAGGGGAAGTTAAAAGATTTCTTTTTGAAGACTTAGCTAAAGGTTGTGTGTATTCCATAGGGAAAAATATATTCATTGTGGCAGAATATTCAGAAAAAGAAAAAGCCAGATACTATCTGGTATGTAAGACCAAAGGAGAATATGAGCCGATTGCAATTTCCACAACCGGAAATGAAATTATTCTTAAAAATAAAGACAAAAAGGAATTTTTTGCAAAAATGGAAAACAATACAGATATAGAAGATGCTAAAATACAAGAAGTAACTCCATTAGAAGAGATAAAAGACAAAAAAATTTCATTATTAAAGCTAGTTGAGGAATAACTCGACTATAACAAGGCCTACTTTTAGTGAGTAGGCCTTGTTTATGATTAGACTTAAAAAATTTGAGGAGAATTATTATTATTTGAAAAAAATTAATGCCCAACATCCTTAATATGAACAAATCTAATTTTAACAAAATTATAATCACTAATTTTTTTACCGAAAACATCAAAAGTATGAGTAGCAACAGCTATATTATTTAAAGAATTACTAGGGCCAATACTAACAATAAATAAGCTATGTCCAAAGTGATTTCCATCAAAAGAAAGCTGAGCAATATCACCAATTTCAACATTATCAGAAAATCTATCATACAATCTAGAATTCATAAAATCACCTTATATAGTTTATGATTAAATCTTGAAAAAAATAATAGAAAGATATATAATAAATTCGAATAATGAAGAGAAAGAGAGGGAGTGTTATGGAAAAAAAAGAATATGGTTTAGTTCTAGCTGGAGGTGGAACTAAAGGAGCCTATGAAGTTGGAATTTGGAAAGCACTATGTGAAATGAAAATAAATATAACATCTATAGTTGGAGCATCAATAGGAGCATTAAATGGAGCACTATTTTTACAAAACAATTTTGAAGAAACTGTAAAAATGTATGAAAATATAAAAATTGATAACATAATGAATGTTAATGGAATTGATGCAAATAAAAATATATTTGATTTAGCTAATATATTTAATTTAGCTGCAGATTATACTAAACAAAGAGGAATTGATAATACACCTTTAAGAGAGATGATTAGAAAATATGTAGATATGGATAAAATATATAATTCTCCAATTGATTTTGGATTAGTTACATATTCAGTGAAAAATAAAGAACCATTACAAGTATTTAAAAATGAAATTCCAAAAGACCAAATGGAAAATTATTTATTAGCAAGTTCATGTTTTCCAATATTTAAACCTCAAATAATAAATGGAGAAGAATACTATGATGGAGGATTATATGATAACATACCATCAAATATGTTAATAGAAAAAGGATATAAGAATATAATAATAGCTGATATAGCTGGAGTAGGATTTAGTAAAAAAACAATAAACAAAGATATATATGTAAAAGTAATTTCATCTTCAGAAGATTTAGGTGGAACTTTTGAATTTAATAATGAAAGAATAATGAATAATATAAAACTAGGATATTTAGATACAATGAAAAGTTTTAACAAATTACAAGGACATATATATTACTTTAAGCCTGAGGAATTTGCCAAAATGCTAGATGTATTTAATCTACAAACAATTTATGGATTAGAATATTCAGCACAAATGTACAAAATGTATAGATATAAAACATATACTTTTGAAGAATTTATAAAAGAATTAATGGAAAGACATTTAGAAGCAGAAAAAAGATATACAAAAATAAAAGATGCCAATTTATTACAAATTGGAAAAAGATTAAATAAGCTATTTGATAAAGGGTTAGGAATATGCATCGCTAAAGATCTATATTTAGATAGACCAGCATCAAAAATTTCTAATTATATGTTTAATTTCGTAAAAGATTATATAGTAGCAGCAAGAGCATTAATAGAGCTGGGAAATTATATTGGGTAGTTTATAAAGTTAGAAAATATATATTGAAAGGAGAATTAAAATGATTTTAGAATTTTTAAAAAAATATGAAAAAGAATCAATATTAATTTCAACATTATTAATTATTGGAGCTATATTTTTAATAGCAAAACCAGGAATTGCAATATCAACAGTAGTCACAATTTTTGCAATTGTATTTTTGGTAGATGGTATTATAAATATAATTGCATATATAATGGAAGATGCAGAAATAAGAGCATTTAGTAATGAATTAATGATGGGAATTTTACTAGTAATATTAGGACTTATAATATTACTAAATCAACCTTTGTTTATATCAATATTACCAATAATGATTGGAATATGGATATTTATAAAAAGTATTATGAAATTTCAATTAGCAATTAATTTAAAATCAGCAGTGGCTGAAAGATGGGGATTATTAGTAGTATCTTCAATATTAATGGCAATATTAGGTGTATTAATAATTGTAAATCCATTTGAAGCAATATTTACATTAACAAGATTTATAGGAATAATGATGATTGTTGTTGAAGTTATTAATATATGTGAAAGTGTATATTTTTTACAACAAACAAAGTAAAGAGAACAACCTTAATATTAAGGTTGTTTTTTTGGTTGTTTTCAATCAAAGAATAAAAGTAAATATCTAGATGACATAAAAGTTGCAAAGATAGTGAGAACGTGGTAAAATATAGTAGATAACTCGTTTGAACAAGAAAAATTAGGAGGATAATCAATGGCAGGTTGGACAAGAAAATTGTAGAAAGAGTGTGTCAGTTAGCTGAAAAAGATGAGGCATGGATTTTTATTTCAAATGGTTTGTTAGAACGGTTAAAAAGGGATTATCATTATCATGATTATGCTTCTGAAAGAGGAAAAATCTTTTGTGTGGATGAACAAAATGAAAGAGACCTATTTGTAGATGAGGATTACGAATGGAATAAAGTTGCGTTACTTCCTAAAAAAGGGGTTTATATTAGTTCAAATCCAGACATAATCTATTTCTTAAGCTAAGTATTAATGTTAAAATGCTGAAACAGGAGTAAAGTGTAAGTTCACTTTGTTCCTGTTTTTACTTTAAAATAATATTGAAGAAAATTGTAAAAAATGGTATAATAAATATAACATAATTCTGAAAAGAATTTATATTGTACTAATTAGTGCAATATACTATTAAAAGACAACAAAACAAAATGGAGGTATTCATCATGAAGGAACGGACAAAATTAGTAGTAGAAATAGTAGGTGTATTTATTCTTATAGTGGCTATTCTGTTTGGAGATTATTTTATAGAACGTAGTACTCAGATTTCGCCGGTAGGGGGAAAGAATGAGGAAACGGCTATCGAAATATCACAAAATGACAGAATAAAGGTAAAAGTCTTTATTGACAAAAACGATAGAATGCATGGGATGTATGTTTATTGGGATGATAATAAAGAAAACAAACAGAAACTAAAAAAAGGTCTTTTTAGGGCTAAGGCAGAGGTAAATGTACCAGATACGTTAGGAATGCATAAGTTAACAATAGAAAAAGGCTTTGTAAAGATTAAATACGACTACTATTATGAGGTAGTTAAAGGGAAGTCAGACTGATTTCCCCTTAACTGCTTTTTAATTTGAAAATTTATTGTAATGATTGTTAATTTGTGATAAAATGATGACATAAAATGAGAAAATAATTATGGGGAAAATGATGGAAGTTTGGGATATTTTAGATAGTAATGGAAAAGATACAGGTAAAACAATGATAAAAGGAGAACCTATACCTAATGGATTTTACCATCTAGGAGCAGATATTTGGATAATAAATTCAGAAAATAAGATATTTATTCAAAAAAGGTCTCCTAAAAAAAGACTTTCTCCAAATGTTTGGGCTATGACAGGTGGTTCAGTAATTAAAGGAGAAAATAGTCGTGAAACAATAGAAAGAGAAACAATGGAAGAATTAGGAATAAAATTAAATACTAATGATGCCCAACTATTAAAGAAATTTAAGACAGGCACAGTATGGATTGACACATATTTTATAAAACAAGATATTGATTTACAAAAAATCAAAATGCATGAAGAGAAAGTTTGTGATGTTAAATGGGCTAATTATAAAGAAGTAGAACAGATTTTTAAAGAAGGTAATTTTATTGAAAATAGATGGGAATTTGTTAGAGATATTATAAAAGATATTATAAATAATAAAATTAAAATATGAAAAGAAAATTAAATATTTCCAAAGAAATATTATAATAATGAAAATAGGAGTAAAAGAATATGTATAAACTAATTGCAATTGATGCTGACGGAACACTTGTAAATGACGATAAGAAAATCACACAAAAAACAATAGAAAATATTAAGAAAGCAATTAAAAATAATACTAAGATTGTAATTTCAAGCGCAAGGTCATTTTATAGATTAAAAGATTATTTAGAAGAATTAGGGTTATTAGAAGACAATCAATATACAATATCATTTAATGGTGCAGTAATTGTTGAAAATAAAAGTCAAGAAATATTATCATCAATAAATTTTCAAGAGAAAGAAGTATTAGAATTAATAGAATTGGCAAAATTTTTTGAAACACCTATTTCATTGTATGCGATGAATTATTTGATTACAGAAGAAATACCAGAAATATTGAAAAATAATAAACATCAAAAAAATGTAAATTTTAGAGTATCAAAATTTGAAAAAATTGATTTTAACAAAGATAGAATATATAAAATCGTTTTTGTGAATAATCCAGAAAATATAACAAAAATAAAACAAAAATTGCCACAAGAATTATATCAAAAATACGAAATAACCAGTAGTGTTCCAGAATATATTGAATTTGTAAAAAAAGGAATTACAAAATCAAAAGCATTAGATTTTATTTGTCAAAAATGTAATATTCATAAATCAGAGGTAATTGCTATTGGTGATGCAGATAATGACTTAGAAATGATTAATTTTGCTGGATTAGGAGTTGCAATGGGGAATGCAACAAATTCTCTAAAGGAAAAAGCAGATTATATAACTAGTTCAAATAATGATGATGGTGTAGCAAAAGTAATAGAAAAATATATATTGAAAGGAGTCCATTAGATGGATAAACCAATAAGAAAAGCAGTAAGATGCTATCTAATAAAAGATAATAAAGTAGTAGTTACAAAATATAAGCAAGGAAATAGAAAAGAAGGATATTATGACATACCTGGTGGAAAAATTGAAGAGGGAGAAATACCAAAACAAACAGCCATTAGAGAGATGAAAGAAGAAACTGGAATTGATATAAAAGAACTAAAATATAAAGGAATTATGACAATAGAATACCCAAATAGAAAATTTATATTTGATGTATTTATTTCAAATGAATATGAAGGAGAGCCACAAGAATTTGAAGAAAATACATCAGAATGGATAGAAATCAAAGAATTATTACAAAAGGAAAAGATTTTATCTGACATAATGATTTTAGATAGATTTTTTATTAAAGGATTAATAGAAGATAATTATAATTTCAGTATGCACATTGTAGTTGATGAGCAAGAGAATATTTTGAATGTAGATTATAACTTAGAAGAAAGTATTGAAAAAGTGACGAAAATAAAAGATTAAGAGTGGAGGATATAATAAAATGGAATACTTAGATATTTTAGATGAAAATGGAAACAAAACAAGCATAACTAAATTAAGGGAGTATGCTCATAGAGATGGGGACTGGCATAAAGTTGCATTTATTTTTGTTGTAAATGATAAAGGTGAAATTATTTTACAAAGAAGAAGTAAAGAAAAACAGACTAATCCTAATAAATGGACAGCTTCAGCATCTGGACATTTATCGGCGGGAGATTCAGATATAGAAGGTGCAATTCGTGAATTGGAAGAAGAAATAGGAATAAAAGCCAATGAAAATGATTTACAATATTTATTTACTGTAAAAGAACAACATATTGAAGAAGATAGAAATTTGAAAATAAGCCATATTTCAAATGTATATGTGTTACAAAGAAATGTAAATATAGAAGACTTGATATTACAAAAAGAAGAAGTATCTGAGGTCAAATATGTATATTATAAAGATTTTGAAAAAATGTTAATTACTGATAAAGATAATATAGTAAAACATGATGAAATTTACAAAGGATTATTAAATGTATTATATGAAAGGTTTGAAGATAGATAATGAAAGAATTATTAAAGAGTAACATATACGATGTAACAGAAACAATAGTAATTGTAGGAAGTTGTTTAAAAAATATGCAAGAAGAAGGATTTGAAAAAATTTAAAAAATATCAGAAAATATATATGAGATATGCTTAGAAGAAATACATATTAATATGGCAATAGCAAAAATAGGCGGAATGATAAGAACAGGAAAAGTCAAAAATATAATTTTTGCTACTGTAGATAAATCCCCTCATTGTGTCCAAGTTCATTATATAAGAAATGAACTAGAAAAAATGATGGATTTAAAAAATATCAATATAACAAACTATGTTATTGTTGATAATAAATTAATAGAAATAAAGCCAGAGATTATATCGTTGTCAAAAAATTTAAATAAGTTGCAAGATAAGAAATAAACATAGTTAATATCAAAAATGCAATAGATACTAAAAAGTAAACTATTGCATTTTTATTAGTCTTTTATTTCAGCATCTTCAAATATTTCATCATCAAAAAAATCTTTCAAGCTAATATTTAAAGCATCACATATCAAAAATAAATTTAGTTTAGTCTAGTCAGATTCTTTCTCTAACTCTATATCTAGTTCTATCTCTATCTCTCCGTGACAAAAACGTTACAGGTTCGTTACAATGTAACAACAAGCCTTGTAAGCCAGTAATTGCAATGCTTTCGATTTTGATGAAAAATAATTTGCACCCTATAAGACCAAGAAAAGGAGAAATATATTTAATAGAATTTGGACAAAATGTAGGAAAAGAATTATGTAACACTCATATGGGGATTATTATGCAGGATTCTTATAAAAATAGTATTTCAAGTACAGTAGTAGTAATTCCAATTTCAAGTTCTCCTAAGTTATACGACACTCATGAAAAGATTTTAGAAAAAGATTTAGAAGAAGGAAAATTAAATAAATTACCATTTAAAGCAAAAGCAGAACAAATCACTTGTATAGATAAATCTCGTTTAATTTATAAAATAGGAAAAATGACACCAGAATTTATGGAAAGGCTGGAAAAAAGGCTTTTAAAAAATCTTGACATTGTATAAATTTATGGTATAATTAAATTAATAAATATTTTCCACGTAAGGTGGATCTTACTTATATAGAAATATATAAGGTTGATTTAAGAGTAAAGGTTTAAAACTTTACTCTTTTTGCATATATTTTTTGAAATTGCATATTTTAATAATATAGATTAATCTAATTTGAGGTTTTAGATCTCACGTATATATGAGTAGCTCATGTAGTTTTTGTAGGGAAGTGTTTTTATAAAATATTTCTCTTTTATTAGTACCCTTAAATTTTTAGAAAATTTAAGGGCAGGATAAGGAAAGCAGAGCATTTCCTGTAAACATATAGAAAGACAAGCTTTCTGATACTCTGTTAAGAGAAAAATATTGCAGAGAATATGCAGAGTGCGTACATTTCAGTGTATTTTTTATAAAATTATTCTCGTAAAACCTTGTAAGATTAAGCTTTTTGAGATACAATTAATAATAAAGTTTTTGTACAAGGAGATAGAAAAATGATAATAGGAATTGACATAGATGATGTATTAACTAATACTTCACAAATAATGAAAGACTATTTAGAAAAATATGAAAAGAGTGGAGATGGGGTTAGATATATTGTAGAAGTAATGAGAGGAGAAATTCCTACTGAAAATATAAAAAAATTTTTTAAGGAATATATTAATGAAATATGTAAAAATGTTACTTTAAAAAGTAAAGCCAAAGATGTTATACAAAGACTATTAAATGAAGGGCATGAAATTATATTTATAACATCAAGAGGAGAAACAAAATTTCCAGGAACAGAAAAAACAACATTAGAATACTTAAAGAACAATAATGTAAATTATACCAATATTATTTTTAATTCATTTGATAAACAAATAGACTGTATAAATAATGATATAGAAATAATGATTGATGATTCAATAAAAAACTGTGAAGCAATAAAAAAAGAAGAAATAAAAACAATTTTATATACATCAGAGGTTAATAAAAAGATTAATACATATATTGAAAGAGTCGAAAATTGGATAGAATTAGAATGTAAAATAAATGAATATAAAAAATAAAGAATGAGACATCATATTATAGATATTAGGTATATAGATAATCTTAAAAACATTTAACTAAAATCTAACCAAAGTAAAATTAATTTACAAAAAGACTAAAATTTTTAAAATATTTATACTACTAAAATTAATCAAAAAAGTAATAAAAAATTCAGCAAAATATAGGATTTAAAGTTACTTAACATACACTAAAAAATCTCAAAACATTTTTAACTGAACACATGTGGAGTGCGTTGCGGTATTAAAACTTAAATAAATCCAAAAATGTCAACGTTTTATGATATGTCAACTGTACTGGAAAATAACCTGTAATTATATAAAAATATGCTTTTAAATAATAAATATTATATAGATAAAACACAACCTGGTAAACGGTTGATGGGTCAAAAAAATAAAAAAACTGGTATCTTTACCAGATCCAACATATATGCATATTGGAGTGTGTTTAATAAAATGTTTAGAAGTAAAGATTAAATTGGAAGTCTTTCTCAAAAGGCTTTCTTTTTTAGGCTTTTTATGATAAGATATGTAAAAAATATACAATAAAGGAAGCGTGTAATAGATGGATTTTTCTAGTAGTTATGAAAAAGTAAAAGATTCTGTAGTTAATGTATTATCATGCATAGATACTAATCCAATTTCATCTGGAACAGGAACAATAATTGGAGATGGAAATATAGTAATAACATGTGCACATTGTATAGTGGATAATATAAAAATTGTAGCGAGATTTTCAGGAAGAAATAATGGTTTCATAGGTCAAGTTAAAATGACTAATAGAGATATAGACATAGCTATTATAGAATTTCCACATAAGATTGGTCCAGCTGTTAGAATAAAAGATTCTAATACAGTAAAAATAGGAAATGAGGCTTTTGCAGTTGGATTTCCAAATAATATAGATAAAATTACTGCTTTATCGGCTAATATAGCAGGATTTGAAAATAAAGGTAACATAGAACTAATAAGAATAGATTGTTCTGTAAACCATGGGAATTCGGGTGGACCACTATTTAATGCAGAAGGAGAATTAGTTGGAGTAATTAATGCAAAACATGGCTCACTTTCAAATTTTTTAAAACAAGTACAGAATGCGAAGTCTGGAGGAGTTATGTTTTCAATTGGAGGTATAGATCCAATAAAAACAATTCAACAGCTAATTAAAGAGATGCAAAATAATTTGAATTTAGGTATAGGTTATGCTATTCCTATAAATATAATTAAACAATTTGAAGAATTTAAAGAATTGGTAAAATAAGGAGGAAATCTATGGAAGATAACCAAATAACAATACAACCAGAAGAATCATATAAAAGAATTAGAAATAGTGTACTAACAGCACAATCAAAAGTATATACTGTCGTCAATTCTGCAATGGTACAAGCATATTGGGAAATAGGACAAGAAATACATAAAGCATGTGGAGAAAATGATAGAGCAGAATATGGTAAAAAATTATTGGAATATTTATCAGAACAGTTAACAAGTGAATTTGGAAAAGGTTTTACAGTTACAAATTTAAAGTATATGAGACAATTTTATCGTGCTTTTCCAAATCGTCACACACTGTGTGACGAATTAAGTTGGTCACATTACAGATTGTTAATGTAGGAAGAGGATTTTCTTTTGTATCAAGACAACAAAAAATAACATTTGATGGTAGACATTTCTTTATAGATTTAGTATTCTACAACTATATATTAAAATGCTTTGTAATAATAGATTTAAAACTAGGAGATTTAACACATCAAGATATAGGACAAATGCAAATGTATGTAAATTATTATACAAGAGAAATGATGAATGAAGGAGATAATCCGCCAATTGGAATAGTTCTTTGTGCAGATAAAAGTGACCAAATTGTAAAATATACTTTGCCAGAAGATAATAATCAAATATTTGCTTCAAAGTATAAATTATATTTGCCAACAGAAGAAGAATTTAAGAAAGAATTAAATTTAGAAAACTATGTAAAAAAAGACGATAGTTTAGAAGACAATAGCTTAACAAATGAGGATGAGTAAAAGTTATAAAAGGTAAAGCTTAATGTCAATGCAACGAATCAATAGTTGAATTTACTGCATTTGAGAATTTTTGTGGTTATGATAAAAAAGTAAAAATAAGATAAAATGAACATTATTTAAGAAATAGATATGATTGGACAGATGAAGAAAGAATGAATTTTATTAATAAATATTTTTTGAAATTATCAAAATTCACTCCTTTAATACCAGGTGCCAAAGATGTAATAGATATGTTACAAAAAGAAGGAAATGAACTTATTATTATTTCAGCAAGAGGTGGGATGATTGAAGCAATGAAAGATGATTCATATGATGTTTGTAAACAATTATCATCAAATGGAATAAAAACAATATATTTCAGAGATAAAGAGATGAAAGTATTAGAACAAAATGAAAACTTGAAAGAAGTAAGTAATTGGGGAGAAATATATAGATATATAAAGGAGATGCAGAGCGAGTGAAGATATTAATTGGAACAAAAAATCCAGGAAAAATAGAAGGAGCAAAACAAGCCTTTGAAAAATACTTCGATAATATAGAAATAAAAGGAATACCAGTAAGTTCAAATGTGGGAGACCAACCAATAAATGAAGAAATACTTAGAGGAGCTAAAAATAGAGTAAAGAATTTAAAAGAGTATGCTATAAATAATAATATAGAAGCAGATTTTTATGTGTCAAGTGAAGCTGGAATTACAAATTTGCTAGGAGAATGGATTGATATAAATGCAGTAGTTATAGAAGATTCAAAAGGATTTCAAAGTGTAGGAACTAGTCAAGGTTTTCCTATTCCAGATAAGTATATAGATGAGATAAAAGAAACTGAACTTGGAAAAGTTATGGATAAAATATTTGATGGAAAAGATTTAGGCAAAGGAAAAGGAGGAATAAGCTTCTTAACAAAAGATAAAGTGTCAAGAATTGATTTGACAAGAAATGCTTTTATAATGGCACTAACAAAACATATCAATGGAGATTTATGGAAATAGCTGAAAAGCAAATTATAATTTTTGTGATATAAATTAAACATAAAGATTATTTAGAAAAGAGGAAAAATAATTATGGAATACATAGATATATTTGATGAAAATAATAATCCAATAGGAGAGAAAAAGGAAAAACAACAAGCACACGAAAATGGTAACTTTCATAGAACCGCACATGTTTGGATAATAAATGATAAAAATGAGCTATTACTACAAAAAAGAAGTGCAAGTAAGAAGTCACATCCTAATTGTTGGGATATATCAGGAGCAGGACATATAAGAGCAGGAGAAAGTGTAATTGATGGAGCGATTAGAGAACTAAAAGAAGAATTAGGAGTAGAAACAGAAGAAAAAGATTTGCAATATATTACAACAATAAAAAGCACAAAGAATCTTAAAAATATGGAATTTCAATATGTATATTTATTAAATTGCAATAAAAAGATAGAAGAATATATTTTTGAAGATAATGAAGTATCAGAGGTTAAATATGTTTTTTATAAAGATTTAGAAAAAATGGTAGAAGATAAAGTTGGAGGTTTACTAATACACGAGGAAGAATATAAATGGCTTTTTAAATATATTAAAAATAAAAGTATAGAATAATGAAAATAGAAAAAGAATTAGAATTTTTATGGGGTGAAAAAATATGCTAAAAATCGAACTTGTAAATAATACAGATGAAAGAATTTATAAAATTATAAATGAAGAATTTAATAAATATGCAAAACAAAATGGAGTAATATGCAATTATGAAACATTTACATTTATAGCAAAGAAAGATGATAAAATTGTTGGTATTATAACAGGACATTCGTATTATAAAGAAATACATATAGGAGACCTTATTGTATTAGAAGAATATAGAGGAAAGAAGATTGGAAGTCAGCTTGTAATGGCAGTTGAAGAATATTATAAGGCCAAAAAATTTGAAAATATAAATTTAACAACATATGGTTTCCAAGCACCTAAATTTTATGAAAAATGTGGATTTAAAATTGAGTTTGTAAGAGAAGATAAGAAAGAACCAAAGTTATCAAAATATTTTTTGGTGAAATATTTGTAGTTCTGATTATAAAGCTATGAAGAATTGCTGAGTTGTGATATAGTGTGAACATAAAGAGGAGAAATGTAATATGAGTAGTATGGAGTTAGAGGTAAAAGTTTTAAATATCGATAAAGAAGAAATATCAAACAAAATAAAAAAAGCAGGAGGAAAATATATTAGTTCATCAGAACAATATTTATGTGTATATGATTTAATGTACATAAATCAAAGATATAATTCTAATTTATATGAATTAAATAATGAAATTATAGAATTAAGGAAGGACATAGCATTAGCTAAAATAAGAAATCTTTTTCAAGAAATAGATCAATTATTAAATGATGAAGAAATAGATTTTTTAAAAAGAAATTTTAAAATTAATAAGTTATCAGATATATTTACATTAGAAAAACAACAAATATTAGGAATGTTAAATAGTAAGGAACTAAATGAATTTATAAATAAATATAAAGCTACTCCTAAAAAATGGATTAGATTAAGAAAAACTATTGAGAAAAAAGAAAGCAAAGAGATAAAAGAAAAAACGACTTTAACAATAAAACATATTTTAAAGAATAATGAATCAAATATTCAACAAATGCAAGAAACAGAAATAGAAGTAAGTTCATTTGAAGAAACAAATGAATTGCTTGAAAAATTAGGATTTTCATATAGAAGTTATCAAGAAAAAAGACGAGAAAAATATATATTAAATGAACATGAGATAGATATTGACACATGGCCTAAATTATCACCATATATTGAAATTGAAGGAAAGGATAAAGATGACATAGAAAATATATTAAATATTTTAGGATATACGTTTAAAGATACTATTTCATGTACTGTTGATGAAATTTATAAAAAGATTGATTTAGATATAAATAATATGAAAGAACTTAAATTTTAGAAGGAATGATGGTGGAAATGATATTAGATATTCCAAAAGCCAAAAATGTTTTTAAAGACTTTTTAGAACAATATGAAGATAAAGAACATTTAAGTTTTTAATTAAAAGTAGCACATACATATCATGTAGCAGAAAATGCAAGAAAAATTGCTGAAAAATTGAATTTATGTAGAGAAGATATAAAGCTAGCAGAGCTGATTGGTTTATTACATGATATTGGAAGATTTGAAGAATTGAAAATTACGAATGAATTAAATGGGCTTAAATTTGATCATGCAAAAGTTTGTTAGAAATTGATAGTAAAGATAATATGAATAAATTAGTAAGTACAGAAAAAGAATATGAAGATCGTTGAAGAATAATACAATTTTGGAAAAGGAGATTTAGATTATGAAAATAGGAATAGATATAGATGGAGTTGTAATAGATTTTGAAGAAAGATTTAGATATAGTGCAGCTATGTTTGATTATAATGAAAGGAAAGGAGAATTATCAAAAGTAAATAATAGTTATTGGATAGAAGAGAAATATGGATGGAATGAAGAACAATATGAAAGATTTGCTGAAAAATATTTAGTACAATTAACAAGTGAATCTTGTCTAAGACCAGGAGCAGAAGAAATACTAAAACTACTGAAGAAAGAAGGACATGAACTTATTGTAATTTCTGCAAGAGGAACAGAGTTTGATGAAATGATAACTTTAGTTGAAGATAAAATAAATAAGCATAATATAAAATTTGATAAATATTATTGGAAGATTCCAAATAAATTAAAAATTTGTTGTGATGAAAAGATTGATATAATGATTGATGATAATCCTAATACATGTGAGAAATTAGCCAGAAATAATATTAAAACATTTTATTTTAGAAATATTTATGGTAGAGAGTTAGAAGAAAACAGTTATCTAAATGAAGTTCATGATTGGGGAGATATTTATAGAGAAATAAATAGAAAAGTATAAAGTACAGAAAATGGTAA
>CAKOYU010000021.1 GCA_934130975.1 uncultured Clostridia bacterium | reverse complement strand
CTTTGATTTATTTAGTCGTAAATTATTATATCAAAGGACTTTCTTTTTGTATATTCCGAAATCATTTTACACTATTATGGTGACAACAAATTTGAAAAATAGAGAAAAAAGTAGTATAATATAATGATATTATAAATAGGAGGTATACATTATGAAAAATGTGCCAAGAGAATATATAACCAAACGGGATGTGAAAGAATTTAGAAAGTTTTCACAAAGAGAAGGTGACAGGCTTATGGCTTGGGTTTTAGTGGTGGAACTTATAACATATATAAATAATGATGAGGAAACACTTCTAGCCCAAACTGTTGAAAAAGCGAAAAAAAATACCTTTTTGAAAAAAGATGAAGAGTTTATGAGTAAACTAAACAGGCATTTTTCAAAGAAAGATATTCAATACCTAAAAACACTTAAGGAGACTATTAATCCTTAAGCTAAAGATGAGCAGGGAGATATATCAAACTGCTCATTTATTAGATTTTATATAGGTGAAAATTCAAAGTACATATGATATTTCAAGAAAAATTATTTGAAATATTTAAAGCCAAAGATATTGATTAAAACATAAAAGTATTGTAAAATAATTACAATTAATGAGGTGGGCATAAAAAAATTATGTAGATATGCTAAAGAAAATCAAGCATAATAAAATGTTATACGTAAAGTTGGATTTGAATATAGAAGCAAAGGCCAATTTAGAAGTATTGATGAAGAGAGGAATTTTGAAAGTGAAGAATATTTTTTTGAAAGATAGGAGAAACAAATAAATGAAATTCATATTGATAACTGGCCCGCAAGCAGTTGGAAAAATGACTGTAGGGCAAGAACTAGTGAAGATTACGAACTTAAAATTATTACATAATCACATGACAATAGAACTATTAACTAATATTTTTGATTATAGTAGAGATTCGTTTAGAAAACTAAATGAAGAATTTAGAGTTCAAATATTTGAGGAATTTGCCAAAAGCGAACAAGAGGGACTTATATTTACAACAACTTGGAATTTTGATTCAAAAGAAGATTGGGATATGATATATAGATTTATAGATATTTTTAGAAAAAATAATGCAGAAATATATATCCTAGAATTGGAATCGACTTTAGAAGAAAGGTTAAAAAGGAATAAAACAGAAAATAGATTAGAAAATAAGGCATCCAAACGAAATTTGGAATGGAGCGAAAATGACTTGTTAAAATCAGTGGAAAAATATAGATTCAATTCTAAAGAAAATGAAATAAAGGAAAAAAATTATATAAGAATGGATAATACTAATGTTTCTGCTAATATTGTAGCCAAAAAAATAAAAGAAAGATTTAATTTATAAAGTAGGCAATGACATACTAAATATACCATAGTAAAAAATTATGAATGCAGAGGAATTTTTTACAAGACAATTATGCATAGTTGTTCAAAAATATATAGTAACAGTAGAAATAATTTTAAATGAAGTCTACAGAGAGTATGTAAAAGCTAGAAAGCAGATTCCAGATGTTACAGAGCAAATAAAACTTGCGATTAAGACAATAAAAGTCAATAAATATTGAAAAATTCACAATTATAGCATAATGTAGAAAACTTAACTAGTAATACAAATTTAATATTATCATATATTGAACTAGGGGGATTAAAATAGATATTAATATAAATTTATCTTATGGAGAGGAGAGTATCCATAACTTAGCCTTCATTAGAGCTTTATTTATAAAATTTAGTATCGAAAGATTAGATATTAGTTATAAACAAAAAGAAAAATTTAAAAAACAAATACTAAAAGAGCTGGAAAGAAGAGAAGAACAGAGTTAAAATTACAAGCAAAAAAGGAGTTCTTCATGGAAAAAGTAAAAATTGCAATATATTCTAGAAAATCTAAATATTCAGACAAGGGTGATTCTGTAGGCAATCAAGTAGAAATAGCAATGAAATATATTACACAACATTATCCAAGTAGTGAGTATGATGTAGAAAGTATAATTTATGAAGATGATGGATTCTCAGGAGGAAATATAGACAGACCTAAATTCAAAGAATTTTTAACAGAGGAAAATAAAAAACCATTTGATATACTTATATGTTATAGATTAGACAGAATTAGTAGGAATATAGCTCATTTTTCAAATTTGATGAATTATATAACTAATTTAGGAACTAACTTTGTTTCAATAAAAGAACAATTCGACACCAAAACACCTATGGGACGCGCAATGATGTATATTGCTTCTGTTTTTGCTCAATTAGAAAGAGAAGTAATTGCAGAAAGAATTAGAGATAATATGATCGAACTTGCTAAAACAGGAAGATGGCTAGGAGGAAAAACACCAACAGGATATAAATCCGAAAGAATAGAACTTGTAGATGTATATGAACAAAGTGAAGATAGTGTCTTAGAAAAAAAGAAGAAAAAAGCAACTAAACTTATAAGCATAGATGAAGAATTGGAACTGATACAAGAGATAGGCTATAAATTTTTGGAATTAAAGTCATTAACAAAATTAGAAGCATATTTTGTAAAAAATAAAATTGCTACTAAAAATAATTTGGATTTTTCTGTAAGTACATTAAGAAGAATATTAGTTAATCCAGTATATGCACCAAATGACAGAGATGTATTAGAATATTTTAATAAAAATGGTGTAACAATTTATGCAGATGGAGATAGAGCTAATTTTGATGGAAAATACGGATTAATAGGATATGGAAAAAAAGATAGAAATATTAAAGATTGGATTGTTTCAGTTGGATTTCATCAGCCAGCCTTTAAAGAAGGCATAGTATGGGTAAAGATTCAAGAACTATTAGAAAAAAATAAGGAAAAAAGATATAGGGCTGATTGTAAACACGACTTTTTATTCTCTGGGATATTAAGATGCTCAGAATGTGGTTCATATATGAGACCTAAAATTGCACAAGGAGAAAGATTTTACTACATATGTGAATTAAAAGAGAAAAGCAGAGGTATAAGATGTCATAGTAAGAATATAAATGGAAGAGCTCTTGATGAGTTAATGATGAAAAAATTAGAAAAAATATTTGTTCCGACATCAGAAGTATATCAAGAACTTTCAAAATTAACAATAAAAAAAGATAGAATAGAATTGAATACTAAAGTAGAGGAATTAAATAAAAAAATAAAAACAAATAATGAAGCTATGAAAAACTTAATAGATAAACTTAAATATATGGATATTGAAGTAATAGATTTAATAAATTCGGAATTAAAAAGGTTAAAACATGAAAATAAAGAATTAGAAGATGAACTTATTAAATTAAAAACAAATAAAGAAACTGAAGAAAATTTTAGAGATGAAGAAAGCAAAATGGCAGAATTAATTTTGGATATTATAAATAATTGTTTTAAAACATTTAATTATTTAGATATAAAATCAAAAAAAGATATATTAAGGATACTAATAGAAGATATGCAAGGAAGTGGTCAAAATGTTGAAGTAAACATTTTAAATACTAGGATATCACAAAATGATAAAAGGCTGTTCTCAGATATGTTTGAAGAGACAGCCAATAAAAAAGATAAAAATGTTGTCAGCAGATTAGGTTTGCAATTTCACTCATAGTTACAATACTTGATATATTAAATGGATTTTTACATACAGACAAAGAAAAAATCAAAATGGTAAAAACATTTAATGCAAATAAAATTCAAGTATTAAACAAAATAGTAATTCCATCAAACATACCAACATTTTTTAACACATTAAAGGTTAATATAGGGCTTTCATTAGTTGGGGTAATATCAGGGGAATTCTTAGTGTCTAAAGGTGGATTAGGATATTTAATAGTTTATGGAGGGCAAGTATTCCAGCTAGACTTAGTTATGACTAGTGTTATCATTCTTGCAGGTGTAGCAGCTTTAATGTATGAAAGCATCGTTATATTAGAGAAGAAATTAGTAAAGTAAAAAGAGGCATAAACGAATTGCCTCTTTAATTATATTTTGAAATTAATTGCGTAAAATAATCATTATTTATTACAAGTAAATTATAACAATCTTTCAATGATGTATTAGTATTTATATTTGCATGTATAGCAATATCTTGTGCCATAAGCAATAAGTCATAATAACTAAATTGAAGATTTTCTCTTTCACTAGAATGTGTCATAAAATATAAAATTGATGCTAAATCTTCACCATGATTATTTGTAATTGAATTTAAGTTATGTATAAATGTACCATAATAAAAATCATGTATAGATTCATTAAATCCATAACAATTGCAAATTATCATATATATCATTGATACATTTCTATAAGAAAAATTAAAATCTATGTTTTGCGATTCGCAGATCGAATTTGTTATAAGTTCAGCAACTGGTTCATTAAATCCGCCACAAGAAATAGAGTATTCTGATGATGTTAAACAATGTGCAAGTTCATGTAAAATGCATAAATGTTTAGTATTATTATCGCAATTATTAAATATCAATGTATTAACTATAATAGTATTAGTACTTTTTTCATATTTAGCTACACTTTCTGAATCTGATAAATTAGATTTGTAGATTTTTATATTTTCGAATTTATCCCAAGATAAGTAAGGATAATGTGATTTAAAATCTGATTTGATATAATCATTTTTACAAATTTGTAAAAGATTTGTTAAACTTTCGTCTGTATTAAGATTGACTTCAAAGTTATCTGTAGTATCTTTCCATTTTATTTTATAACTCCAATCCTGAGCATAAACATATTTTTCTATAGTTTGACTATGAGCATTTGAAAAAGTTGCTCCAAATGTGATAAAACAAGTAGCACATAAAATTGTTACTATTAATTTTTTCATAGAAAAACCTCCGACAAAATTATATCACAATTCTCGTTTGCGGTCAACATAATATTACGCCAAAAGTAACTTTTTTATCAATATTTTCATAAAATACAGTGAAAAGGAGGAAAATTATGAAAAAAATTATAATTAGTATCTTGGTTATTGTACTTATTTTAGTTGCAATATTTGGTGTGTATCAAATAATAAACAAAAAAGCGGAAGAAACTGGCAATCTAAAAACTATTCAGTTAAACGAAGTTACTCGTTCAGTATTTTATGCACCACAATATGTAGCAATTGCAAATGGATTTTTTGAACAAGAAGGTTTGAAACTAGAGATTACAACAGGGCAAGGAGCAGATAAAGTAATGACTGCAATATTAGCAGGACAGAGTGACATAGGTCTATGTGGACCAGAAGCGGCAATATATGTATATAATGAAGGAAAAGAAGATTATATAGAAGTATTTGCTCAATTAACACAAAAAGATGGTTCTTTTTTGGTAAGTAAAGAACAAACGAACAACTTTTCGTGGCAGGATTTAAAAGGTAAAACTGTAATACCTGGAAGAAAAGGTGGAGTGCCATATATGACATTAGAATATGTATTAAAGAAAAATGGATTAAATCCACAAACAGATTTAACATTAGATGATAGCATAAAGTTTGATTTGATGGCTGGTGCATTTTCAGGCGGAAATGCAGAATATGTAACATTATTTGAACCAACAGCATCTATGACACAAGATGCTGGAAAAGGTTATATTGTAGCATCAGTAGGAGAAGCAGCTGGAGAAGTACCATATACGGCATATTGTGCAAAGAAAAGTTATATTAAAAACAATTCTAAAACTATTGAAGAATTTACTAAAGCAACATATAAAGGGGAACAATGGGTTAAAGAACATACCGCAAGAGAAATTGCAGAAAAAATTCAAGAGTTTTTCCCAGATACTACATTAGATTCTTTACAAAATTCAGTTCAAAAATACAAAGATATTGATGCTTGGAGAGATACACCAATATTAAAAGAATCTGCATTTGATAAATTGCAAGAAATTATGTCAGAGGCTGGTGAACTTACTACCAAAGCTCCATATGACAAAATTATTAATAATTCATTTGCTGAAAAAGTTTCTAAAAGTGAGTCCTAAAATTAGGACTCTTTTAGGTTACTTGAAATATTTGTTCATATTTCTTTACTTATCATCATTAAAATGATATAATAGTTCCATCAGAATTAGAAAAAGTGGCAAAATTGTGCCTTGAGGAAGGAAGAAATAAATATGAAAGAAATAGAACTAAGAAATGTAAAAGGATGTGCAGACTATTCACCAAGAGAACAATATATTAGAAACTATATATCAGACACATTAAAAAAAGTATTTGAAAAATATGGATTCAAGCCATTACAAACACCAATATTATGTTATTATGATTTATTAGCATTAAAATATGACGAAGAAAATGACATATTAAAAGAAGTTTACAAAGTAACAGATCAAGGGAATAGAAATTTAGCATTAAGATATGACTTAACAGTTCCATTTGCAAAATACATAGCAATGAATCCAAACACAAAATTACCATTTAAAAGATATGAAATCGGAGAAGTATTTAGAAATGGACCAGTAAAACTTGGAAGAGATAGAGAATTTATTCAATGTGATGTTGATAGTGTAGGAATAGAAGGACAACTAACTGAAGCTGAATTTGTAGCATTATATGTAGAAGCATACAAAAATTTAAATATAGATATAGTTATAAAATATAATAATAGAAAATTCTTGTCAGGAATAATCATAGAAGCAGGAATTGCAGAAGAACTTGTTACAGACACAATAACTATAATTGACAAATTCGAAAAAATGACTAAACAAGAGCTTGAAAAAGAATTTGCAAAAATAGGGTTAACTGATGAACAAATAGAAAAACTGTTTATGCATTTAAACATGGATGCAAATCAACTTATAAATATAGAAAGTAAAAACGAAGTTTTAACAGAAGGAATAAATGAATTAAATACATTAAAAGAATATATCGAGAAATTAGACTTGATTGATTATGTACAATTTTCACCTTCACTTGCAAGAGGACAAGAATATTATACAGGAACAGTTTTTGAAGTATATGTTAAAGATGGAAGTATTACTTCAAGCATAGGTGGTGGAGGTCGTTATGATAAAATGATAACAGACTTCATAGGTAATGGAACTAAATATCCAGCAGTAGGTGTAAGCTTTGGACTAAATGTTATTTATGAAATTCTAAAAGATAGAGAAGAATTTGCAGAAAAAGCATTAACAGATATTTATATTATTCCAATGGGAACAGAAATCGAATGCTTAAAGATTGCTCAAACTTTAAGAAATGCAGGATATAAAACAGAAATTGAAATGAAAAATAGAAAAATGAGAAAAGCTTTAGATTATGCAAATGTAGAACATATTCCATATGTATTTATTTTAGGAGAAGACGAATTAAATAATAATTGTATTACTGTTAGAAACATGATAGAAAAAACACAAACTCAAATTTCTATAGCTAATATTGTCGAAGAATTTACTAATTTGCAAAAAAATTAAAATATATTTTTATCCAAATTGTAGACAAATAAAAAAAGATATATTATAATAACATCTAGTATTAAATACTAGATGTTATATTTTTAAAAACCGAAAGGAGATTAAATATGAAAAGAACTAAATTAGCAGATAGAATATTACCAACGTATACAAAAGGAGAAGAGATTTTTAATATGGTATCACATATTGTAGGAGGAGTAGCAGGAATTGCAACAATAGTGTTATGTAGCGTTTTTGGAGCCATTAGACATAATGCATACGGTGTAGTAAGTGGCGTTATTTTTGGAGTATCAATGTTATTTTTGTATACAATGTCAAGTATATATCATGGATTAAGTCCTAAATTAAAATCAAAAAAAGTTTTACAAATATTAGACCATTGTGCGATATTTGTATTAATTGCAGGTTCATATACACCATTTGCATTATGTACTTTAAGAGAATATAGTACAGCATTGGGATGGACTATATTTGGAGTTATATGGGCATTTGCAATTCTAGGAATAACATTAAATGCAATTGACTTAAAAAAATACAAAGTATTTTCTATGATATGTTATTTAGTTATGGGATGGTGCATAATTATTAAAGCAAATCTACTACCCTCATTATTAGGGATTCCAGGTTTTGTTTTATTATTGGCAGGTGGAATAGTATATACTATTGGTGCTGTTTTATATGGAGTAGGTAAAAAGCATAAATATATGCATTCAATTTTTCATTTATGTGTATGCATTGGCAATATTCTACATGTTTTATGTGTATTATTATATGTCATATAAAGATTTTCATTTAATGAGAATCTTTTTTGCATTGTAATAGGGCACTAAATAAAATATTACAAATATTACAAATATATGACATTTAAGTACAAAATCTGTACAAAACATAAAAAATATGTTTTAATGTAAAAGAGAAATAATAAAATAGCAAAATTTACATTATTAGTATTATTGATTATTTTAATTGCAATTGCAGTAGCGTTAGTATCAAGTACATATGCTAAATATGCAACAACAGCTAAAGGTACGGATAAAGCAAGAGTTGCTCATTGGAAAATAAATACAACTAATAATATCTCAGATTTATTTGCAGCAAGTTATCCTAATGTAAAAGCAGGAACTACAGATTTAGGAATAATAGCACCAGGAACAAGTGGAAACTTCGAATTTTCTTTAGATGGTTCTGTAGAAACAGCATATAAATTAAAGATTGAGGCGACAGGAACTGACGAAGTAAATGGAGCAATAAATGAATATAATCCAATAACATATTCATTTAAGAAAAATTCTGAAGAAGCAACTACAAATTTAACATTTGCAGAATTGTTGGAAAAAATAAATAATATTGACGATGGAAACCAAACACATGAGCTAGGAGATATATCAAAAGATATATATACTATTGGTTGGGAATGGTCTTTTACAGGAGATGATATTAAAGACACTGAACTAGGTAATTTAGTAGCTACAGAAGATAAAACAGTTTCATTATCAGTTACTTTGACAGCTGTTCAAGTAGGTCAATAATAAAACAGCTCTATTAAAATTATTAATAGAGCTGTTAAAATAAAATGTAATATATGGTATACTGACAAAAGCTTAGAGGTTTTTGTGAATATATTGTATTAAAAGGAGAAGATTAATCGTGGAAAAAAAGAAAGATAATAAAAAAACAATAATGTGTATTATAATATTAATTTTGCTATTAATGTTTTGGTTAGGCTATAGAATAGGAAAATTAGGTTATAAAGAAACAACAATTTCACCAAATAATAACTTTGAATATAATTCAATTATTCTATTAGAAAATGATATGCAAAAAATCAAAAACAATCAATTAAATATTTTTAAGAATAAAGATTTTAATAATGAAAAAATAATTGCCCCACATTCAAAAGGAACATATAAATTTTATGTACAAAATAAGACAAATGCTGATGTTATTTATAATATCAAATTTAGTGATGAAATGCAAAATTTTATTAACATGAAATACAGATTAAAATTAGACAATATTTATATAAAAGGAAATTCTGAAAATTATGTATCACTTGATGAATTAGAATTAAGCAATATAATAATATTAAAAGATTCAACTAATTTTTATACATTAGAATGGTATTGGGACGATAATGATAAATTAGATACATTTGTTGGAAGTCAAGAAGAAGATAATCACTATGAAATAAATTTATACATAGAAACAGATCAATATAAAGAAAACATATAGTTCATAAAAAGCTCTAAATATATATTTTAGAGCTTTTATAAAACTACAGGTGGGATTTCAAAGATTATAGAAAAACATTTAAAGTTTTCAGTTTCATTATTTTCAAGATAATCAAGATATATATCTAATTCATCCAAATTTCTACAAGCAGATATAATTGCCGGATGCAAGTTATAGTTGAACAATAATTCTGTTCCCAAATCAAAAGCAAACTTTATTGATTTATGTTCTTTGAAACGAGCCAGTTTAAAAGCTTCTCTAAATCTTGCAACAAAAGGTATTTTAAATAAATCTATAGGCAATGTATAATTTTCTTGAATTATTTCATCATAGTTTTTTTGACTATCTTTAGCTTTTATATTTTCTAAGTCATTTTTGGTATATGGTAAGATAACTTTTCCAGATAATTCTGAAATTATTAACGTATTTTCATTTAAGTCCATATTTTCTATATTTGTTTCTTTTTCAATATCTGCAGAACTATTATCTGAAAAATTAAATTCTGTAAATTGTAATAAAGAATGCAAAAAAGTTTCGACAGTCAGTGTATTTTGATTTATTGTAGTTAATATTTCTGCATAATCATAATTATTTTCAGGATTGGCTTCAATTTCTTTTTTCTTCTCTTGTAATAAAGCTATATTCTTATTACAAAGTTCAAGAGAATTTTTTAAATCTTCTAAAATTTTTACTACATCATCAGAATATTTTGTGTCAACATTATTTGAAGAACTAACAATTTTTTCGATATTTCCTAATAATATAGTTACTAAATTTTGTTGTACTAAAATCATTGAATTTATCATTTGTTTCACCTCACGAATATTATATATTAAGTTATGATTTTTTACAACAAATTTAAACATATATTTTCGACAAAAATTCTAGAAAAAACATATTATAATATAAGAAATAATGAAAGGAGGATTTTTAATGTGAAGTTAGAAGACAAACGAATCGGATTTGTGATGACAGGCTCATTTTGCACGTTTAGAAAAACAATAGATGAGCTTAAAAAGATTGTTAAATTAGGAACTAAAGTAGTTCCAATAATGTCAGAAAACAGTTATAATATGGATACTAAATTTGGCAAAGCAGAAGATTTTATAAAAGAAGTTGAAGAAATTACTGGAAATAAAATATTGCATACTATTCAAGAAGTCGAGCCAATTGGTCCTAAAGATATGTTAGATATATTAGTGGTAGCTCCAGCAACAGGAAATACCATGGCAAAACTTGCAAATGATATAATTGATGGTCCTGCAACTATGGCAGTAAAAAGTCATTTAAGAAGAGAAAAACCAGTTGTTATTGCTATTTCGACTAATAATGGACTGTCAGGGGCGGGAGAAAACATAGGAAAATTATTTAATAGAAAACATTATTATTTTGTTCCTTTTAGGCAAGATAATCCTATAACAAAGCCTCGCTCCCCAGTCTTTATGAAAATTGGATTTTATAGTTTTTATATGTCCAAGCTTAAATATTTTAGTGATTGCTTGCTGTGGGAATGAAGTTATATTAGAAAAGAACTAATTGTTAGATGAAAAGATATCCTTCATTATGGCATCCGAAAGACATTTTTGTATTGAAAAACTACGAAATTAGTGATATAATTTAATATGTAATACTTGCCAAGAGCAAGTTTCATATAATTATAAAATGAAAGGAGAATTATGCTAACCTTGATGGAAAAGTAAAATAATAACATCATAAGAAAGGACTATACTATGAAGAAATTATTTAAAACAGTAAAAGAATGGTATGTTCAAGGACTAAGTTGGTTAGAAGATGGCTATATGCAAGTAGTATATATTGCAGCTATTATTTCGGAGTTGCTAATTCTACATAAGATTGATTCCGATAATGCAATTGTATATACTGGTATGCTGGGTCTGCACGTTATCTTGCTGTATGTTCTTGGATACAAAAAGAGTTGTTGGGAAGGAGATACTAAAGAATATATATATCGGGATATATTCTTTGCTGCAAATCTAATTATAATGATTGTCGGAGCAATTCTAACAGGAATTATTAAAGCAGTATTGATTATGCTTATTCCGATTGCTATTTCTTTTGTACAATTAATGCTTGCACAAGTGTTATTTTATTCTTATGAATATGCAAAACATTTCAAGATTGAAAAGTGGCTTATTAAAAAAATCGAAAATGGTTCTAAAACTTGGTATTTTGGAGTGTTACTTTTCTTTCCGGTTTGCATTGTTGCGGTTCCTTTGTTATTTTTAGCATGGAATCCAATTGCAGAATTTGCGATTGTTGCAGGCTATATTGTAAGTGTGCCTCTTATTTCCAGAGGAGCCGATGAGGGAATGGATATTATTTTTATGTTTGAAACACTTTAGTTTAGTATAATTTGACCAAAATGGCAGAGGAATTCAATTGAGTTTCTCTGCTATTTTTATAATTGACAAAAATTTATTTAATGAGCCTCATAAAAATGAAGAGTTAAGATGGTTTGATATAGATAGCTTACCGACGAATATTGTTAATGATAGAATTATCGCAATAGAAAATTATAAACAAAATATAAAATATAGTGAGTATGGTTGGTAATTCCAAACAAATAGAATAGCAGTAGATGAGTAAGAAACTAATCTTACTCATATTTTTTTTGCCTAAAATTTTAAAAATTTCCTCAAATTTGTCCGATTTGCCTTAAAAATTACGACTTATATATATGAGGGGGAGTATAAGGACAATCTCAAATGAATAACTTTACAATATGGAGGAAATTAATGAAAAGGGAAGAGGACAAAGCCAAAAATAAGCAAAGAAAAAAAGAAATAAACTATTATTGTATATTCAATAATGAAAGCGAACGATTAGCGAACAAAATAAAAACAATATTTAAAGAATATTTAGATTCCTTGAACTTGAACACTCAAAAATAATTTGCTAGAATAGCCTTAGCAAGCAATTGCTAAGAAACAAGGAAGTGAATAAATGTTTTTTAGTAATATAACAAATAACAATTTTAAAACAGCTATATACATAAGATTATCAAGGGAGGACGGAGATAAACAAGAAAGTGAAAGTATAGGAAATCAAAGAGATATAATAAAAAGATACATAAAAGAAAATGGACTACAATTTGTTGATGAATATGTTGATGATGGTATATCAGGAACAACATTTGATAGACCTGGATTTAATAGATTAATAAGAAACATAGAAGAACGGAAACATCAATATGGTAATAACAAAAGACTTATCAAGGCTTGGAAGAGATTATATAAAAACAGGTTATTATTTAGAAAATTATTTTCCAGAACATAGTGTTAGATATGTAGCAATAACAGATGGAATAGATACATTTTTAGATAGCTCTACAAACGATATAACGCCTTTTAAAGCAATTATGAATGATATGTACGCAAAAGATATATCTAAAAAGATTCGAAGCGTTGTAAAGGAAAAGCAAAAGAAAGGCGAATATATGTGTACATTTGCACCATATGGATATAAAAAAGACCCTAATCAGAAAAATCATTTAATAATAGATGAAAATGTAAAAGATATAGTTATAGAGATATTTGATTTATATTCAAAAGGTAAAGGAACAAAATACATTGCAGAATATCTAAACAAAAAGAATATTCCATCGCCTATGACATATTTAAAGAACTTATCAGAGCCAAAGAAATGGAATGATGTAACAATATTAAATATGATGAAAAGTGAAGCATATATAGGAAATACAGTATCAAATAAAAAGCCTAAATTATCGTATAAATCAAAAAAGAGAATATTGACTAAAAAAGAGCAGCATCTTATTATTCCAAATACTCATGAGCCTATAATAGACAAAGAAACTTATGAGAAAGTAAGATTTTATTTATCCAATAGAGATATGAATAAGAAAACAAAACATGAGTTTCTGTTTAGAGGATTACTAGAATGTCACACATGTCATTGTAAATTATCTATTGGAAGTAAAACAACTGAAAATCCTATACCATATATAACTTGTTCTCAATCTAGAAAAGGGAAATGCCCATCTCAACATATGAATTACAAAAAGTTTGAAAATCAACTATTAGAATATTTACAAGACTTTTTGAAAATATATGTGCAAAAGGATTGGTTAGCAGAAGTATATGATAAATTCAAAACTGATACTGAATCTATTATAGACAAATATAAAAAAGAAATATTAAACATTAATAATAAAATTAATACTGTTTCAGAACAAATTGATAATATCTATTTTGACAAGCTAAATAAAGTTATATCAGAAGCTGATTACTTTAGATATACAAACAAAATACTTGCAGAAAAAAATACATTAGAAAAGAGAAAACAGGAATTAGAAAACAATATTAATAACATATTAGAAGCGGAAAATAAAAGGGAAGATGACAATGAATTAGATAATATAATAAATGATTTTCTATCTATGAAAAACATCTCAAAATCAATGTTATTTAGATTAATAGATAAAATAGAAATAGATGAAAACAAGAATGTATATGTTTATTTCGCATTTTCTAAACTTAATATATTAAATGAATCAATTAATAATGTAATTTCATTAAAAGAAATATGTAAAAGAGATGCCGATACATATCATCTAAAAAATTAGTAAAAATAGAAAGACTTCATCTATTGTTTTTGATCCATCATATTTAATAAAAACCATAGAAGGAGCATTAGATGGTGAACAAATACAACCTATGTTATTGTGAATATAAAAAAGCTGTCAAAGGCAGAAGCCTTTTGACAGTCTTTAACTAATTTCCTTGTATTTAAACAAACATTTTCTTTTTATAAAACTTCTAAAATCTTCAACTGTTCCTATTTGAAATCCATTTTTATCAAGCATTAATGCATAATCTTGATTAATATATAAATAAAAATAATCTTTGGTTTCAAAAATTTTGTATAATTTAAAATAGTATATAATTTGTTTATCTACTTTTAAATAATAATAATAAAAGAAAAATGTATGAATAGAAGTAGAAGACTTTCTTATATTTTCTTTAGTCTTTTTTAATCTTCTTAATGGCAAATAAAATCTCAGTAGGACAAAACTGATTAATAAAAGTATAAACAATAGGGTAGTCAATATATTTTTATTTTTAATGTTTATAATTACACAATATATTAAAAGTATGGACATAATAATAGTATAAGAATTATAAGAAAATTCATATTTATCATTATGAAATTTTAGAAATTGTGCATAGTTTTTATTATTATAGCTTGTAATATTTTTAAACAATACCTTTGTTTTATTTATCTTCATACTTAATTCCTTTCGTTATAAGTTTTTAGGATCTGATAGAGGATTTGCCTCTACAGCATTACGAACTTGCTCATTACTAACATGTGTATAAATTTCTGTTGTAGATATACTTTGATGACCTAAAAGCTCTTGAAGAGCTCGTATATCGACATTTCCATACTGATACATAAGTGTTGCTGCAGTATGTCTTAATTTATGTACTGATAAGTTCTTAGTATCTAATCCTGCTTGTTTCAATTCTTTATTTATTATAGTTTGAACAGTCCTATTGCTAATTCTTTGCTTTTGCTCACTTAAAAATAAAGCTTTATCTGAATTTTTAGAATCATGTTTAATCATATTTGAGGCAGGGCGGGAAGAGAGATAATCATTAATTGCAATCATACATGATTTATTAAGATAAACTGTACGTTCTTTATTACCTTTTCCTATTACAGTCATTTTGCATTCTTCAAAATCTATATCATTAATGTTTATTCCAACAAGTTCAGAAAGTCTCATTCCACAATTTAAAAATAGGGTAGTGATTGCATAATCTCTTTTATAGTTTCTATTATCTTCGTTTATCGCTACATTTAATAATTTCCTACTATCATCTAAAGATAAATATTTAGGCATTCGTTTTTCAAGTTTTGGTGTTTCTAAATTTTGTGCAGGATTGACATCTAAAATATTTGCTTTTTGAGATAAGTATTTAAAAAATATTCTTATTGTTGAGATTTTTCGTGCTCTTGTTGTTGCTTTACTACGATTATCAATTGCTAAATGTGATACATAAGCATGTATGTCATCAAGCGTTATTTTCTTTAAATCTTGCTCACTGAAAGAAGATATATCTATTTCATCGTAAACTGTCTTATCCGTCAATTTAAAGTGAATCATAATGAATTTTAAAAAGTTTGCTAAGTCATAATTATATTCTTTTACTGAATTTGGTGATTTATTTAATATTGTTATAGAATAATCTAAAAATGAATTTAAATATTCTGGATTTTTTTCTCTTGGTATCATTTGCTTCTCACTCCATTTATTAGTATAAAGGTATAATATCACTTTTAAATATAAAAGGGAAGAGTTTGCACAAAATTATTTTTGTTTAGATTAAAAAGAAAAGGGGAGTTAAGTAAACTCCTCTTAAAATGACAAAAAAAGATTTCTATTGACAAATTATGGATATGGTTGTAAAATATTTATGTTACTTGTAAATACAACATTATATGGAGGTACAATTATGGATGGACGGAATATAAATTTTGACAGGTCTATAAGAAATTTATTATTGTATTCTAACATTATTTCTAAGAAATATAAGGTCGAAACGACGACAAGTTTGATTGCATTTGGAGCATTTGCTATTATGAAGGGAACCCCTATTAATAGGTATCTGTTGAAAAATAATATGAATGAAGAAGAAATTTCCAGAGCAATACAAAAGTTGTTTGATAAATATCTAGCCAAAAACATTAATGAAGAAGCAAAAAAATATTACAGCATAGTGGTATATGAACAAAAATATAATATATCATGGACTTTGTATGAAATTATTGAATCAATAAATTATGACAAGAATCATTATATATATTTAAAGCATAAAACAAATGATTTATTGCATAAAGCTTTTATGGAAAATCTGCCAGATATTTATTTGGAATTTATTACCATTTGCCTAGGTGAAGATGCAATATTACCACCAATGATTGAGGAAGAAGAGGAAGGAGAAGATACTTCATTATGTATTCCGAGAGAATTAGTTAGTTGCATCACTATTATGAATAATGAACCTTGGGCGAATGAAAAGATTTGCAGAATTCTTGGACGGGAAAGTGAAACAGAACAACTTGAAAGAATTCTTGCAAAAGCAACCAAAAGAAATGCAATTTTAATTGGTGAACCAGGTGTAGGAAAAACTGCAATAATTGAAAAGTTAACTTGGAGTATTGCTACAGGAAACTGCCATAAGAGATTTAAAGATTCTAAAATAGTTGCTTTAGATGTAAATTCTATTATAGCAGGAACAAAATATAGGGGAATGGCTGAAGAAAGATTTCAAGTACTTGTTGAGTTTTTAGAGTTGCATCCTGAATGCATTTTATTTATTGATGAAATACACACGATTCTTGGTGCAGGAGCAGGTACTACAGGAGAATTGGATTTAGCAAATGTATTAAAGCCAATCTTATCACGGGGAAAAACTCAAGTAATTGGAGCTACGACGTCAGAAGAGTACAAAAAGTATTTTTCATCAGATGGCGCTCTGAAAAGAAGATTTGAAAAAATCATTGTCAAAGAACCTCGTGCAGATGAAGTTTATGATATGATAAAAAATCAGATTGCTTATTTAGCAGAATTTCATGGAACTAAGATATCTAAAGAAGTAGTAGATTTTGCAATATTGAACGCATCATGTTTTAATTATGAAACCAAAAATCCAGACAGAACATTAGATTTAATAGATAGATCAATGTCTGGAGCTGAGCTTAAAGGCAAAAATATTGTTGAAAAAGAGGATATCTTAGAGAATTTTGATATTAGAAGAAAACAATTTGATAATATGACAACTTATGCAAAAATGGCTACAGCATATCATGAATCAGGACATTATATTATTAAGCGCTTTGCTCCAGAGTTGAAAAATCTTAAAACATTAGCAATTTCAATTATACCTGCAGAGAATTATCTTGGAATAAATGTTTGTGAAGTAAATGAAAATATTACACCATCTGCTACGCGAGAAGCTTTTATTCAAAGAATATCTTCTTCATTAGGAGGCAGAAAAGCTGAACAAATGTATACCAAAAAGCTTTCTGCAGGAGCATCTAATGACTTAATTAAAGCAACAAATATTGCACAGGATATGGTTACACGGTATGGACTGGGAAGTTCGAACGCAAATAGAGTGTTTTTAGAACATGAAGAAACACCTATTTATTCTACGTCATTAGTAAACAAGATTAATGCAGAAGTAAACAAAATTCTTGAAGAAGCTGATGAATATGCAGGAAAAGTTTTAAAAGAACATCAAAAAGAACTTGAAGTACTTGTTGATGCATTAATGGAAAAAGGCATATTATCCAGCCAAGATATTGAGGGAATATTTGAATTTCCTGAAGAGTTAGTAAAATGTTAGATATCTCAAAAGAGTGCTACAATTGTAGCACTCTTTTTTTGAAATATACAAAAACATTTTGACATTCATATATATTTAGATTATAATATATATATCATACGGAGGAAAATATGCAAGAAAAGTTTGCTGAAAATTTTTCAATAGGAAATCAAGATGCAAAAGAATAAAAAATGTATGATCAATAAGAAATAAATTTTTAGGAAGTGAAACAAATGACAGAAACAGAATTAAAAAAATTTACTATTCAACTAATCGAAAGTAAAGAAAAAGAAAACGAAAATTATATAAGATATTCATATTATGAATTAAAGGTTAAGGACAACTTGTCAGAAAGTGAAATAGATGAAGTATTAAAAATAAGTAGAGATTATCTTGAAAATAAAGGATATAAAGTTTATTTTACAAATGCAGAATTTGAATATCAAAATTCAAAAAGAAAGGTTGAAATTAATGAATATATGATAGCCTTTAAGGAATAAAGGAGAAATTAACTTTAAAAGTTAGTTTCCTCTTTTTTTTAGATAAACTATAATCTGCCAATAATTTTTGATTAGGACACCTTAAAAATAATATTTTAACTTATGACTAGTTTACCATTGAAAAGTCACAAGTTATAGTGCATAATTGCTTCTACAGAATCGTTGGGTATGAAAATTAAAAATAGAAGTTTTGCTTTTTATACATACTTTTAAAATATATAAGAAAATGTGATAATTTGTCGAAAAGTAATGTGAAAAATGTGATATAAAGCATTGAAAGAATGTAAAAAATGTGATATACTAATGTTGAAGGTGATAATATGAGATTAAAAAGAAAAATTGATGAATATTTAATAGAATGGAAAAAAAGCAAAAATAAAATGCCATTAATAGTAAAAGGTGCAAGACAAATTGGAAAGACTGAATCAATAAAAAACTTTGGGTTAAATAATTATAAAAGTTTAATTGAAATAAATTTTGTTTTACAGCCAGAATATAAAGACATTTTCGACAAAGGGTTTGAAATAGATAGAGTCATTAAAGATATCACATTAAAGAATGGAGATTTTCAATTCATACCTGGAGAAACATTAATATTTTTTGATGAAATACAAGACTATCCAAGTTGTGCAACGGCTTTAAAAGCCTTTAGAGAAGACGGAAGATTTGATGTTATATGTTCAGGCTCCTTAATGGGAATAAATTATGAAGAAATTGAATCAAATAGTGTAGGCAATAAAATTGATTATATAATGCATTCATTAGATTTTGAAGAATATTTATGGGCAAAAGGATATAGCAATGAGCAAATAGAAGATTTATATCAATGTATGACAAAAAATGAACCATTATCAAAAATACAATATGATGTTATGATGGAAAATTTTCAAGAATATATGATTGTTGGAGGAATGCCACTAATTGTTAAAACATTTGTTGAAAACAAAACATATACTGGAATTCTAGAAATGCAAAAACAAATAATATTGGACTACGAAGAAGATATTACTAAATATGCAGGTGGACTTGATAAAACAAAAATACTAAATGCATATAGAAAAATTCCTGTATTTCTAGGTAATGAAAATAAAAAATTTCAAATAACAAAAATTTCTTCTGGAGCTCGAAATAGGGAATATGTTGGAGTCATAGAATGGCTAGAAAATGCTGGAATAGTTAATATTTGCTATTGTCTTGAACAAGTAAGTTTACCGTTAAAAGGAAACTATAATCCTGATAATTATAGATTATATTTTGGAGATCCTGGTCTACTGATTGCAACATTGGATGAAGAAGCTCAACTTGATTTAAGAAGAAATAAAAATTTCAATACTTATAAAGGTGCGATTTATGAAAATATAGTTGCTGATATGTTAGTTAAAGAAGGATATAATTTGTACTTTTATAGGGATGAAACAGGCAGACTTGAAATGGATTTCTTTGTAAGAGATACAAATTATTTAATTCCAGTAGAAGTGAAGGCAAGTGATAATTCCACAATATCTTTAAATAATTTAATTGATAATGATAAATATAAAGATATAAAATACGGAATAAAACTTTGCAATAAAAATATTGGATTTAATGGAAAATTTTATACATTTCCATATTTTCTTACATTTTTATTAAAAAGATATTTAAATGAAAAAATATATAAAAATAAATAATTTTAAAAGGTATAGACAAATATTTATAAAGGAAAAAGAAGTAATTATAGATTTAGTGATGAATTTTTTGAATAATGAATAAAATTGGAGGTAAACAATAATAATGAAAGTATATATAATAAGACATGGAGAAGTCCCACATAACGCATTAAAACAATATAATAATGAAAATGAAGA
>CAKOYU010000020.1 GCA_934130975.1 uncultured Clostridia bacterium | reverse complement strand
ATTTTCCTAATTTCTTCAGCAATATCTAAACCGTTTATATTAGAATTTTTAAATTCAATATCAAGGACAATTACATTTACAGTGTTATTATTCATAAAATCTAGAATTTCTCTATAATCAGAAGTTTTTAATACTATTTTTGCATCAAAATCATTTTTTACAAAAGCTTTTTCAAATAATATTGAAAGTCTATCAAGCATTTTGGGTTCATCATCACAAAGAATAAAATTTAACATATAATCCTCCTTTATAAAAAATTTACATTTTTTTGAAATAATATAAAACAAAAATCGAAACTTGTCAATAGGCAATTTAAATAATTAATCAACTGAAACACTAAGATATTAAACAAATTTGAAATAAATATATTCAAATAATTTTGAAAAATAATGTAAAAAATTGTAAGAATTAACAGCTGGTAATATTAAACAATTTTTCAACATAAAATAAAATAGAAATGAGAGGTTTAAATATGAAAGAAAAATATAAAACAATATTAATGGCTATTTTAATAATTATTGTGTTTGCAATAAGTTTAAGTGTTGCAAATAGAAATCAAATTATTTCAACATCAGCTAACATATCAAATTCGAAAACAATAGGTTGGGGAATAAAAAGAGCAAATAATAATATGCAACCAGATGTAGGAGCTGAAAATAAAAAGATGTTGGATAATAACGGAGGAATTTGCTTAGGAAAAGATTCGGAAAAAATAATTTATTTAACATTTGATGAAGGCTATGAAGCAGGTTATACAAAAAAAATATTAAATACATTAAAAGAAAATGACGTAAAGGCCACCTTTTTTATAACAGCACATTATTTAAATACTGCATCAGATTTAGTAGAGCAGATGATTAATGAAGGACATATAGTAGGAAATCATACTTGTTCTCATCCGTCTTTACCAAGTATTTCTGATGAGAAAATAGAAAAAGAATTAATGCAACTACATCAAGCAGTGTATGAAAAATTTAATTATGAAATGAAATTCATGAGACCACCCAAAGGAGAATTTAATGAAAGAACTTTAAAAAAGACTCAGGAATTGGGATATAAAACAGTAATGTGGAGTTTTGCATATTTTGATTGGGATGAGAAGAAACAGCCATCAATAGAGGAAAGTCAAAAAATAATAATAAATAATTTGCATTGTGGGGAGGTAATGTTATTACATCCAAATTCTAAAACTAATGCTGAAGTTTTAGATTATGTTATTAAAGAGGCTAAGAATCAAGGTTATGAATTTAAATTATTAGATGTATTTGAATAATTACAATGCATAGATTATACAAAAAATATATAAAAATTTGATAATATATTATTTTTTTATACCTTGCTGTCGCAATCTTCATATAAAAAATAATAGTATGTAGATTGCTCCATATCGCATTCGCTACGCTCATTTGATCGCTTACGCGGTATTTCAAAATAATATATTATAAAATTCTATATCAAAATTTTGAATGTAAATTGTATTAAGAAAACTGTAAGGTGGGAGTTATGAGAAAAAGAAGATTAGATAAAATTTTAGAGATTCCAGAGGAAATCTATACAAATACACCCAAAATAACAATAACAGGATTTAACGAAATAATTTTAGAAAATTATAAAGGAATACTAGAATATGAAGAATTTTTTGCAAGTATAAGTACATATATAGGAATAATAAATATAAATGGATATAATATTAATTTAGAAAAAATGACAAATGATGATATAAAAATAACAGGAAAGATTGAAAGTGTGGAAATAGAACGAACTGAGGAGGAGTAAATGTTAATTAAAATCTTGTTAAGATATATAATGGGATATGTTCGTATAACAGTAGAAGGATATTATATAGAAAGATTCATCAATATATGTACAACAAATAGAATATTAATTTGGAATTTAAAAAGAGAAAAAGGAGTAAAGTTATATTTAAATATTGGCATTAAAGATTTTTATACAGCAGTTAATATTGCTAAAAAATTACAATGTAAGATTAAAATAGAAAAAAAGAGAGGTATGCCATTTATAATAAACAGATATAGAAAAAGAAAAATATTCATAGTTGCACTAATAGTTATAGGAATTATGTTAGTTATCAGTTCAAAGTATATTTGGAATATAGATGTACAGATTGAGGATAATTTACAGTTAGAGAATATTGCACAAGATGTAACAGATGCAGGTTTAAAAATAGGAATGAAAAAAAATCAAGTCAATACAGAGGAAATAATAAATAAAATAAGATTAAAAAGATCAGATATATCATGGATTGGAATAAGTTTAGATGGGACAAATGCAATCGTCAAAGTTGTAAAAGCTAAAGAAGCACCAGAGTTAATAGATGAAAAAGAATATTGTAATATAGTAGCAAAAAAATCGGGAACAATAACACAAATAATAGCTCAAAATGGAACAGCTCAAGTAAAAATAGGTGATACAGTACAAGAAGGGCAAATATTAATACAAGGAATGATGGAGGGAAAATATACAGGAATTAGATATGTACATAGTTTAGGAGAAGTAAAAGCAATAGTACAATATACCAAAACAGAGAAAATTCAGTTAAATGAAGAACAAAAAGTAAAAACAGGAAAAAAAGAAACGAAATATGGAATAAAATTTAATAATTTTCAAATAAATTTTTATAAAACCCTTTCAAAATTTCAAATTTATGATACAATAGAAGAAGAAAAAAAGTTGAGGGTATTTTCAAACTTATATTTACCAATTTCAGTAAAAAAAATCACAAATGAAGAAGTAGAAAAAATCTCTAAAAAATACTCAATAGAAGAAGCTGTGGAAAAAGGAACAGAACAATTAGAAAAACAAATTGAAGAAGAGATAGAGCAAAAACAAAATATACTTCGGAAAAAATGCAAATGTAGTAGAAAATGAAGAAGACGTAGAAGTAAGTGTAACATATGAAGTAGTTGAAAATATAGGAATGCAGGAAAAGATAGATAAAACACAAGAACAGACAGAAGAAATACAATAAGATACCTGCCTACCAAGAACTTGGAAAGGATGGAAAAATGGAAGAGAGAAGTTTAAGAGTAGTAGGAACAGACAAAACCTTTTTTAATAAATTAACAAATACATTAACAAAGCTATTAATTCCAACACAAATTGGTATTAATGGGATGAGAATAAGTATGAAGAGAAATGCAGTATTAAAAGCATTTCAAAATTCAGAAGAAGACGAGAAAAAATATGAAGAAGCATATACAGCATATTTAGAAGCCTTAGATAAATATGTATTAGATACAATCTATAAAAAAGTTAAAAATCAAACAGCAACACAATTAGAAAGTGCAGCACTATCACAATATTATGGAATAGTTCAACTTAAAGAAAGTGAATATATTGAATACAAATATAGAAAACAAAAATATTTACTAGAACTAGACAAAGAATCAGTAATGAACTCTGGAAAACAAAAAGTTATAGATAAATACAAATTATTTTACATATCAAAACAAGATTCTTTATATAAAGGAATACTAAAAAATTATTCAGTAAAATTAGCAGATACAACAAATGTATACGATGTAGCTAAAGAATGGATATATGTAAAAATATTTGATACATTAGAAGACTATATAAAAAATATTTTACCATTAAAAATTAAAGATCCAAAATTAGAAAAAGTAGTAAAAGAATATGAAAAATATGAAAGATTTACAGTAGGAAAATTAGATGCCAGAGACAATATAGAAAAAAATATGGTCCTATTAGGAATAAGCAGAACTTTGTTTACACATAGTTTACCATTAGTAGTTGCAGAACAATGTTATATGAAATTATTGAAAGATGCAAGATGTCTAGTACAAGATACAAAAATAGCAGCAAAAAGAGAAAAAGCATATTCAATGTTATTAACATTAATAGAAGATTATAATATTAGATTACTAGCAACAAAAGTATACTGGGATAATCCAAAAGATAGAGAACAATTTAAACGTTTCCATGAAAAATATAAAGACGTAGAAAAATTAAAAGACATAGACTTTATTGAATATGTTAAAGAAAAAGAAATACTATTTATAAAAGAAGATATTCAAAAAGTTAAAGGAGAAAAAACAGATTATACTAGATTGATAAAATATTACAAGAGAAAATTAGTAGACTTTGGAGTTATGAAAGAAATAAGAGAATATAAAACAAAAGATGGAAAATTTACAAAAAGCAAAGTCAGTACAATAATGAATGAATATGTAAGTGCATAGAAATATTTATTGTATAAGATATGAGGAGTAAAATGTATCAATTAGAATATTTAGATTTAGAAGAAAATAGCAAATATGAAGAAATAATAAAAAAAGTAGTAGAACAATGCTTTAAAGAAGAAAATATGGAAGATTCAAAGTTATATATAAGTATAACATTAACAACTCCTGAACATATTCACGAAATAAACAAACAGTACAGGAATGTAGATAGGGCAACAGATGTCCTATCATTTCCTATGTTTGAAAAAGAAGAAATAGATAACAAAATAGCCAAAAAAGATTTTGAACATGAAGATGTATTAGGAGATATTGTGATTTCTATAGATCAAGTAGAAAAACAAGCAAAAGAATATGGACATAGTTTCGAAAGAGAATTTGCGTACATGTTAGTACATGGATTTTACCATTTGATGGGGTATGATCATATTAAAGAAGAGGACAAAGTTATAATGAGACCTAAAGAGGAAAAAGTCCTAGAAAAGTTGGGAATAAGAAGGGAAGAAATGAATGAAAAATAAGAAAACTATGATATTATTAATTGTCTTAGCGATATTAGTAGTAATAGCAGGAGGAATTCTTATATATAAAGTAATAAGCAATAAAAAAACATCTCCTGTAATAGGAGATGCAAATAATTCTGAATCAGAAGATTCTGGAGCTATGGTTGTACAGCAACAAAAAAATATAAAAATATTTAATGGTAATGATAGACCAATAGCTGTAATGATAGATAACCATTCAGGAGCATGGCCACAAGCTAATTTAAACAAAGCATATATGGTATATGAAATAGTGGTAGAAGGTGGAGAGACTAGATTAATGGCATTATTTAAAGGTCAAAATTTAGAAAAGATTGGTCCAGTAAGAAGCTCTAGACATTATTTCTTAGATTATGCTTTAGAAAATGATGCAATATATGTTCATCATGGCTGGAGCCCACAAGCTCAAAGTGATATAGCAAGTTTAGGTGTAAATAATATAAATGGAATCCAAGAAAGTTCATCAAGCTTTTGGAGAGTAAAAGATAAATCTGCACCACACAATTTATTTACATCAACAGAAAGTATTCTAAAAATAGCAGAAAGAAAAGGATATTCAAAAATATCAAATAAAAAGAGTGTTTTGAATTATGTTTCTAATGAAGTAGAAATGCCATCAACCGCTGTAAATGCAACAAGTGTAACAATACCACATTCAAATCTTCAAACAGTAAAATATGAATATGATGGACAATCTAAAACATATAAAAGATATGCAAGAAATAAACTTCAAACAGATTATATTACAGGTGAGCCTGTAACAACTAAAAATATAATTATTACAATGTGTGAAAATTATACTTTAGAGGATAGTGAAAATAAAGGCAGACAAGGATTAAAGAATATAGGTACTTTTAAAGGTTATTATATAACTGATGGAAAAGCTATAGAAATACAATGTATTAAAAATGCAAGAAATGAGCAAACAGTTTATAAAGATTTAAATGGCAAAGAAATTGAAGTTAATGATGGAAATACTTTTGTAAATATTTGTCCAATTGATGCAAATTTAATAATTGAATAGAAGAAAAATGCCAAAAAACTTGACAAGTATTGGACAATATGGTAAAATTAATAACTGTAATCCGCTTAGTCAAGGCTATCAAATGTTAGAAGAGGGCTCAAAGCCTAAAGATAACTGCCTTTTTTAAGGATTAGCGAGTATACAAATAAGGGAGGTGCATTTTAAATGTACGCAGTAATTGAAAGTTGTGGAAAACAATACAAAGTAGCAGAAGGAGATGTAGTATTTTTCGAAAAATTAGATGCAGAAGAAGGAAAAAAAGTTGCATTTGATAAAGTAATCTTAGTATCAGAAGATGGAAAAGTACAAGTAGGAAATCCTTATGTTAAAGGTGTAAAGGTTGAAGGAAAAGTTGTTTCTCATGGAAAAGCTAAAAAAATCATTGTATTCAAAATGAAAGCTAAGAAAAATGAAAGAAAGAAACAAGGACATAGACAACCATACACAAAAGTTGAAATCACAGGAATAAAAACAACAGCTAAAAAAGCAACAGCTACAAAAACTGAAAAAGCAGAAAAAGTTGAAACAAAATAATTAAAAAGATTTTAATTGAGAAAAATAAATAAATGTAAAGCCGAAAGGAGTGAGAAGAATGGCACATAAAAAGGGTCAAGGTAGTATTAAGAACGGTAGAGACAGTGAATCTAAAAGACTTGGTGTCAAAAGAGCTGACGGTCAATTTGTTCTAGCTGGAAATATCCTAATTAGACAAAGAGGAACTAAAGTACATCCAGGAACTAATGTTGGTAAAGGTAGTGATGATACATTATTTGCATTAGTAGATGGTGTAGTTAAATTTGAAAGAAAAGGTAGAGATAAAAAACAAGTAAGTGTTTATCCAGTAGAAGAAAATGCTTAATTGCCAAACAGTATAGCTATTATGGTTATGCTGTTTTTTTGTTGTTTAAATCAAGTCCTTTTTTACAGTTATAAAGTATTTAGAAATTAATAATATATTGTTTTTGAAATACCGCGTAAGCGATCAAATGAGCAAAGCGAATGCGATATGGAGCAATCTACATTCAAATATTTTAATAGGCAGATTGCGACACCAAGGTATAAAAAAACAATATATTATTAATTTCTAAATAGATTTTAGGATAAAATGTGAACTGCAATATAATTAAAAAAACGAAAAAATATTCGAAAAAACTGTTGACAAAATCAAAAATGATTATTATAATAATAAACGAACAAAGATTTGAAAAACTTATAAAGAATGGAGACGGTTATTATGATAACAAATTTACACATAAAAAACATAGGAATAATAGATGATTTAGAAATAGACTTAAATAAAGGGATGAATGTGTTAACAGGAGAAACGGGAGCAGGAAAAACATTAATAATAGATTCAATAAGCATAATAAGTGGTGGCAGATTTTCAAAAGAAATGATAAGAAAAGGTGAGAATCATTCATTTGTAGAATTATGTATGTATGCACCAAATGATGTAAATTCAGTAGATGGTAATATTATAGTAACAAGAGAAATTTATAATAATGGAAGAAATATGTGTAAAATAAATGGAAGATTAGTAACTGTAGCTGAATTAAAAAACTTTATGAGCAATTATATAGAAATACATGGACAAAATGATAATCAAAAATTATTTGATAGCAAAACACATATAAAATATTTAGACAATTTTTCAGGGGAAGAACTATTTAAACTAAAAAGTGAATATAAAGAAAAATACCAAAGATATAATGACATAAAAAAAGAACTAAAAAATAATTATGGAGATGAAAAAGAAAAACAAAGAAAATTAGATTTATTAAAATATCAATTAGAAGAAATAAAAGAAGCAAAGTTAAAAAATGGAGAAGAAATCGAATTAGAAGAGAAAAGTAAGTTAATCAAAAATTCTGAAAAAATTGCTAAAAATTTATCAGAAGCAGAAATAGCAATAGGAGAAAATACAATAGACTTAATAGGAAATGCAATTAGGGCATTAGAAAAGATTGAAAATATAGATAAAAAATATGAGGAAGCAGTATCAAGTTTAAAAAATATATATTATGAAATACAAGAAATCTCTTCAGATGTAAATGGATATTTAGGAGACATAGAATTTGATGAACAAGAAAGAGAAGAAGTAGAAACAAGATTAGATGTAATAGATAATTTAAAAAGAAAATATGGAAATAATATAGAAGAAATATTAAAATATGCAGAAGAAATTGATGAAGAAATAAAGAAAATTGAAAATGTAGATGAATATAATAATAAACTAAAACAAGAACAAAAACAAATAGAAAAAGAAATGACAAAGATAGCAGAAAAAATTAGTTTAATAAGAAAAGAAAATGCAGAAGAATTAAATAATAGAATAAACAAAGAATTAGTAGACTTAGAAATGAAGAATGCAAAAATCAACGTAAAAGTGGAATATAAAATAGATGAGTTTTTCGAAGATGGAAAAGATCAAGTAGGAATATTTATAAAAACTAATGTTGGAGAAAATGAAAGTGAACTAACTAAAATTGCATCAGGTGGAGAAATGTCAAGAATAATGTTAGCAATAAAAAAAGTATTAGCAGAAGTTGATAATATGCCAGTTATGATATTTGATGAAATTGATACTGGAATAAGCGGAAAAGCAGCAAAATCAGTAGCAAATAAAATGAGAAGTATTTCCCAAAATCATCAAGTTTTATGTATTTCACATTTAGCCCCAATTGCAGCAATGGCAGATTATAATTATTTTATAAGTAAAAAAGTAGAAAATGACAGAACATGTACAAATGTAAGATTACTAAATGAGCAAGAAGTTTTATGCGAAATAGCACGTATATCATCAGGAGAAATCAATGATGTAACACTTCAATATGCTAATGAATTAAGAAATAAAATAGCATAAATCAATAAGGATATCTTTCAAAAATATATTTTATTATCAAATTGGCATTTAGAGGAGAAATTTTAATAAAGACATCTTTATCAAATGAAATCCACATATCAAGATCAAAGTTAGTATGGTTATCAGAAAAAACAGCAACCATTTCTGAAACATCTACAGGATTTGGAAAATGTTCTTCCCAAGACAGAGTATCTGTAGCAATATTCTGTGTGGAAGCATAAAACTTATTTAAAAAATTATTAATTTCACCAGTTTTAGAACTAAATAAAATAACTTTTGCAGACATAACATTATCCTTTCAATATTATACTTATTAGTATACGAAAAAAAGTGAAAATTATACAATAGCATAAAAAATATAATTATGGAAATAATAAGCTAGATGACTTTGTCATAAATATATTTGGAAAGGATGATATATTGTGGAAGAAAATCAAAAAATAAATTGTACAGTAGAAAGTTGTGTATATCAAGATGGAAATACAAAAAGATGTACATTACAATCAATTCAAGTAGTACCAACAGATGACTGTGATACATGTGAACCTGATGAATCTATGTGCGGAAGTTATGAATATAGTGAATAATCTAAAAGTGGCTGAAAATTGCCACTTTTTTAAGCTTTGATATTGACAAAAAGCTTAAATAGAAATAGAATTAAGGCAAAGAAAGGAAGAGTGATAAATATGTCATTAGTAACAACTAAGGAAATGTTTGAAAAATCAATGAAAGAAGGCTATGCAATAGGAGCATTCAATGTAAATAATATGGAAATAATACAAGGAATAGTTGATGCAGCAGCAGAACAAAAATCACCAGTAATATTACAAGCATCATCAAGTGCAATAAAATATGCAAAAATAAATTATTTAATGAAAATGATAGAAGCAGCAGTAGAAGAGCATCCAGAAATACCAATAGCAATACATCTAGATCATGGACCAGATTTTGAAACATGTAAAATGTGTGTAGACAATGGATTTACATCAGTAATGTTTGATGGTTCAAAATATGACTTTGAAGAAAATATTAGATTAACAAAAGAAGTAGTAGACTATGCACATGCACATGGCGTAGTAGTTGAAGCAGAATTAGGAAAATTAGCAGGAATAGAAGATGATGTTAATGTAGCTGTTTCAGATGCAATGTATACAGATCCAGAACAAGCTGAAGAATTTGTAAGAAGAACAGGAGTTGATTCATTAGCAATAGCTATTGGAACAAGTCATGGTGCATACAAGTTTAAAGGAGAAGCAAAATTAAGATTTGATATATTAAAACAAATAAAAGAAAGAATACCAAATACTCCAATAGTATTACATGGTGCATCAACAGTAATACCAGAGTTAGTAAATATGTGTAACGAATATGGAGGAAATATTCCAGGAGCAAAAGGAGTACCAGATGAAATATTACATGAAGCAAGTGTATCTGGAGTTTCAAAAATAAATGTAGATACAGACTTAAGATTAGCAATGACAGCAGGAATAAGAAAAGTATTTGTTGAAGATCCAAGTGCTTTTGATCCAAGAAAATATTTAACACCAGCAAGAGAATTAGTAAAACAAACAGTAGCACATAAAATGAAAGATGTATTTGGTTCTGCAAATAAAGCATAATCAATAAAAGAGCTGACACTATACGTTAAAAGCATATAGTGTCAACTCTTAAAAATTACCTTTTTCATTAGCTCTTAAAGCTTTTTGCATTCTACGTTCAGCATCCTTTTTAGCAATATCTTGACGTTTATCATATAATTTTTTACCTTTTCCTACACCTAATTCTAGTTTAACAAAACTACCTTTAAAATATAAGCTAATTGGAACTAAACTATATCCATCTTGTTTAACTTTTATAAAGAGTTTATTAAGTTCTCTTTTATTCAAAAGTAATTTTCTATCACGTAAAGGATCTTTATTAAAAATATTTCCATGTTCATAAGGACTAATATGCATAGAATATATGTAACATTCGCCATCTTTAAAGCCAGCATAACTATCTTTTAAATTAACTCTACCATTACGAATAGACTTTATTTCAGTACCAGCCAAAACAATTCCAGCTTCATATTTATCTTCTATATTAAAATTATGATGTGCTACTGGATTTTTAGCAATCAATTTTATATTTGAATTCATATATAACCTCCGTTACTATTAACTATAGTAATTATTATAACACACAAAACTGCGTAATAAAAGCCAAATCAAAAATAAATATTAAATTACTAATTTACGGTTTTAGTTGAATTTTTATACGAAGTACTTTAAATATAAGCTATTGAAAATTAATAATATGTTGTTTTGAAATACCGCGTAAGCGATTAAACGAGCATGTGCGAGTGCGAAATGGAGCAATCTACATATTATTATTTTGAAATGTGAAGATTGCGACAGCAAGGTATAAAAAACAACATATTATTAATTTCTAAAGATATAAATTTTACAAGTTATGACTTATTATTGATCATTATCATCATAATTTCTAGTTCTAGTTAGTTGATTAGAATAATACCAAACTAAAGCAATAATAGCCACAACAGCAACAGCTAAAATAAGCCAAGTCCACATAGTAGAAGACATACCTAAAAATGTACCTGCATTAGCATTAGTAGCAGTACCAGTTGTAGCAGTTCTGTTAGCGGTATAATTAGTAGATTGAGTATCATTACGATTTATTCCCATGTTTGTAGTATTATCTGTTGCGTTTTTAGTAGTATCAGTAACATCTTTAACAGCACCCTCAACGGCATTTTCTGCACCGCCTATAGTATTACGAACACCATTAACAGCATCATTAACACCATTCATAGCACCATGATCATCTGTTGCAAAACTAAAAGTAGTAGCAAACATAAAAATAACAGCCATCAACAAACCAACTATAAAAAGCGATTTCTTTTTCATATTGACCTCCTTAAAATTGATTCGAAAAATATTTTATGGTCTTGTTTTGAAAAAAACAACAAAATAAAACCTATTTATAGTATTATTGGTTTAGAGCAAAATATACTTGAAAAATCTTGCAAAAAATTGGAAAATAATATAAAATACACAAGAAAGGAATACTAAAAATGAAAATTATAGAAAATTTAGAAAGTTCTTTAGATTTTGACAGACTAAAAGAATTTGATAAACAAAAAACGAAAGTATTTAAATATATAACATATAAAAAAAGAACAGAACAAGAAGTAAGAAAAAAATTCAAAGGACAAATAGAAGATGAAATGTTAGATGAAATCATCGAATATTTAAAAGAAGCAAAGTATTTAGATGACTATGATTTTATAGAAAGACAAGTAAGGGAATATATGAACTTAAAAACACTATCAATAAAAGAAATCAAATATAAATTAATGACAAAAGGACTTGATAGAAAATTAATAGAACAATATATATACAAGAACTATGAAGAACTCAATGAATATGAAAAAAGATGTGCAGAAAAAATAAAACAAAAAAAATTAGGTTCATCAGAAGAAGAAATAAAACAATATTTATATAGAAAGGGATACAAAATTTAAATGCAAAATATACTAACATTCGAAACAAATAAATACTCAATTAAATTAGAAAACTTTGAAGGACCATTAGATTTATTATGTCACTTAATAGATAAAAATAAAATGGATATATATGACATCAATTTAAGTGAAATCACAGATCAATACATAGAATATATAAGGCAAATGGAGCAAATGAATTTAGAGATAACAAGTGAATTTTTAGTAATGTCATCAACATTGTTATATTTAAAATCAAAACATTTATTGCCAAAAGTTCAAGAAGAGGAAGAAGAGATTACAGAAGAAGAGCTAATAAGAAGAATAATTGAATATAAGCAATATAAAGAAATAACTAAAAAGTTAAAAGAAAATTTTTTACAATATTCAAAAAGATTTTATAAATCAACAGAAGGAATTGAGTTACCAAAACAAAAAATAGAAAAAGAATATGATAACAAAATAATTCCAGAGATTTATAAAAGTATATTACAAAAAAATACAGAAAAGATCAATGAGAATGCATCTAATATTGAAAAAATAGCAATAACAGAAACATATTCAGTTGGAGACACAGTAAAGCAAATGTATAGAGCTTTAGTTAAATTTAAAAAGTTTTCATTTAATAAATTGTTTTCATTAAAAAAACATGATAAAAGAGAAGTGGTTACTGCTTTTTCAGGATTACTAGAAATGTCAAGAAGAAGTAAAGTTGTAACAGAGCAAGAAGAACTATTTGGAGACATAGAAGTAGAAAAAAGCAAAATAAAAAGAGATTAAAAAAGAAATAAAAGGAAAAAATAATATTAAACCAGAAAGAGGTGGAAATATTGTTTTTTCTTTTTGTTTTAGTATTCATAGTCATTTTTGCTATAGCGGTACATACGAGTAGAGTTGGGATAGAAGTACAAAACTTAATAATAAATACAGAAGAGAATAAAGGTGATAAAATTAATAAAGAAAGTAAGATATATGTGTATTTGGTATTGTTCGGTAAAATCAAACTATTCAAAAAAGATGTAAAAAATATGAAACCACCAAAATTTAAAATAAAAAATACAGATATTGATATAAAAATATTAAAAGGAAAAGATGTAGTTATAAATTATGTAGAAATGTTTAAAAATATAGATATAGATATAAAGATGATAGATTTAAATATGCAAATAAGTACTCAAGATGCAGCCATTACAGCAATTAGTACAGGAATAATATCTAGCATATTAGGAATAATTATCAGAAAACCTAAATATGAAATAATACCAATCTATTCAAATAAAAATTTTATAAAAATTAAATTAAATGGTATATTTTCGATATATTTGATGCAATATATATATAAATGTATTTTTGCACATTTGGGACCGGTTCTTAAATGCGCAAAATTGAAAAGGTGGAGGATATAGTATGAATGAACATCCAATAGAAAATCTTATGATTACAGCTATGAGCAGTATTCAAAATATGGTAGATGTAAATACAATTATAGGTGAACCAATAGAAACTCAAGTAGGGATAACTATTATTCCAATTTCTAAAGTTAGTTTTGGTTTTGCCGCAGGGGGAAGTGAATTTAGAGGAGAAACTTTAAAGGAATATAATAAGAAGGATAAAGATGAGGAGATTCAGTACAAATTACCATTTGGAGGTGGTGCTGGAGCAGGTGTTTCAATAAATCCTGTTGCATTTTTAGTAGTACAAGAAGGCAGTGTTAAATTGATGCCTGTTGATCATGATTCTTGTTTAGATAGAATTTTAGATTATGTTCCAGATTTGATGCAAAAAATAAATGAGATGTTTAATAAAACAATACAAGAAAAAGAGGCGAGAACTAAAAAGATTATAAGCGAGATGCGTAATAGATGTTCTGAAAAGCAAAAAAGCCCAGAAGTTAAAAAACAAGAAGAAAAAGTGGAAGAGAATATTCAAAAAGCAAGCTATGTAGAGTCTGACGGAGAGGTTTTTGGAGATGAATAATATTAAGAAATAAAATAGCAAGAAAAACTTGCTATTTTTTGCGTTTTTTAGTAGAATAGTTTTGTTAAAATATTCGTAGGAGGAACGAAAAAATGGAGAAAGTCAAAGAAAAATTGAAGGCAATTACTTTGAAGCAGTGGCATATAGCAATAATTGCAATAGGAATAATATTTGTATCTCTTGGGGCATTTCATAACAATTTATGGTTTGATGAAAGCTATTCAGTTGGATTAGCGCGACATACATTTGGAGAAATATGGTCAATTGGTGGGCATGATGTACATCCGATTTTATATTATTGGATGCTAAGAATTGTATATTTAATAACTGGTGGTTCAATAATGGCATATAGAATATTTTCTGTTATTCCAATAGCTCTGATGATTGTTTTAGGATATACTCATATAAGAAAAGACTTTGGAGAAAAAACAGGATTTATATTTTCGTTTTTAGCGGCATTTTTACCAGAGATGGCTCAATATGCAATAGAAATAAGAATGTATTCATGGGCTATATTGTCAGTAACGATTCTTGCAATTTATGCAAATAGACTTATAAAAGAAGATGATACTAAAAATTGGATAATATTTGGATTATCAAGTTTAGCAAGTATATATTTACATTATTATGGATTAATGGCAGCAGGATTGATAAATGTATTTTTGTTAATTTACTTAATAGTAAAGAAAAGAAAAAAAGGTATAATATTTATAGTATCATTTGGAGTTTTACAAGGATTAGCATATCTACCTTGGTTAGTAAACTTTGCTACACAGTTAAGTAATGTTTCTGGAGGATTTTGGATTGGATTTTCATTTCCAAAAACACCAATGGAATTGTTAAGCTCACAACTAGCCGGATATGTAAAAACATCAGATTATACAGGTTTATTGGTACCAACAGTACTTGCATTAGAATTATATGCATATATGATTTATAAAACATATAAATATGCGAAAACAAAAGAAAATTTAAATGCATTTAAGTGGTCTGTAATAGTATATTTTGCAGTAATAGTTGCAGCTATAATTATTACAGTAGTAATGAAAACATCAATATTATATTATAGATATTTATTTGTAGTAACAGGATTATACATATTTGCAATAAGCTTTATATTAGGAAAAGAACAAAACAAGATTGAAATAATTTCAATACTTTCAGTAATAGCGATATTGGGAGTATATAACAATATAATTATGATGAAAGATAATTATGATTATTCAGATCAAGAACCAATGAAATATCTTAATAAAAATGTACAAGAAGGAGATACAATAGTATATGCAGATTTTGGAGGGGGCTCAGTTGTAGCTGTACAGTTTGCAGATAATCAAGTATATTTTTATAATGAAGATAATTGGGGAGTAGAAGAGGCATATAAAGCTTTTGGACCTAATTATGAAGTTGCAGTAACAAAAGATTTTATTGAAAACTGTTCAAATAGAATTTGGTTTGTTGATAATGCATATAATTCGGTTACAGATGAAGTTTTTGAAGGAACTGGATATAAAAAAGTTTCTGAAAAATATTTCTTTACAAAGTATCATGATTATAGTTATAAAATAATTTTATTAGAAAAATAAAAAAAAGAGTCACTTCAGTACATAATGTGCTGTTAAGTGACTTTTTAGTTAAATATTTTTAATAGACAATAAAAAAAGTGGCTTCGTTCGAAAGCCATTTTTTTATGCAAGACCATATTTTTCTTTAAATCTAGCAGCTCTACCACCTTTTGTATCAAGTCTTAAGTTACCTGTCCAATATGGATGACATTTAGAGCAAACGTCTACTTTTAAATCTTTTTTTGTTGAACCAACTTCTAATACATTACCGCATGCGCATGTAATTGTTGTTTGGTTATATGTTGGATGTAATCCTTCTTTCATGTGAATTCACCTCTTTCCAAATATAAGTATATTAATTATTTTTGTTATCTTCGTCTAAATTTTTATTTTTTTCTTGATTTACATATGTTGCTGAAGTTTCAAGTTCGCTTTTTAATGACAATTTGTTTATTAATTTAGTCATTACATTAAATATACAAGCAACTATTAAAATAAATACACCTATTTTTTTCCAATACTTAGCTAACATAATAATCTCCTTTAAAAATTTATACACAAACAATTATACTATATTTGTTATTAATTTGTCAATAATATTTAGGATTTTGGGACAAAATAATTTAAAAGTGAGAAAGGATGATTATATTATGAAAAAGACAGTGGTAATAATTATTATAATAGCATTAGCAATTGGTGGAGGATTTTGGATATGGAAGATCTCTGATGCTAAAAAGACTAATGAAAAAAATAATAATGAATCTAATTATCAGGCAGAAAGAAGTAGTACAAATCAAAATGTTAATATATCAAATAATAATGTTAGCAATGATAATAAAAATGAATCTTCTAGCGAAACAAACAGTAATACAAACAACACAGTGGTAACAAATACTAATACATCAAATAGTTCAGATACAACAAAACAAGAAAAAGAAATAGCAAACTTTTCAACTAAAATTTATACTAAAGAACCTGAAAGGCAAAATAATATATCAATAACATGCAATGCATTAAATTCTAAAAAAGTTAAACCGGGAGAAACGTTTTCTTTTTGCAATACAGTGGGGAAAGCGACAAGTGCTAAAGGATATCAAAAAGCGGATATATATGTAGATGGAAAAAAAGAGAAAGGTCTTGGAGGTGGGAATTGTCAGGTAAGTACAACATTATATAATGCAGTTTTAAAAGTACCTGGATTAGAAGTTGTTGAAAGACATCAACATAGTAATCATGTACCATATATTCAAGATGGTAAAGATGCAGCTGTTGCTTATGGAAGCTATGATTTTAAATTTAAAAATAATACAGGAAAAACTATAAAAATTGTTATGGAAAATACGGCACAAAATATAACTGCTAGAATTTATAGCTAAAAAGTTAGAAAGGATATACTCTTTTACTATTTTGACAAATAATTAATATTGTGAAATAATGTAGCAATAAAAGGAGGAAATACTATGATAAAAAACATAATATTTGATATTGGAAATGTAATACTGAACTTTAATATAGATAGAGTATTAAACGAATTTTCAGATAGTAAAGATGAACAAGAATTTATTAAAAAAAACATAATCGAATCGCCAGAATGGTTAGGAAATGCATTAATAGATACAGGATATTTAACAAGAGATGATGCAATTAAAATAGTGCAAGACAGAACCAATCATAGTAATGATAAGCTAATTATTGATTTTTGGAAGAACTATAATAAGTTTGCTAAAATTGATGAAAGAGTTTTAAATTTAATAAAGAAATTAAAAAATAACAATTATAGGATATATTTACTTTCGAATATTAATCCGTATACACACGAATTGGTAAAGAAAAGTGGCTTATTTGAAATAGTAGATGGATATGTTTTATCATATAAAGAACATATGATCAAACCATATAAGAGTATATATAATACCTTATTAAAACGATATAATTTAAAGCCAGAAGAATCTGTATTTATAGATGATAATGAGAAAAATATAATTACTGGCAATTTGCTAGGAATTATTTCCAAAAAAGTGGAACCAGATAATTATGATAGTATAATTAATGTAGTGAAAGAATTAAAATTGATTTAATAAAGGAAAATAGAAAATGGATGAAAATAGATTAAGACATTCTTTAGCAGTGGCTAGGAAAATGATAGAATTAAATAATGAAGGACTAGATGAAAAGGATTTATTTTTAATAGGATATCTACATGATATAGGATATGAATTTTGTGATGATAAAATTAATCACAATAAAATTGGTGGAGAGATATTAAAGAAATCTAATTTTAAATATTGGAAAGAAGTATTTTATCATGGAATACCTAATGCAGAATATTATTCAAAGTATTTATATCTACTAAATAAGGCAGATATGATGATAGATAATAAAGGAAATGACGTAGGAATTGAAGGAAGGTTAGAAAACATAAAAACTAGATATGGTATAGAATCAATAGAATATATAAATGCAAAGAGATTAATAAATGAATTAGAAGTAAAAAACGGTCAAAAGGATAGTAGCTCCGATTGACCGTTTTATCCGTAGATTAAAATTAAAAATAATAAAACTTTTTATAAGTAGGAAAGTATACAAAGCAGAAATGCAAGCATGTAAGAGTTTACCTAATATATATGGTCTTATTGACAAATCTGTTTTTGCAATAGTGCTCCAAACTTGAAGTAAAACAGATAAGCCACCTAGGCCTAGAAGAAAAGAAGCTAAAATAATGTTATAAGATAGATGTTTTTCTGGAATATTACAAATAATATTAAGTCCATTTGTTAGTTCTAAAAATCCAGAGATGAAACCAGTTGTGAATTTTTCAGGAATATGTAAAAAGTTAAATATAGGTGTAAACAAATTAGTAATAACATTTAAAATCTGACTATTTTGTAAGATAGAGATTATAACAGAAAATAAAACTACAAATCCACCGATTAACAGAATTGTATTAATAGAATTTGTAATACTATTTCCAATTACTCCACCTAAATTTGACAGAGAGATATTAGCATTAGAAGTTTTATAAGAAGTGCTAGTGATAGATGATTGTTGGCTGTTAGATTTCCAAAATCTAAAAATAATACCTACAGTAATAGCTGCTAATAAGTGACTGATTAGTAGTAAAATTCCGATTGTAGAATTACCAAACATTGAAATTCCTACAGTTCCTAGAATAAATAAAGGACCAGAGTTATTGGTAAAACTTAAAAGACGTTCACATTCTTCTTTTGAGCAAATATTATTTAAGCGAAAATTTGTAGCGATTTTAGCACCTGTTGGATATCCACTAATAATGCCCATAATAAGAGCAAAACTACCTTCACCTCTAATGTTGAAAACAGGTTTCATAAATCTGTTTAAGACTTTTCCTAAATAATATGTGAAATTTGTATGATTTAGTAATTCTGTAGCAACAAAGAAAGGGAATAAAGTAGGAACTATAGAATTGGCCCATAGTAGCAATCCACTTTTTGCTGCATACAGATTAGTGTTAGAAAATATTACTAAACATATAGTAAATATGATTAATAGAAATGGTAAAATAAGTTGCTTTAATTTTAATATATAAAAATGATTTTTTTTCATAGTACACCTCAATTAAATATATGTTTTACAAGCTGTAAATAGTATATGAAAAATTTGTTGCAATTCACAGCTGAATGATATAGATTCTAAAAAATTAATAATATATTTTTTTATACCTTGGTGTTTGGTCGCTTACGCTGTATTTCAAAACAATATATTATTAATTTTATAAAATATTATATAATACTGTTGTGAATTGTAACAAAAATTTAAAAAAAACGCAAAAAAATGTTCGAAAAACTATTGACAAAATTAAAAATAGGAGATAAAATAAGAACAACAAAAGCGAACAATAATTCGAAAAAGAAGAGGAGGAAAAAAGATGAGTATATTTGGAAGAAAAGGTAATGTAATAACATATACAGTTAATAAGGCAGTAAACACAAATATGTATATAACAGTTCAAAATGGTGAAGTAGTGGTAAATGCACCATGGTATTTTACATCAAACAGAATTCAACAAATAGTACAAGAAAAGAAAAATTGGATATTAAGCAAAATGCAAGAATATGAAGAAGATCTTTCAAATATGCAATCAGTAAAAATATTTGGAAAGAACTATGATGTACAAGTTGATTATGAAAAAATAAAAACTCCAGAATTAAATTTAAAAGAAAATTATAAAATACAAATAGTATTACCAATTAAATATAAAAAAATAGGAAATGAACAAGTTTTAAAAATGTCAATTGAAAAGATGTACGAGCAAATTGCAGAAAATGAAATAGAGGACATAATGGAGAAGACAAGAAAGATGTTAGGATTTGCTCCAGAAGATTATGAAGTAAAACTAATGAATGGAAAAATAGCTAAATGCGAAGATGGCAAAATTACTATAAATCCAGAATTGATGAAGTATAAAAGAGAAACAATAGAATATGTTGTGGCACATGAATTTTGCCACTTGAAATATAAATCTCATGGAAAAAGATTTTATCAAATAATTGAAAAATATATTTCAGATTATAAGAAATACGAGAAAGAAATTTCAGAGTATGAATACTAGAATAAATTTTTATATAGCCTACTTAACTAATATTTTATAAATTAATAGAAATTTGCAGCATTGTGTTGCAAATTTTTATTTTATGTGATAATATAATTTGCAGTAATATATTGGGGCATCGCCAAGCGGTAAGGCATCGGACTCTGACTCCGACATTCCTGTGTTCGAATCACAGTGCCCCAGCCAGTATTAGAAATCTGCGAGTGTTTAAGTATTTGAAAGAACATTTGCAGATTTATTTTTTATAAGAATAAATATATTATAGGAAGTGATTTTTTGCAAAATACAGAAACAAACAGAATTGAAAATAAGGAATAGTTAAATGAAGATTTTGAACAAGAAGTTATTGCATTTCTTAATTACAAAGAAGGTGGAATAATTTATGTTGGAATAAATAAAAACGGACAAATTGCTGGAGTTGAAAATACTGACTTAACACAATTACAAATAAAAGACAGAATAAAAAATAATATACAACCTTCAACTTTAGGATTATTTGATGTAACTGTGGAAACAATAGAAAATAAAGAAGTAATAAAAGTTATAATATCAAGTGGAACGGAAAAGCCATAGTATTTACGAAAAAAAGGAAGAACACCAGAAGGATGTTATATTAGAATTGGTAGTAGTAAAGAAAGAATGACCGAGAGAATGATTGAAGAAATGTTTTCCAAACGAATAAAAAATTCTTTAAAAGAAATAGAGGCTCCTAGACAAGATTTAACATTCAGACAGTTGAAAATTCATTATGAAGGGAATGGAATGACTCTTAATGACAATTTTGCTAGAAATCTAAATTTATTAACTGATGAAGGAAAATATAATTATAATGCTTATTTACTTGCTGATGAAAATGATATATCAATAAAACTTGTTAAATATTTAGGAACAAGTAAAATGGAATTAATAGAAAATCAAGAATATGGGTATTGTTGTTTAATAACTGCTACCCAAAGAATTTTAGATAGGCTTACAGCGGAAAATACTGTTTATGCAAAAATTGAATACAATGGTAGAAAAGAAGTAGAAATGATAGATAGTAAAGCATTAAAAGAAGCTGTTATAAATGCAATGGTACATAGTGATTATACTTTAAGCACAACACCAATAATTGAACTTTATTCTGATAGAATTGAAATTACATCAGGAGGAGGACTACCACAAGGCTTATCACAAGAAGAGTTTTTAGAAGGTGTTACAGCTCCAAGAAATAAAGAACTTATTAGAGTGTTTAAAGATGTGGATTTAATTGAAAATATAGGTTCTGGAGTATTAAGAATATTAGATGCTTATGATAAAAGTTGTTTTAAATTTATGGAACATTTTTTAAGAGTATCATTTAAATATAGGGAAAATCCATTTAAATATGATACCGAACAAGATAAACCGAACAAGATAACCGAACAATATAAACCGAACAAGAAAGAAGATAAAATTAATTCAATCTTAGAATTTTGTAAAGAACCCAAAAGTGTAAAAGAAATTATGGAATATATCGGACTAAGACATAGACCTACATTTATGTATGATTACTTAAATCCATTATTAGAAAAAGGTAAATTACAAATGACAATTTCAGATAAACCAAAAAGTAGAAATCAAAAATATGATTAGTGTCAAGAAGTTTCGGAAAATAATCCGATAATATAATAATTTTTTATGAAACATAAAGATATGAAAAAGTAT
>CAKOYU010000019.1 GCA_934130975.1 uncultured Clostridia bacterium | reverse complement strand
ATTTTGAAAAAAATGTATTCGAGGATACTTCATTTTTAGAAAAATTCTTTTATAATTTATTAACAAATAGTAACTATAAATTAAAGAATAGATATACACATATAGATAATATTCAAAGTACAAATGAAAATAAATTAAAGGGCAATAATTGCACTTTAGAAGAACAAGCAATAATAAATATATTAAAGGTTAATCCATCAACAACACAAGAAGAAATAGCAATTCAAATTAATAAATCTGTAAGAACGGTTAAAACATATATGGCAGAAATGCAAGAGAAGGGATTAATAGAAAGAAAAAATGGCAAGAAAAATGGAGAATGGATAATAAATTAATATTTTAAATTATATAGTAAAAGAGGAAATTATGAAATATATAAAAAATGAAGAAGAATTTTTGAATTTCTTTTCAAGTAGTTTATATGATAAGATTGTCAAAGAATCAACCATAAAAATAAATAGAAAAGTGAATAAAGAAGAATATAAAAATATAATTTTAAAATTATATGATGAATTAAATAATTATGAATATAGAACAGATATAATTGATGAAAAATTATTCACTTATAAAACTAATAATGTTGCAAGAATAATACCTATATTATCTATTAAAGATGAACTATTATATTATTTTGTGTGTAAAATGTTAGAAGATGAGATAGCAATTAATAGAACTGAAAATACATATGGTGGTTGGAGAATAGGAAATAAAATAAAAATAGAGGAAGATGCAGAAATTGAATATGTATATAAAAGCTATAATCCAACTTTATGGAATGAAAATTGGAAAAAATTTCAAAACATATTATTTAGTCAAATTCAAACATTGAATGAAGATGATGTGATATTAAAATTAGATATTGCAAATTTTTATGACAATATAAATTTGAGTTTGCTAGAAAAGAAATTATTAGTATCAGTACCTGCTGAAAAATTAGAATTTATTAATATCTTGATGTACTTTTTAAAAAACTGGAATTTAAAAAATGATAAATACCATTTAAAGTCAGTTGGAATTCCCCAAAATGAATTTGGAGATCAGTCAAGGTTATTAGCTAACTTTTATTTACAAAATTATGATAAAATAGTAAAACAAATTTGTGATATTTCTAATGCAGTATATATTAGATATGCAGATGATCAAATAATAATTTTAAGAGAAATTGAAAAGCTAAATAATATTATGTATGTAATTTCAAGAGAATTAAATTATTTAGGACTAAATTTAAATGCGAGTAAAGTAAAAAAATATAATAAGGAAACAATACAAATTTTATATGGTATACCTATATTTAAATTAATTGATGAGCAAAAATATGATGAAGCTGTTGATAAGTTTTTCGACTTTTATAATAGAAAGGATGTCGATTTTAATTATACAAGTTCTTTAAAAAGATTTTTAAATATTGGATTTGACAAATTTAATATGTCAAATCGAAATAAACTAAAAGCAATAATTACAGAATACCAATTTGTTAGAGAAAGCAATGAATACTATATGAGAAGGATATATAACAACTTATTTAAAGAGGAGAAAAGAGATTTTATAGATTTAATTTATAAAATTTCAGAGGAAACAACATATAATGCTTTTCATTATAATGCTATAAACTTTCTACAAAGAATAAAAGAAACAGATAATATAGATGAAATAGTTTCAAGAATACAAGAAATTAAAACACTATAAGTAGATTTGTAAAAATAATAAAGTATGTTATTTTTAGGAGAATAGAAAAATGGATTTAAAAACAATATTTACAGAACAAAACCTACATAATATATCAGCAATTATTGCTGATACTAATAGAGGATTAACAAAGAGCGAATTAGAGAGACATTTAAGAGAAAGTAGAATTACACTAGTAAGTGATGAGTCTTATAATAATGGAATTTATTATAAAGTTGGTCTTAATAAAAGGGATTGGCTATACAATTGTCTTGCTAATGAGATAAATACTACACATTCTTTTAATAAAGTTGTAAAATTTATTGAAATTGTAATGAATCCAATTAATTATACTAAATTGGAGAAAAGAGAAAAGTATCAATTTATATTAGAAGAATTAAATAAAATATTATTATTACTAGGATACGAAATTGATTCATTTGGAAAATTAACTGAGATTGTTAAAGCTAATAATTTAGATGAAGTTGATAGAAGAGTAAACTCATTGAAGAAAAAATTATATGATAGAAATATACATAGTGAAGTAACTAAATATTGCATAAATGATTATCTAAGAGAGGATTATTTTGATACAGTTTTCGAAGCTACAAAAGGACTAGCAGAAAGAGTAAGAGAAATTTCAGGTTTAAATTCTGATGGAAATGAATTATTCCAAAATGCATTTGCTACTAAAAATCCGTATATTATTTTAAATATGTTAGCTACAGATTCAGAAAAAAATGAATATAATGGATTAAAAGAATTATTAATTGCATTGTTTCATTTAGTCAGAAATCCAATGGCACATACACCAAAAATTAATTGGAAACAAAATGAAAATGAAGCATTAGACATATTAACAATAATTTCTTTTGCTCACAAGTATCTAGATAAATGTTATAAAAATCCTAGCAAAAATACCTGAAGTTTTATAATTTACTTCAGGTATTCTATTATAAATATAAAGTTAAATTATAGTTAATTATTTAAGCACCCACCAATCAACTGTACTCCATCTACAAAGCCATTTCTATAATACTTCTCATTCCAATAAAAAATATAATCCATAAAATTCTCGTCTAATTTACTTAATTGTTTCTGTACATACTTTTTATTCTCCTTAGGAACATTCCTTAAAATATTTGCACTAATCTCATCAAAATAAACAAAATGTTTTCTATCTTCATTACATGTTAGTGATGCTAAATCATCCTCTCTAAACATTAACCATTCTTTCAAAATATCCTCATTAACTTCTCTAAAATTATTCATAAACAAAAACCTCCATAAAAATTAAAATTTTAATAGCAAAAATTGCTTTTCAAAAATTCATCAAATACTAATTTTAGATACAAACAGACGTACATTACGAGTTGGGTAAAAATTGGGTAAAATCTTCTCCCAAAATGCCCTAAAAAGACACAAATGTTCTACAAACCAAAACTCTTGCAAATATTGAAATACCAACAAAACTCTAATTTTCACAAAACTACAAAAACGCGTCAAACCTCGCTCATAACCCGAAGGTATTTTTTATAAACTAAAAGAGAACCCCAAAAATACGATTTTGCAATAAAAAAATGAACCAATTTAAGTTTATAAAAAACAACTGCCAAAAAACAATTGAAAAATATAAAAATATAGAAAAATGAAAAAATAATATATAAACAAGTAATATATTTTTTGAAAACAATATGATATAATATTTAGAAATAAAAAGGAGGGAAAATATGTGTACAGCAGTAACTTATAAAACAAATGATTTCTATTTTGGAAGGACATTAGACTATGAATATTCATATATGGAAGAAGTAACAATAACACCGAGAAACTACCAATTCAAATTTAACGAAAAAGAAGCAATTAACACCCATTATGCAATAATAGGAATGGCATATGTGGCAGAAGACTATCCATTATATTACGAAGCAATAAATGAAAAAGGGCTTGGAATAGCAGGACTAAACTTTGTTGGAAATGCACATTATAATGATCCAATTGAAGGAAAAGACAACATAGCACAATTCGAATTCATACCATGGATACTAAGTCAATGTGAAACTGTAAAAGAAGCAAAAAAATTAATAGAAAAAATAAATATAACAAATACACCATTTAACAAACAATTGCCATTAGCACAATTACATTGGATTATAGCAGACCAAAATGAATCAATCACAGTAGAGTCAGTACAAGAAGGAATAAAAATATACAAAAACCCAGTAGGAGTATTAACAAATAATCCAACATTTGATAAACAATTATTTGCATTAAATAATTATATAAATTTATCAAACAAAACACCAGAAAACAAATTTGCAACAGATTTAGAACTAAATAAATATAGCAGAGGAATGGGAGCGATAGGACTTCCAGGAGACTTATCATCACAATCTAGATTTGTTAGAGCATCATTTGTAAAGATGAACTCTGTATCTGCAGAAGGCGAAAACGAAAGTGTTAGTCAATTTTTCCATATTTTAAATTCAGTTGATCAACAAAGAGGATGTTGCCAACTAGAAGATGGAAAATACGAAATAACAATTTATACATCATGTTGTAATGCTAGCAAAGGAATTTATTATTATACAACATATGATAATCATCAAATTACAGCTGTTGATATGCATAAAGAAGATTTGAATATAAATAAATTAATTAGATATCCACTAATCAAGGAAGAACAAATAAAAAGTCAAAATTAGAGGAATGTTATCCACAATATGAAGAAGTATTGTGGATAATTGTATATGAAATATTAAAAGAAAGAAGGTATAGATATGGATTTAACATTAGATGTAGGAGAGTATAAATTAAACATCAGGGGGGCAGTTGTAATTAATCATAATGGAAAGATATTAGTACACAGAAATATAAATAAAGGCCATTGTGCATTAATAGGTGGAAGAGTAGAAATTGGAGAAAGTTCAGAAGAGACTGTAAAAAGAGAAGTTATGGAAGAACTAGGAAAAGAAATCGAGGTTACAGGATATGTAGCAACAGTAGAAAATTTCTTTGAAATGAAAGGCTCAAAATATCATGAAATCTTATTTATTCACCGTGGTGAATTTGTTAATGAAGAAGACAAAAAGATAGAATACACATTAAAGAATTTAGAAGGAAAAGATTATCTACAATATGAATGGTTAGAGTTAGATAAAATTGATGAATATCAACTATTACCGCAAATAGCTAAAGAAATATTAAAAGAAAAAACTTTTCCTGTACATAGAACAAATAATGATTTAAAGTAGGAGGAATCTATGGGAGAACTTTGGGATATATATGATATTAATAGAAAGAAAACAGGAAGAACTGCAGAAAGAGATGTTTATCAATTTAAAGATGGAGAATATCACATTGTAGTAACAGGAGTGATTTTAAATAATAAGAAAGAAATATTGATAAGTAAAAGAGCTGAGTTTAAAAAATATGGTGGACTATGGGAATGTAATAGTGGTTCGATATTGGCAGGAGAAAATAACCAAGATGGAATCTTGCGTGAATTGAAAGAAGAACTTGGAATTGAATTCTCAAAAGAAGAAGCAATATTTTTAAAAGAGGTGAAGAGAGACAAGAAAGTGCCGGATTTTAAAGATTTATGGTTATTTCAAAGAGACATTAATATAGATGAAATAACATTTCCAGATGGCGAAGCTACTGAGGCTAAATGGGTTACAATAGAGCAATTTATGCAGATGTATAAAAATCATGAAATTGTGCCAACAATAGATTTTGGAAAAGAAGAATATGAGTTAGCATTAAAAAAGTTACGTCAAAAAAATGCAGAAGAATATTATAATAATACAAAGTCAGATAATCCTACACCAAATTTAAAATATTTTTTGGAAAATTATGAATGTGTTCCGCAAAAAGCAATAGACATAGGCTGTGGCGCAGGAAATGATACAGTATATTTAATAAACAAAGGATGGGAAGTAACTGCAATTGATAAAGAGGATGTGGAAGATAGAATTTCTAAAAGATTAAATCAGGAACAATTAGCTAAATTTAAATTTCAAAAGCAGATATTTGAAGAGATAAAATTAGAAAAATGTAATTTAATTGTTGCTAATTATAGTCTTTCTTTTTGCAAAAAAGAAGATTTTAAAGAGTTTTGGAATAAAATTAATAGTAGTATAGAACAAAATGGATATTTTATAGGAAATTTTTTGGGAGTAAATGATGCTTGGGCGAATAGCAAATCTAAGATGAAATTTTTTAATGAAAATGAAGTGAAAAAATTATTTGAGGATTTTAAAATTATTAAATTTAAAGAAGTTGAAAAGGATGGAGTTACTGGTCTGAAAAAAATGAAACATTGGCATTTGTTTATTGTAATTGCAAGAAAAAATAATATTTAAAATAAAAATAATTTATTACAAAAAGTTGGATAAGAAAAACTTATAAAATTTTCTTATCCAACTTTTGATATAGAATTATTGATATAAAGTATTTTTATAAGTAAAAATACTAATACATGTTACTAGAATAATACCGATTATTAAAAGAAATGATTTCCCAGTGTTAGGTAATTCTGTTGGTGAAACAGTAGGGTCATTAACATTTTCTGTTATTGTTGATTTTTTTGTTACTGTTACATTACATGAATCAGAGTATTTTCCATCTTCAGTAGAAACTGTTATAATTGCTGTTCCTTCAGCTTTTCCGGTTACATTACCATTGTCTACAATAGCAACATCTTCATTATCGCTTACCCAAATAAGATTTTGGTTAGTAGCATCATTAGGTGTTATAGTAGCTGTTAAAGTAAATGTATTACCTTCTTCAACATATGAAGATGATTTATCAAGACTTAAAGCAGTTATTGAAACTTCTGCTGATTTTACACCTGTAGCAGTATAAGTTTGCTCATCATATGTTATTTGTCCATTAGAGTTAACTAATTTTACCCATAATGCAAAATGTTTTTGTCCATTAAAAGTTGACAAATCAATAGCAAAATTTTTGTTTTCTGATTGAGTCCAATTATCTTCAAGATAAGATGGAGTTAATTCATTAACTTTATTATTTATTTCATTAACTTTGTTATTGTATTCTACAGTTTTTGCATTAAATTCAGCAACTTTATCATTATATTTTGATTTAGCTGATTCGTATGAAGTCTTTAAAGATTCTAATTCATCATCATCTTCAGCAGATGCCAATTTTATATTGTAAGCTTCTTGAGCAGACTCCAAAGAATTTCTTAGACTATTACAATTTGAGTCTAAAAGACTTTGTTCTGTTTTTATTTTCTTTAATTCGTCGTTTCCGCTATTAGTTATTTGTTCAATTTCTAAAAAGTTTTCATCAGACATTTCTACTGCTTGATAATATAAACTGTATTTTGATAAAGTTTTACTAATAGTTAGAGTTCCTTGACCATCAATTATTGTAAGTGGAAAACTGATTAAAGAATGTGGATCTAAATCAATATTGTGAGCAATGACTGCAGAATGCGGAATGAAAATTAGCAATGATATTAGAGACAAAATAATCATTAATTTTAACTTTCTCATAAAGTTTCCTCCTTTGTATATTCTCATATCATTAATATCATAAAATGATAAAATTGTAAATAAATTTCTATAAAAAATAAAAAGCATTTAACTGCAAGTAGTTAAATGCTTGAATTGGTTGCGGGGGGAGGACTCGAACCTCCGACCTTTGGGTTATGAGCCCAACGAGCTGCCAACTGCTCCACCCCGCGATGTGTGAGTACTTATATATTATATACAGTTTTCTAGAAAATGTCAATACATTTTGAAAAAAATATTATATACGTAAATTTTTATTTGAATTTCATTTTTTAAACAACATACAAAAAAAGAGACTTCATAATGAAGTGAACCCAAATTATTAGACAAAAAAGTTTAATAAGGAGGGTCCATTTTATAATGCAAGTCTCTTTTAAGTAGTAATGAAATTTCTTAAATGTAATTAAATTTTATTTCTATAAAATTATTTTTTCTTAATAAGAGATGTTAAACTTTCTACAATATTTAAAGATTCTATAATATCTTCTTCTGAATAGTCTTTTAATAATTTTTTAGTTTTATTTATACAAGTATCATCAAGTCCAAACAAAATATAGTCTGCAGAATGACCACTTACTTCACGAAGTTTTCTTAAACTATAATAAACAAGATTGCCTTTTCCATCTTCAACAAAACCTAAGAATTGACTTGATGTTCCGATTTCTCTAGCAAGCTGAGTTTTATTCATTTTCAACTCTTCTTCTCTAATTTTTTTGATTCGTTGGCCTCTTTCGTATTGTTCTTTTCTCTCTACTTCAATTGCTACATTTGACTTTTTTCTTCCCATAATAAAACTCCCCTTTCTTCTTTTTTTATTATTTTATAGTATATTTGAAACAAATTAATGGTAAAACAAAATAGTAATATATGGTTTTTGATGGGAAAAAATGAAGAACTGATTTGCAAAAAAATATAAATAGTAAGATATTGTGATAATTTTTTTGGTTACAATATCTATTTTTTTTGATTATTTTTTGTCATAAATTGTCGAAAAATGCAAGATATTTTTATCACCGAATCTCGCTTATTCCAAGATTTTCAATGGTATTTTAAATGTGCAAGTTGGAACGAGCACAAATGATGAAAAGGTGGTGGAAAGTATGAGCTGGTGGGAAGAATTAGGTAGATTTATAAAAAAATGGTTTTAATTAAATAAGAATAATAAGAATGAAGTACTATATTGGTACTTCATTTTTTTTGACAAAGTATTGAAGAAATATGAATTTTTATATATAATTTCTAAAAAGGAAAAGGTGGAAATATGCAATTTAATCTTGATTATGCTACTATTAGCTCAATTATTATAAAAACAGTAGAATTACTTTTACTTACGTATTATGGAAATTATAAAATTACTAACCAAAAAATAAGATTTGATTTAAAAGCTAATATACTTATAGTTATAGTAGGAGTGTTTTTAGGAATAGTAAAATATCAAATGAATTATCTGATAATTACTATTATTATAGTAATATCAATAAGTACAGTTTTTTCAGATGAAAATTTAGTTAATAGCATATTGACAACAATTGTTTCTTTAAGTATTAATTATGCAATAGAATTATTAGTAATAATAACATGCTTTTTTATAGAGAAGACAATAGGAATTGTAAACGATTATGTTGATTTAGTGATAATGTCAATATTACAAATTATATTTTTATTTGGAATATTTAAAATAAAGAGATTTAGATATGGGATATCATTTTTAAAGAAAAAAGAAAATAATGAGTATATGGACATAATTGTATTAAGCATAAGTGTAGTAATATTATTTTTAGCAGTAGACATGACTAAAAGTACTTATGATATGATTAGTACAACAGCGGTAAATATAGTATTTTCAGCCATCATCATGTTCATCACAATCAAAAAATCCCTAAACCTATACTACAAGCAAAAAATGTTAATAAAAGAATTAGAAGAAACCAAGACAGAATTAAACAGCAAAAACAAAGAAATAGAAGAACTAGAAAAAGAAAACCTAACATTCAAAAAAAGAAGTCATTCACTAATACACCAGCAAAAATCACTAGAATACAAAATACAACAAATAATGATGCAAACAGAAATAAGTAAAGAACAAGCAGGAGAAGTCAAAGCAAGACTAGAAAAAATAGCACAAGAAATATATAAAGAAAAAGAGAATATAGAATTAGACAAAACAGGAATAACAGAAATAGACGACATTTTAAAATACATGCAATCAGAATGTAATAAAAACAAGATAGAGTTCATATTAAAAATAGAAGGAAATATTCATCAAATGACTAATAATGCAGTATCAAAAGAAGAATTAGAAATATTATTAGCAGACCACATTAAAAATGCAATTATTGCTATAAACCACACAGACAATATAAACAGAACAATAATGGTCAAGCTTGGAAAGATAGACTCTATTTATAGTATAAATATTTATGATACTGGAGCAGAATTTGAGCCAGAAACATTAGACAACTTAGGAAAGAAACCAAGTACAACACATGCAGAAGAAGGTGGTACCGGAATGGGATTTATGAACACATTCGAAACATTAGAAAAATATAAAGCAAGCCTAACAATAGAAGAATATAATAAACCAAGTAAAGACAATTATACTAAATTAATAAGTATAAAATTTGATAACAAAAACCAATTTAAAATAAACTCATACAGGAGGTAAAATATGACAGAATTATGGGACGTATATGACGAAAATAAAAATAAAACTGGAAAATTAGTAGAAAGAGAAAACTATAAATTCCAAAAAGGAGAATATCACTTAATTACAGTAGCAGTAATAATGAATTCAAAAAAACAAATACTAATAGCCAAAAGATCAGAGAAAAAGAAAAGAGCACCATTAAAATGGGAATTCTCAGGAGGAGGAGTAAGAGCAGGAGAAACTAGTTTACAAGCAATTTTAAGAGAATTAAAAGAAGAAATTGGATTAGAATTCTCAGCTAAAGAAGCAATATTTTTTAAAGACATTAGAAAAGATGAAGATAATGGCTCAGGGGCATTTAAAGATTTCTGGTTATTTAAAACAGATATAAAGGCAGAAGACGTAACTTTTCCAGATAATGAAGCAACAGAAGCAAAATGGGTAACAATTAATGAGCTATTAGAAATGGTAGAAAATGAAGAAATTATTTCTGGACTAGATTTTGTAAGAAAAGATTTTGAATTAGCAATAGAAAAGAGCCAATATAGCAAAAAAGCTTGACAAAAGCAATAAAAGGTAATAAATTATAATTGTATCAATGTAATATAACTTTTCTAAAATTAGAAGGGGGAAAAGATATGAAACATGAAATTATCAAAGTATCAAAAAATGAAAATGGAGCAGTTTATAAAATATTGCTTCAAATTCCATTTGCATTAGGATGGATTGAACGGGTAAAGTTTTACATTACAACAAGAGAACAGAAAAATGTATATCCAATGCAACATGTGAAAAATGAAAATGATATGGCATATTTTGAAACAACAATTGAATTGCCAAGATATGCAGTTTATCATTATTATTTTTCATTTGATGCCAACAATCATTTTCGGTATTATAAAAAAGAAAATACCAGTGGAGACAACAGTGTAACAAATGAAGAATGTTGGAAATTATCAGTCAATTTTGATGTGCCTGATTGGGCCAAAGGTGCTATAATGTATCAAATCTTTGTGGATAGATATAAAAGAACACGAGGATTAGAAAAGCCAAAAATGAAAGGAAGAGACATTCATGAAAATTGGACTGAACCACCTGTAGTGGGACCCAATAAAGATGGAAAATGGTGTGTAGACTTTTATTGCGGAGATGTAAAAGGCATTACAGATACAATGAAATATCTCAAAAAATTGGGAGTAGATATTATTTATCTTTGTCCTATTTCTGAAAGTCAATCTAATCATAGGTATGATACAGCAGACTACAAGAGTGTAGATCCATATGCAGGAACAACAGATATGATGAAGGAAATGTGTGAAAAAGCACATAAGTATGGAATTAAAATTATTCTTGATGTAGTATTTGATCATACGGGTAATGATAGCATTTATTACAATGAATTTGGTCATTATGATAGTATTGGCGCATATCAAGTTGCTAAAGTTCCAGAATATAAAGGACAAGTATCACCATATAGTGATTTCTATGATACAGATTGTCATTTTGGAAAACATGAATTTAAATTCTGGTGGAATCAACCTAATATGCCTAAATGTAATTGTAATTCTAAACATTGGAGAAAATTTATTTGCGGAGTTGGTGGAGTAATTGACTTTTTGTTTTCATTAGGAATTGATGGGCTTAGACTTGATGTAGCAGATGAACTAGATGATGAATTTGTTGAATATATTCAATCTGCATCAGTCAGAAATAAGCCAGATGCTTTTATTATTGCAGAGATGTGGGAAAGAGATCCAATGGATAGAAGATATCTTAAAAATGCTAAAGGAATTCATTCTTTAATGAATTATAGATTAACAGATGCAGTGATGAGATATTATAAATATTGTGATGTTAATAAATTGAGTGGCACACTGAAATTTATTAGTACAGAATATCCTAATGGAACGATTTTAACACTTATGAATTTCACATCAACACATGATATTTCAAGAGCTATTGAAATATTTGGATGCAATGTTTTTAATGAGTATGCAGATTGGGCGTGGGATTTGATTAGAGGCAATGGTGACTGTGAATGGATTAAACAACACCAAATGACTTCTTATGAATACCACTGTGGTAAAAGGGTACTCAAATCATATTGTTTTGCATTAACATTTTTGCAGGGGATTTTTTCAATCTTCTCTGGGGATGAAGTAGGAGTTCAGGGAGTTGGCAATCTTGCAAACAGAGCTCCATACCCATGGGGACATAGAGATAAAGACCTGTTAAAGTATTTTAGAGGACTTGGAAAGATTCGTAAAGAAAACCAGTTCTTGAGAACAGCAGAACAAAAAATAGTAAAAATTGACCAAGAAAACTTTGTAGTTGAACGGTATAATGAGAACGAAGGTATTATGGTAATTGTTAGTAGAACACACCACATTACTAAAGTAGATTTACCAGAAGAATACAAAGATGGAGAAGTTGTTGCTAGACTTAAGGGGTGTACAAAACAAGAATTAAGTCCATTTGGTGCAATTGCTGTAAGAAAAACAAAATAATAGTGTTTCATTTCACAAGAGGTTCTTAGAAATAAGAACCTCTTTAAAAATTTCTACAAAAATATTGAAAAATAATGCATAAATGGTATAATTAAATGGATAATAAATTAGAGGAGATGTGATTGAACATGAAAATTTATTATGTAAGACATGGTCAAACAGACTGGAACCTAGCAAGAAAAATGCAAGGTGGAGGAACTGAAAAAGAGTTAAACTTAACAGGAATAGAACAAGCACAACAAACTAAAAAAGAATTAGAAAATGCTAAATATGATATTGTAATATGTTCGCCAATGCATAGAGCAATGCAAACAGCAGAAATAATAAATAAAGATAAAAACGTACAAATGATAACAGATGAAAGAATAAGAGAAAGAAGATTAGGAAAATTAGAAGGTCATGAAATAACAGATGAAATGGAAAAAAGAATTTGGAACTATGATTTAAACTATCAAATACCAGAAGGAGAGAATTTACATGACTTTGAAAAAAGAATATTAGATTTTTTAGATGATATAAAGAAAAAATATGAAGGAAAAACAATACTTATTGTAGCACACGGAGGAGTTGCAAAAGTATTAAAAGCACATTTATATGGAATGCCAAAAAGTAAAGACTTATCAGAAATAGAGATGAAAAACTGTGAAATAATAGAGACTGAAATATAAAAGAGAATGGAGAAAAATGTGAAAAATTACTATGAAATATTAGAAGTAGACAAAAAAGCATCACCAGAAGTAATAGAAAAAGCATATAAAACACTTGTAAAAAAATATCATCCAGATTTGCAAGATTCAGAAAATAATGGTCAATACGAAGAAAAAATGAAAGAGATAAACGAAGCATATTCAGTATTATCAGATGATTTTAAAAAATCAAATTATGATGAACAAGTAAAAGAAACAACAATATCAATAGAAGAATATAACAGATTAGTACAAGAAAATCAAAATTTAAGAGCCCAAATAGAAAATATTAATGCACAATATAATAGATCAAATGTTACAAATAAAACGGTAAATAATAATCAAACTAATACCAGAAATGATGATACAATATCAAGAATGAGCAGAGTAATGTATGAAAATATCAAACAAGCAAGAGCACAAGCATATAATGATGCATATGAACAAGATTTAAGAAACAGAGGATATACAATAAAATATAAACATGATTTAAAATATTATCTAAAATTTGCAGGTTGTATATGTATAATGATCTTAATGCTTTTTATAATATACCAAATTCCAATAGTAAAAAAATTTGTAAATCAATTATATGAAGAAAACTTAGTAATACATGCAATTATAAATATATTTAAAAAGACGTTTTCAACCCCTATATAATAAAAAGAAAGGAAATCAAAAATGAAAGCATTAATAACAGGAGCCTCTTCAGGAATAGGAAGAGATATTGCGAAAGAATTAAGTAAAAAAGGATATGATTTAGTTCTAGTGGCAAGAGATTTAGAAAAATTAAATGAGGTAAAAGAAGAAATAAAAACAAAAGTAGAAATAGTAAGTATGGACATTTCTAACCCAGAAAATTGCCAAGAATTACATGAGCAATATAAAGATATTGACATACTTGTAAACAATGCAGGATTTGGAGATTGTGGATATTTTGACAAAACCAATTTAGATAAAGAATTGCAGATGATAAACACAAATATTGTAGCATATCATGTTTTAACAAAATTATATTTACAAGACATGAAAAAAAGAAATAGTGGAAAAATCTTAAATGTAGCTTCAATAGCTGGTTTTATGCCAGGACCATTAATGGCAACATATTATTCAACAAAAGCATATGTAGTAAGACTTTCAGAAGCAATCAGAGAAGAATTAAGAAAAGAAAAATCAAAAGTACAAATAAGCATTCTATGTCCAGGACCAGTAGATACCAATTTTAATAAAGTTGCAGATGTACAATTTGCACTAAAAGGTTTAAGTAGTGAATATGTAGCAAAATATACAACAGATAAATTGTTAAAAGGAAAATTTTATATAGTACCAGGATGGAAAATAAAATTAGCCAAATTTGGAGCTAAAATTGCGCCAAACAATTTGGTTGCAAAGATTTGCTATAATATGCAGAAAAGAAAAATTTAACATTTAGAGCCTTTTTTCAAAAATGGGCTTTATTTTTTTATTAAAAATGAACCAAAACATAAAAAAAGTTGTCATAATATAAGGAGGATGAAAATGTCAGATTTAGAAAAAGCCATGAATGGTAACAAAGAGGCATTTAGTAGAATAATAATACAAAATAAAGAGTCAATGTACAAAACAGCAATAGTAATATTAAAAAATGAAGATGACACATATGATGCACTACAAGAAGCATTAATAAAAATGTATAAAAATATAACTAAATTAGAAAATAAAGAGGCATTTAATATGTGGAGTAGAAGAATAATAGTAAATTGTTGTTATGATATCTTAGATAAAAACAAAAAAGTTGTAGATATTACTAGTAAAATGGCAGAAAATTTTCAAGAAACAAGAGAAGATATATATAATTGCGAAGATGAATTAGTAAAAATATTAGAACAAATAGAACCAGATTTACGACTAACTGCAACATTATACTATTATAATGATTTATCTACTAAAGAAATAAGTGAAATACTCAAAATACCAGTAGGTACGGTAAAATCAAGATTATCAAGAGCGAGGGAAAAACTATATGAAATATTAAAAAAGAAGGGAGGTAATGAAAATGATAAGTGATGAAGAAAAAGATTTGTACATAAAATCTAAAATAAAGGATGGACATATACCAGAAAAAATAGATAGTTTGTTTAACAATTCAAAGAATCTAGTACAGAAACCAAAACAACCAATAGCTAAAATAGTAGCAACAGCAGCATGTTTAGTAATGATCGTAAGTGGAGGAAATATCTATGCAACATATCAAGGATATGAAAATGTATTTTTCATGGTTAAATATTTAATAACAAAAGACGAAACAATCTATAATAGCAAAAGAGAATTGCTTTCAGACAGAGATATAACAATTTCATATGAAATAATAAAATTAACAGAGAATATTTCATTACAGGTTCAAAAATTACAAATAAAAGAAAAAGAAACCAAACTAATTTTGGAAGTAAAAGAAAAAGAATTAGAAAAAGATGAAAATATAGTGCCACTAAAATATGAAGTATACAATTCGAAAAATAAATTAATATGCACACAACTAAGTTCAAAACAAGATGGAGAATCAACATATACAGAAGAACTAGTCTTAAAGAATTATGATTTATCACAAAATAAACTAACTTTAAAAATATATAAATCAAATTCAGAAGAAATAACAACTATAAATATTGATACAGACAGTAGAACCATAGAGGTAGAAGATTCAAAAGAAGCACTACAAAAAATTTCGGAAACAGAACTAAAAGAATTTTTAGGAGAAGTGGTTGGAAAAACATGTATAGACATTAGTAATTTAGAATATTGTGCAGGAATATATACAGCCACATTTACTTATGCAGATATACCAGATAATACATTTGATTTTGATATGAATAAAGTTGACATTTACCAAAATACAATAACATTCAGATTAAATCAAGACAATGAAAAGTCAAAATTTGAAATGATTGAACTAAATGAACCAATTATTATATCAAAGGCCAAGACTGAAAAAAATACAAAAAATACAACAAATAAAACACAAAATAGTAAAAATCAAGTAGTACAAGAAACAACAAATCAGCAGACAAATGATGCACAAATAGCAAACAATAAATTTGTAGGAAATTGGATATTAGCGTACATGTCTGGAAATAGTACTGAACCTAAAATATCTGATATATATGGAGAAGAAGTAGCAATTTCATTAGATATTAAAGCAAATGGAACATTCGTGGAAACTCAAAGTTCAATTTCAGATTCGAAACAACTAAAAGGAAAATATGAGCAAGCGAGTGATTCAATGATTAAAATGACATATGACAATGGAAATGTAGTATATACAATGTATCAAACTAATGTGTTTGGAGAAACAATACTATCACATATTTCATTACCACAACAATCAGTATATGAATGCTATATAACAGGAGAAGCATCAGTTTTAAGAGATAGATATGTAGGTGACTGGTGGAGAACCTATAATGTTAATCACGAAGAAAATAAAGAGTTAAAACTTATAATAAATAGTGATGGCAAGTTTCAAGAAGTAAATACAAATAACGAAACAATTTCTTTTGGAACATTTTCGTTAAAAAAAGAAAATTCGTGGGATAAAGTAATTTTAAATTATAATGATGGTAGTAGACATGAATTATTATTTTCAGAAGTTAAAGGTATACGAACATTACATTATAGTAAAGGCCAACAAGTTTTTAAATTTGCAGAGGATATTAAGTAATATAATTTAAGGGGGAATTAAAATGGAAAATAAAAAAGAAGGAAAAGTAAGTATATTAACATTAATCGTATTAATTATAATTGTGGCATTAGTTTCAGTAGGTGGAACATATATGTATACAAATTCTAAAAAGGAAAGTAACAGTGCTAATGGTGAACAAAATGTAAGCCAGACTGAAGATGAGACTGTAAATGAAACGAAAAAAGATAAAGAAGAAGATAGTAATAGTAGTTCAACAGACAATACTGTAAAAGAAGAACAAAAAGGATTTTCAGAAAATGAAATAAAGAATTCTTTGCAATCATATTTAGATTTAATAGGAGTTAGAGAAGGATCACCAGCAGAGATGTTAAAAAAATTAAACTTAATGAAGGAAGAACCTAATAACGATCCCGATAATGATAATTATAAAAAAACAAACATAAAATGGTCAGATTTTAAAGTAGCAATGGAAAACTATGTAACTAAAGAATGGTTTGAGACGAATTGTACAAAAGGATTTAAAGAAGTTAATGGTTTAGTATATTATTTTGATGGTGGAGCTACAGGATTAGAATATAAAGTAGAAAGTATTACATTAAAAGGAGATTATTCAGATCTTAGATATATAGCAAAAGTCAACAATATTGCAATTGATGGGGCAAAAGAAGTAGAGAATGTTGAATTTGCTATAGAAAATATAAATGGAAAATGTGTAATATCATATTGCGATATATAAAAAAATAAAAATTCATACTATAAAAGGTATGAATTTTTTGTATTTAAATATAATAGATATGGAGGAGGAACGACAATGATTAAAATGAAAGAATTACAATATCCATTAAATGCATTAGAACCATATTATAACCAAGAAACATTAGATATACATTATAATATTTTATATAAAGGATATGTAGACAATACAAACAAAACACAAGAAAAATTAGAACAAGCAAGAGCAAAAGGAGAATTTGCAAATATAAAATGTTTAGAAAAAGATTTAAGCTTTTTTGGTTCAGGAGTAATCTTACACGAATTATTTTTTGAAAATATGGGACCTGCAATTCCAACAAGCCCAGACAATAAATTAATGGAACAAATAATAAAAGACTTTGGAAGTTACGAAAAATTTAAAGAACAATTCACAGAAAGTAGCAAAGTTGTAGAAGCATCAGGTTGGAATTTATTAGTATGGGTACCAGATTTTTGCAAATTAGAAATTTTACAATGTGAAAAACATCAAAATTTAACATTATGGGGATGTAAACCATTGCTTGTTTTAGATATGTGGGAGCATTCGTATTTCTTACAATATAAAACCAAAAGACCGGATTACATTAATGCTTTTTGGAATATTGTAAATTGGAATGAAGTTAATAAGAGATTTAAAAAAATAGCTATTTAACAGTTTGTTAAATAGCTATTTTTTTGAAATTATTATACTACAAAAAATTTTTAACATACCTATTGACAAAAGCATATAATAATGTTAGTATGAAGATATAAACATATGAACAATTATTCATATGAAAACAAAAGAACAAAACGAGGAGGAAAGATGGAAGACGGAATAGTAGATATAGAAAAAGTAAAAAAAATAAAAAAGATAATGCCAAGTGATGACTTATTATTTGATATAGCCGAAGTATTTAAAGTATTTGGAGATACAACAAGAATGAAAATAATAAGTGCATTATTAGAAGCAGAACTATGTGTAGGAGATATAGCAGAAATAACAAACTCAACACAATCAGCAATATCACATCAACTAAGAGTATTAAAACAAGCAAAGCTAGTTAAATTTAGAAAAGAAGGAAAAATAGTGTATTATTCATTAGATGATGAACATATTTCAGAAATGTATGAAATGGCTAAACGACACATAGAAGAAGGATACGAGCATAAGTGAGCAAAAAAGTACCATTCTTGGGACAAAACAGAACCGGTCCCAAATGCGCAAATGTGCAAAAAAGGAGGAAGTATATGAAAAGGTATGAATTTATATTAAAAGATTTAGATTGTGCAGCATGTGCAAACGAGATACAAGAAAAGTTAGCTAAAAATCCAGGCCTACACAATGTTAATGTGAATTTTGCAAAATTAAAATTAACTTACGAAACTGATACAGTTAGTGTAGATGAGGTTAGAAAGGCTGTTAAGGAGCAAGAGCCTGATGTTGAAATGATTTCCGCAGATAAGATGAAAGAAATCGAAAATAAAAAAGAGTCTAAAACAGGTGCTCAAATTGCAAGATTAGTAATAGGAATATTGGTTGCAGGTATTGGTTTATATGCTAAATTACCGAATACAATTAGTACAATATTTATCATTTTAGGTTATGCAATTTTATTATTTAGAACTGCTAAAAATGCATTTAAGATGTTATTTGCAAGTAAAAAAATAAATGAAAACTTTTTAATTACAGTTTCATGTGTTGGAGCTTATCTAGTTGGTGAACATATGGAAGGTTTAATGGTAATTATTTTATATGAAATAGGAAAAATTCTTGAAGAAAAATCAATTAGCAAAAGCAGAAAGTCTATTAAAGATTTGATGGATATTAAACCAGAATATGCAAATTTAAAGACTGAAAATGATATTCAAAAAGTTTCACCAGAAGATGTGAAAATAGGTGATACAATATTAGTTAAAGAAGGCGAGAAAGTTCCTCTAGACGGAATTGTAACAAAAGGAACAGCAGATTTAAATACAGCTTCTTTAACTGGTGAAAGTAAATTGACACAAGTTTCTGAGAATAAAAATATATTATCAGGAAGTATTGTTGTAGATGGAATGATAGAAGTAAAAGTTACAGAAAAATATGAAAATTCTACAGTAAGCAGAATTCTAGATCTAGTAGAAAATGCAACAGATAAAAAGGCCAAAACAGAAACATTTGTAAATAAAGCTTCGTCAATTTATACACCAATAGTAATAGGATTAGCAGCAATTGTAGCAATATTCTTACCATTATTTACAGACATTCCATATACAGGAAACAATGGAAGTATCTATAGAGCATTGATATTTTTAGTAATTTCATGTCCATGTTCAATTGCGATATCAGTACCACTTAGCTATTTTTCAGGAATAGGAAAATCTTCAAAAGAGGGAATTCTTATTAAAGGAAGTGACTACATAGATGCAATAAAAGACATAAAAGAAATTGTATTTGACAAAACAGGAACACTTACAAAAGGTGAATTTGAAATAACAAAAATAGAGACATTCGAAAATTATACTGAACAAGAAGTATTAAAATATGCAGCAATGGGAGAAAAATATTCAAATCATCCAATAGCAAAATCAATTATGAAAGCTACCAAAGAAGAAATAGCAGAAACTCAAGAATTTAAAGAAATTGCAGGAAAAGGGCTAAGCTATCAATATAATGGAGAAACAGTATTAGTAGGAAATTCCATCTTAGTTAATGCAAATGATTCAAACGAAGAAGGAGCAACAAAGATATATGTAAAAATAAATGATAAATTAGCAGGAATAATCTATTTAGGCGATACTGTAAAAGAAGGTGTAGTTGAAACAATAAAAGAACTAAAAAAACTAGGTATTAAAACAAATATGTTTACAGGTGATAACAAGCAAATTGCAGAAAAAATAGGAAAAGAAATTGGAATACAAAATATAAAATCTGAAATGTTACCACAAGATAAATATAATGCATTTGAAGAAATTATAAATAAAAAAGAAGAAAAAGCAAAAGTCGCATTTGTTGGAGATGGAATAAATGATTCACCAGTTTTAGCAAGAGCAGATGTAGGAATTTCAATGGGTGGAGTTGGTTCAGAATCTGCAATAGAAGCATCTGATGTAGTTATAATGACAGACAATGTTTCAAAGATTTTAGATGCTATAAAAATTTCTAAAAAGACTTGTGGTATTATAAGACAAAATTTAGTATTTGCAATTACAGTAAAAGTTTTAATATTATTCCTTAGTACAATTGGTCTTAGTGGCATGTGGCAAGCTGTTTTTGCAGATGTTGGTGTTACGATCTTGACAATATTTAATACATTAAGAATTTTAAAATAAGTAAAGGCAGCTTAAATAGCTGTCTTTAAAATGATGTAAAAACTTGAAAAAAGACTCAAAAGCTGTTAAAATGTAGAACAAAGGAAGTGTGAAAATGGAAGAACAAATAGAAGCAATACTAAAATTCCATATGCCAAGATGGAATGAACTGCCAGATATAGACTTATATTTAGATCAAGTAGTAAACTATATAGAAAGATATTTAAGCGCATATTTTATAGACAAAGAAGATAAAGTAATAACAAAAACAATGATAAATAACTATGTAAAACAAGGTGTAATGCCAGCACCAGAAAAAAAGAAATACAATAAAGCACAAATTGCATATTTATTAGTTGTTTGTATATTAAAACAGGTATATAGTATAAGTGATATAAAAAAATTAATTGCATTAACAATTAAAAACTATGAAGTAGGAAAAGCATATAATAGATTTTGTGCAAATTTAGAAGTATCTATACGACATGTATTTACTAAAAAAGAATTTCCTAAATGTGACCAAATGACAGAAGAACAATATTTATTAAAAAATGTAGTGCAATCTTTTGCAAACAAGCTATACGTAGAAGTTAAATTTTTGAATAAAGATAGAATCTCAGTAGATAAATAAATTTGCTGAGATTTTTTTCATAATGTTATTAAAAATAACACAAAAAAAACTCTGCATATAATAATAAAGGAAGGAAAGATACAAATGGAAGACAATATAATAATTGAAGAAATTGAATTTACAGAAGAATTATATCAAAAAAACTTAGAAGAAAACGAATTTGCGGAAGATGATGCACATGGAATAGGGGAGGATACAGATGGAAATAGTTAAAATGTTAGTGCCAGAAAGCAAATATGCAATAAAATGTCCACATCAAATGAATCCAGAATTTATAATAATTCATAATACTGCAAATGATGCATCAGCAATGGCAGAAATATCTTATATGATAGGGAATAACAATAAAGTATCATTTCATTGTGCAATAGATAATTATAGAATTGTACAAGGAGTACCATTTAACCGAAACACTTGGAATGTAACAGATGGCGGAAATGGAAAAGGAAATAGAAAAGGGATTGCACTTGAAATATGCTATTCAAAATCAGGAGGAGAAAGATTTGAAGAGGCGCAAAAGCTTACTGCAGAATATACAGCATATTTATTAAAACAAAATAACTGGGGAATAGATAAAGTAAAAAAACATGAAGATTTTTATCCTAAAAAGGGATGTCCTCGCAGAACATTAAGTGAATGATGGCAAAATTCTTGAATTTGGTTCAATTATATATGGTTGATAAACCAATAGATAATAATATAAAGAGTGGGAGTGATGAACCAGTGAAAACGTATCAAAATGGCAGTACAAGCGAAAATGTTTATGCAGATACTGATTGTACAAAGAAAATTGGAAGTTTAAACCCTCGAGAAAAATGTGATTGTTTTGAAATTTTTAAAGACAGAGCAATGGTAAGATATTTGGTTAATGGAACTTCAAATTATAAAATAGGTTTTTGCAAATGGACTGCTGGAGTAAAATAAATTAAAGGCTAGTAATACATTGTACATTTAATATTGACAATTAAAAGCAAATATAATATAACAAAATAAAGAAAAATAATATAGAGGAAAAAAATAATGTATTACACATATATGGTTAGATGTGCAGACAATTCAATATATACAGGAATGACAAATAATTTAGAAAAAAGAATAAATGAGCACATAAACAAAAGAAAAAATGGAGCAAAATACACAAAATCACACAATGCAATAAAATTAGAAACTGCATGGAAAAGCAAAGAAAAAGCACTAGCATGTAAATTAGAATATCAAATTAAACAATTATCAAAACAACAAAAAGAGAAATTAATAAATGGTGAAAAATTAAGCAGTTATTTAAAAGGAAAAATAGATTGCAGAAGATACAGAAGATGTAAATAAAAATAATGAAAGGAACAAAAGAAAGATGAAAGAAAAAGGAATTTTACTTCCGATATTTTCACTTCCAAGTAAATATGGAATTGGAGATTTTGGATATGAAGCATATCAATTTATAGATATATTAAGCGAAAATAATATAAAATACTGGGAAGTATTGCCAATAAACGAAAGTAATAGACATCCATATTCACCAATAAGTTATTATGCACTAGAAGAAGACTATATATCATTAGACAAACTTAAAGAACAAGGATTGATACAAAATGCTGAAACAAGAGAGAACAAAGACAGAGCAGTATATGACAACTTCAAGCAAAAATATTATGAAGAAGCATTTAGGAAATTTAAACCAGACAGTGAATACGAAGAATTTATAAAATTAAAAGAAATAAATGAATATGCAGAATTTTCAAGTGAAAGAAGTAACTACAGCAAAGAATATTATTTATTTCTACAATATATTGCATATAAACAATGGATGGAGTTAAAGCAATATGCAAATTCAAAAGGTATAGAAATAATAGGTGATATGCCAGTATATCCAGTATTTGAATCAGTAGAAACACAATATAATCCAGAATGTTTCGAAATGAAAAATGGAAAATTTACATTCGAATCAGGAACTCCACCAGATTATTTTAATGAAAATGGTCAGAAATGGAACAGTCCAGTATACAATGTAGAAAACTTAAAAAAAGATAATTACAAATATTTAATAAAAAGATTTAAATATCATTTGAAATTATTTGACAAGGTTAGAATAGACTATTTTAGAGGATATGATTCATTTTTTAAAATTCCTATTGGAAAAACAGGAAAAGATGGATTTTACACAGATGGTGTAAGCTATGGCTTTTTTGACGAATTATTTAAAGATAAAAGTATTAATGCAGATAATCTGATAGTTGAAGACTTGGGCGAAATTAGAGAAGAAACAGTTAAATTAAGAAAACGATATGGTTTTACAAGACAAAAAATATTGCAATTTTCAATTGATTTAGATAATTTCTATGATAAAGATAATGAAGATGAAAATGTACTTGTATTTCCGGGAAATCATGATTGCAACACGATTTATGGATGGTATAAAACTCTTGATGATGAGCACAAGTGTAAGTTAAAAGAATTTTTAAGAGGAAATGAATGCTATGACATTAATGTGAATATTGGAATTATGCAATATTTATTAAAATGCAAGGCAAAAATGCCAATTATTATGATTCAAGATATTTTAGGTCTAGATGAAAATGCTAGAATTAATGTTCCAGGAACAGAAAGTGATAAGAATTGGTCTTGGAAATTAATTGACTTTGAAGATTTTAGAGAAAGAATAAAAGATTATAAATAAATCAAAAAAATTCTAAAAAAACTTGAAAAATCATTAAAAAAACGGTATAATAGATATTGTTGAGATGCGCTCGTAGTTTAGCTGGATAGAATGCAAGGCTACGAA
>CAKOYU010000018.1 GCA_934130975.1 uncultured Clostridia bacterium | reverse complement strand
TATCTAAATGAAGTTCATGATTGGGGAGATATTTATAGAGAAATAAATAGAAAAGTATAAAGTACAGAAAATGGTAACAGGAAAAAGCTCAACAGTTTTTAGAAGATAACCAAAAAGCTTTCTATAAAATTAAAGAAAACAAAGAATATTATGTTAATTTGTTTTACGTAATGAAAACATTATTAGACCGAAAAGGTATAGTGAAGTTAAAGGAACTGAAGGTAGAATATGCACAAAGAGGATATGAAAAACAATATTCGTCCATTGTTCCTAAAGAGATATATGAAAAATTATATCTTAACTTTCGTCAAAATTTATATATAGGTGAAAATGGGAAGATAATACAAGGTAAAGCTGATGAAGAGTGGGGTAGAGAAATTGATAGGAATAAAGATTATATTAAATGGATAAAAAAATATAATTCTAGTCCGTCAAAGATAAACAACCTTGCTTTGATGGCAGTTTGGTGTGTTATGGTGTATTAAATAGCAATAATATAAGTGATTCTTTAGCAGATTGCATACATTGTGTGCAATCTGTTTTTTCGCTTGAGAAAAAATATAAAATATGTTATAGTATAAGAAATAAAAAAGAGAGTAGGTAGCACTAAAATGAAACCCAATAATGTACAAAATATATTAAACTATTATTTAGAATATGAAATATACAATATAGCAATTTCTTCACAAATAAAAGAAGATGAGAGCAATTCGTACATAATGATAGGAAAAATAGATACTAAACAAGCAATTCGAGAGTTAAATAAACTGAAATTAAAAAAAATAAAAAATATTACGGAAAAATTTATAGGAAAAAGAGTTAATGATAGAGAAAAATTAGTTACAGAAGTAATACAAGAGTTAGATTATTTAAATAGTGAGCAAGCAAATCAAATACAAGTAGTATCTAGAATAAAATCTTTAATAAGAGAAAAGATAAAAAGTATAGATACTAAAGTAATAGAAAATTTTGCTAATCAAATATGTGACATTAGAGCAACAAGAGAATTTTGGATGTATGTCCATAATATTAGTTTTGCAAGCAAAAGTACTAGAAAGACTAAAAAACAGCCATTATTTGTAGTAAAATGCAAAATTGAGGAAGAAACAATTAAAGTAATAGATGCAAATATAAATACTGCAACTATAAACACAATTCTTTCAATGTTATTAAACAAAGAGATTGCAGATGTGTCAATTGAATATGAAGATGCAGTAGTTACATATAGCAAAGAGATAAAAAGTTCAATAGACAGTGGAGATATAGAACATGTTATAGATTTGTTTTATACTAAATTAAGTGAATATATAGATAACTGTTTGACAAGAGAAAATATTAAAAATATTTCTAGAATAAATAATTTTTATAATATGAATCAAGAATATATAATATCATTAGATGAACTAACAGATGATGCAATAAAAAATATAAAAGAAGATATAGAACTATTGAAAAAGTTAATAGAATGTGATAATTATATACCAAATCTTTTAGGCAAATATTTAAATGGCAGTGTTAAGAAGAAAAATATAAATAATAGCAAATACATAAAAACACATATGGGAAATTATAAAAGTGATTATGGAGTAGGACAGGGACAATATAAAATTGCAAATAGCATAAATGATAATGATTTAATTGCAGTAGAAGGTCCACCTGGAACGGGAAAAACATCACTACTAAAAGAAATAATTGCAAATAAAATAGTAGAAAGAGCAAACTTAATACTAGAAAATTGGAATCAAGGCTTTACAGAAACCAGTTATTATGGAACTAAATATTATAAAATGGGTTGGTATAATGAAGATGAAAAAACAATAAAATCTATAGTGGTTTCTAGTAAAAATGGCGAAGCTATAGAAAATGTAGGAACAGAGATCAATAAAGATATAAAATATATGTTACCAATTTCTAGGAGATATAGAAGAACACAAAGATTAAAAAATGGATCAAAATACAAAGAAATATCACAATATAAAGGTATAATATGTTTACCACTTGGCAAACAAGATAATGTGCAAGATTTTAGAGATTTTTTATATCAAAAATTTTTGCCAACATTGGAAAAGCTTCAGAATAAAGACAATGCGATGATAGTAATAGAAAAAGTTAAAGACAAATATCAAAAGAAACAAAAAGAAGTTAAAAAATATGAAAAATTTTTATTAAAACTATCTCAAATAAAAAGTTGTTGCTATAAAACGGAAGAAAGTTTAGAAAAAGATAAAGAAAATAATGAAAATAAGTTAGAAAATATAAAATTAGAAGTAGCAGATTTATCGGAGAAGCTTAAACAAAAAGAAGCAGAACTAAATTTAAGTGCTGAAAAAATGGAAAAGATAAATCAAAAAATAAAAGAAAGCCAGCAAAAGATAATAGAGTATAAAATTACTAGTAAAAATCTAGAAGAAAGAAAATCTGATTTTGAAAGAATAAATAAAAACTTATTTATTAGGTTAATTAATTTTAAGATATATAATGCTAATAAAAATATAGATTTTAATAAAGAAATAATAGAAGTACAAGTTGCAAAAGAAACAGAAAATAGGCAAATAGAACAATACATAAAAGAAAAAAGCAAATTGGAAAAAGAGATTGATAAATTAAATATACAATATAAAAACATAAAAGATAAAAGTCAGAATTTAAAAAATGAATATGACAAAGCAAAAAATAAATTAGCAGAGATAAATCTAATAGAAAAGTTTAACGAAAAAAATGAAAATAAATATTGGGACTATTCAAGTATGCTAGAAATTTATTGCAAAAGCTATCTAAATCAACTAAATCAAGAATTGTTCCAACTGGCACTAAAACTAAATGAAGCATATATAATAAAAAATGGAAAAGAAATTTCAGAAAATTTAAAGCTATTTCTCTCAGAAGAACAACCAGCATATATATGTCAAAGATTCTATGATTCAACAGACATATATAATGAGAAAAAGCAAGAAGGAATACGAAATTTATGGAATACACTATTCTTATGTTTTCCGGTTGTAACAACTACATTAGATTCGTTTTGTAAAAGATGTTTTCAACTCATTCCTGAATATATAGACTTAGAATTGATAGATGAATCAGGACAAATATTACCACATAATTTAGTATCAGCACTATATAGAGCTAAAAAAGCAGTAATTGTAGGAGATGTAAATCAAATAGAACCAATTTATAGCAATATAAATAGAAGTTTTTATCAAAATCAAAAAGCAATAGGAGAAGTATTTGATGATATAAAGATAGATGGAAATAGTGTACAAGCTTTAGCAAATAAAAATACAGATATTTTAAGTGATGAAAAAAATATTATACTTAACGATCATTATAGATGCGAAAAAAATATAATAAATTTCTCAAATAAAAATGTATATGAAAATAAATTAAATATGCATGTTAAAGATAACTTTAATAAAATATTTTTAAATAATATGATTGCACTGGATGTTAGAGGAAAAAGAACAAAAAGTTCTGAGTATCAAAAAAGCAAAAATGAAAATAAAGTTGAAGTAGAAGCTTGTATTCAAACTATAAAATATATAAAAGAACAAGATAAAAAAGAACCATCAATTGCAATAGTAACACCTTTTAAAGAACAAAAACATTTACTAGAAAGTAGATTAAAAAGAGAAGGTTTAACAGATGTAAAAGTTGGAACTGTACATGCTTTCCAAGGTAAAGAAAAAGATTATATAATTTTTACTCCAACAATAGATGCATTAGAGCCTAAGTGGGCTGTTAAATTTATAGGTGATAAATGTAATATGCTTAATGTAGCAGTAACAAGAGCTAAAAAACAATTTATATATATTGGTAATTTAAATGTTGCAGAGCAAACAGGAAATTATCTAGCTAAATTAATAAAATACATTAGAGAAAATGGAATGATTTATAGTTTATATGATATTGATAATTCAGCTTTGAATAAAAATTTTGATGAAAGAATATTACAAATTCTTCAACCGGAATTTGAAGTGGCAAATGATAATATTGGATTATATATACAACAGAAATTTGAAAATGGTATTATTTTAGATGCAAAGCAACATTATGATCTATTAATGTATACACTAAAAAACACTAAAAAAGAAATATTAATCATGTCGCCATGGATTATGGAAAATGTCATAAACGAGGAATTTATAAATGAAATAAAAAAACTAAAGGAAAATAATTGTAAAGTAAAAATTGTGTTTGGATATAAAAGTGGAAATAGAAATGTTAACTCGCCTGATGAAATTGTAAATGAGTTAGTAAGGACGAGATCACTTGGATTTGCGAAAGAAGAATCAGTAAGAAAAATTGTAGGTGAATTGTATAATTTGTTAGGAAAAGAAAACTTTGTGTATGCTCCACCAACACATGCAAAAACTATAATAGTAGATGAAAAGTATATGTTTATGGGTTCGCATAATTGGTTGTCAAATGCAGGAAAGATGATAGAAAAAGACAGAGCAAAAGAAGGTACTATAATAACAACAAGTAAAGATGCAATTGCATATACAAAAGAAGAATTTTTTTCAAATAAATATTAAAAAAGGAGAGGATAGAAATGGAAAAGATAATTAAAGAAAATTTAAGAAATATAGAGGAAGAATATACAAATAATGTTGCAAATACTATAGCGAGGAGAGCATTATCAAAAAGCAAAATAAGAGACATAACAAAAGTAAATGAACAAACAGAATTTACAAGAGATATGTTCTCAATAAACTTAAAAACATTACCAGTAACAGACCAAAAAAGTAGTGGAAGATGCTGGATCTTTGCAGGATGTAACGTAATAAGAGAAGCAATAGCAAAAAAATACAATTTAGAAGAATTTGAAATATCACAAAATTATGTAGCATTTTATGACAAATTAGAAAAATGTAATTATTTATTAGAAAGTATAATTTCATTAAAAGATAGAGAAAAAGATGACAGAATATTAGATTACTTATTAAGCACAGGAATACAAGATGGAGGACAATGGGATTTATTTGTAAATATAGTAAATAAATATGGAATAGTTCCTAAAAATGCATTTCCAGAAACATATCAAAGTTCTAATACATATGGAATAGATAACTTACTAAACAAATATATTCGTAAATTTGCATATGAAATAAGAAATGAAGAAATGGATATACAAAGCAGAAAAGAAAAATGCATTAAAGAAATATATTCAATATTATGCAGTTGTTTTGGAATTCCACCAAAAACATTTTCTTTTGAATATGTAGATAAAGACAAAAATTATCATATAGTAAAAGATTTAACACCAATGAAATTTTATCAAGAAATAGTAGAAATGGATTTAAATAATTATATAAGTATAATAAACAGTCCAACAAGTGATAAGCCATTTAATAATGTATATACAGTAGATTATCTTGGAAATGTTGCAGAAGGAAATGAAGTTTTATACTTAAATTTACCAATCGAAAGACTAAAAGAACTTGCTGTAAATCAATTAAAAGATGGAGAAGCAGTATGGTTTGGTTCAGACTGTGGAAAAGATGCTGATGGTACAGATGGAGTATGGGATGATTCTACATTTGATATAGATACTTTATTCCAAATAGATAGTAGTATGTCAAAAGGAGCAATGCTTGATACAAGAGAAAGTGCAATGAATCATGCAATGGTAATAACAGGTGTTAATTTAGAGAATGAAAATCCAACTAAATGGAGAATTGAAAATAGCTGGGGAGAAAAATATGGACATAAAGGATATTATGTAGCAACAGATAGCTGGTTTTCTAAATATGTATATCAAATAGTTATAAACAAAAAATATTTATCAGAAGAAGAAAAAAATATTTTAAATAATGAAAGAATTAGATTAAAACCATGGGATCCAATGGGAACTTTAGCATAAAAAGAAATAATAGAGCGTTATAAAGACCATCTATTTATGGATAAAAGAGGTGAAAGTAATATGAAAGAAATAATTATTGCTTCAGGAAATAAGGGGAAAATTAAAGAAGCACAAGAAATATTAAAAGAATTTAAAGTTATATCAATTAAAGAATTAGGAATTGATATAGAAGTAGAAGAAGATAAGGAAACATTTGAAGGAAATGCAATAAAAAAAGCAGAAACAATAGCTAAAGAGCTTAATGGAAAAATGTGTATAGCAGATGATTCTGGAATAGAAATAGAATATTTAGATGGATTTCCAGGAGTACGTACAAAGAGATGGCATCAAGGATCAGATAGAGAAAGAAATCTTGCAATATTAGAAAAAATGCAAGGAGTAGAGAAGTCAAATAGAAAAATAGATTTTGTTACTGCTATAGCATTGTCTGATGGAAAGAAAACTATCTGCAAAAAAGGCATTATTTCAGGATATGTATCTGAAAGTATTAGAGGAGAAAATGGATTTGGATTTGATGAGATTTTTGAACTAGAAAATGGAAAGACTCTAGCTGAATTATCAAATGAAGAAAAGAATGAAATAAGTGCAAGAAGAATTGCGATAGAAGAGATTAGAAAAGAACTTATGCAAGAAGAATAAAAATGAAGGTATTATTTGCAACAACAAATCCTGCAAAGGTAAATAAATACAAACAAGCATTAGAAGATAAAGAAATAGAATTAATAATAATAAAAGATTTAGAAATAAATTTACCAATAAATGAAAATGGAAAAAATGCGATAGAAAATGCATATATCAAAGCAAAAACATATTATGAATCAACTAAAATTCCAGCAATTAGTATTATTCCTGAATTTAATAAATATTTAGTTGACTTAACAGAAGAAGAAAAAAATCGATATTGAAAAAAAGATAATATTGATGAAGTAATTGATTTTATAAGAAAAAGTATATAAAAAACGACTCTACAATGTAGGGTTGTTTTATTTTGTGTGTTGTGATATAGTTAGCAATAGAAAAAGGAGAAAAAAATGGGAAATATAGTACTATTAGATGATTTAACAATAAACAAAATAGCTGCAGGAGAAGTAATAGAAAGACCAGCAAATGTAGTAAAAGAATTAGTTGAAAACTCAATAGATGCAGGATCAACAAAGATAATAATAGAAATAAAAAATGGTGGAAAAACTTTAGTAAAAATAGTAGACAATGGAAAAGGAATATCTGCAAATGACATTCCACTATCACTTGAAAGACATGCGACAAGCAAAATAAGAAAAATAGAAGATTTAGAGCATACATATTCTATGGGGTTCAGAGGAGAGGCATTAGCAAGTATTGCATCAATATCAGAACTTACAATGATGACAAAAACTGCAGAAGAAAACGGAACAAAAATTATTGCAGAAGCGGGAGAAATAGAAGAAGTAGAAGAAATTGGAATTCCAGTAGGAACAACAATTATGGTTGAAAGACTATTTTTTAATACACCTGTAAGATATAAATTTTTGAAAAATGATGCTACAGAATTTAGATATATAAAAGAATGGGTTCAAAAAACAGCTTTAGTGAATTCAGATATAGCATTTAAATTAATAAATGATGGAAAAATAGTATTTCAAACTAATGGAAATGGAAACATTAGAGATATTATTTATCTTTTATATGGAAAAGAAATCGAGAAAAATCTGTTAGATGTAAATTATGAAAGTGAAGGAATAAAAGTTACAGGAGTAATAGGAAACACTACAATAGCAAGAGACAACAGAAAAAGTCAAATATTATATATAAATAAGAGAAATATCAAAAATCAAATTTTAACTAATAGTGCAGATCAAGCATTTAAGGGGGCAACAGGAATTGGAAAATACGGATTTTTTATTCTAAATTTAGAGATGCCAGCAAACTACTATGATGTAAATGTTCATCCAACCAAAATGGAAGTAAGATTTAATGATGAAAATAAGCTTTACAAGGTATTCTATCATGCAATAAAAAGTTCAATGCTAAATGGAGAATTTTTAGATAATGATGAAAAAGAACAAAAGAAAGAAACTTATATAGAAAACGAATTAGAATTTTTAACAAATAAATTTAAAAATGATACACCAGTAGAACTAATAAATAGAGAAATTCAAAGAGAGATAGAGTACAAATATGTTGGTATTTTATTTAGAACATTTATAATAATAGAAATTGGAGAAGATATGTTCTTAATTGATCAACATGCTGGGCATGAAAGAATACTGTATGAACAAATAAAAGAAAATTATAAAAATCATATTCAAAATAATAGTCAATTAATGCTAATTCCAGAAGTTTATAATTTATCACATAAGGAAATTGAATTTGTAAAAGAAAATATTGAACTTTTTAGAAATACAGGTTTCGACATTGAATTGTTTGGAGAGGATTCTGTAAAAATTAGTGGAATTCCAGATATTGAGTATAAAGTTAATAAAAACAGAATGTTTTTAGACGTATTAGATGAGATGCTTACAACTGAAAGAACTGCAATTAAAGATGTTGAGGAAAGATTTATTGCAACAGTTGCTTGTAAGGCTGCTGTAAAGGCTAATATGGACTTGACTAGACAAGAGGTTGATAGTTTAATTCAAAGATTGCTAAAATTAAAAAATCCTTTTACTTGTCCTCATGGTAGACCTACTACTATAAAGTTTAGTAAAAAGGAGTTGTTTAAATAAATTTAAAAAGGTACATTTGGGACCGGTTCTGTTTTGCGCACTGCGCATTTGGGACCGGTTCTGTTTTGTCCCAAGAATGGTTCTTTTTTGTGCACCTTAATAGATGTTTTGTATAATTACAACAAAAAATGGAGAAAATATCAAAAAATAAAAAGAGAGGAAAAAATGGCAAAAAAGAAAATAACTATCATAATGGTAATATGTATAAGTTTGATATTTGGCGCCAGAGTAGAAGCATCAACTAAGAGAGAACGGTATAGAAAGTTTTCCAAGTAGTTATCAGCCATATTTAAAAGAAATACAAAAGAATCATCCTAATTGGAGTTTTACAGCAATGTATACGAATCTAGATTGGAATAATGTAATACAACAAGAAAGTCAATTTGGAAAAAATTTAGTGCCAAAGACATATTCTGACAACTGGAAAAATACAACACCTGGGCAATACAATGTAGAAGTTGACAGTGGATGGGTAGATTCTTCAGAACTGGCCGTAAAATATGCAATGGATCCGAGAAATTTTTTAAATGAAGTGCGAATTTTTCAATTCGAAACATTATCATATAATTCTAGTGCTAATAACATAAATAGTATTGAAAAAATATTATATGGAACAGAATTTTATCAAAACAAAGTATCATACTTAGACAATAAAGGAAATATAATAAATACAAATGAAACATATTCGGAATTAATATTAAGAGGAGGACAAAAATCGGCTGTAAGCACATATCATTTAGCATCAAGAATAAAGCAAGAAGTTGGTCCTTTTTTATCACATAGTTCTATAAGTGGAAATGTATCTGGATATGAAGGATTATACAATTTTTACAACATAGGTGCTACGAGTTCAGCAGAGCCAATGGGGGCAATAAAAAATGGACTTCAATTTGCAAAAGATGGAAAAGGTGCAAGTCAAACAACTAAAAATAAATATTTGATTCCATGGAATAATAAAGAAAAAGCGATTTCAGGTGGAGGAATTTTTATAGGTTCAAGTTATATACAGGTTGGACAAAATACAGTGTATTTGCAAAAATTTGATGTAAATGATGATAGAGGAAGTAATTTGTTTTCTCATCAATATATGACAAATGTATTAGCTCCATATAATGAAGCAAGATCAATATATAAAGGATATCAAAAAAATGGTATATTAGATTTACAAATTTCGTTTATTATTCCTATTTTTAATAATATGCCAGATATTCAATACGAAAGCCCGAATATCAATTCAAATAATTATGTGGCAGATAATACAAAAGTTTATTGTAATGCTACAAATGTAAACCTAAGAACAGGTCCAAGTACATCTTATGAAGTAATAACAATGCTTAGCAAAGATGCAAAAATGACTAGAATTGCAAAAAGTATAAGTAATGGAGAAAGATGGGATAGAGTTCAGTTAGAAAATGGTATGGTTGGATATATTTTTCAAACTTATGTAACAGAAATGCCTGCATATAATAAGGTTACAGGAATTAATTTAGATAAAGAAGAATTGTATATTTCAATAGGAGAAAATTTAAAAATTAATGCATATATTGAACCAGCTAACGCAAATAATACTAAAATTAATTTTAAAAGTGGTAATGAAAAAATTACTACAATAGACGAAAATGGAGTAATTACAGCACAAAAAGAAGGAGAAACAATTATTTATGCAATTTCTGAAGAAAATGAAAATATAAAAGCAAAATGTAAAATAACAGTAGTAAGAAAAATGCAAGAAGCGGAGGTCCAATTTACTGCTCCATTAATTTTAAATAATTTAGATGTGAGTGGAATAGATTATACTCAAAATACAGTTGGAGATATAAAAAACAATATAATTTCTAATTTAGAAATAGTAATTGTTAATTCAAATAATGAAATTCTATCAGATGATGCAATAATTGGAACAGGAAATAAAATTCAAGTTAAAGAAGATGGAAAGATTTTAAAAGAATACCAAATTATAGTATATGGTGATGTCAATGGTGATGGAAAAATAAATAGTGTTGATTTGTTAGTTTTACAAAGACATATATTAGAAATTGAAACTTTAGATGACATTTATCAAAAATCTGCAAATATAAGAAAAAATGCAAATAAACCATCATCAGTAGACTTACTGCTAATTCAAAGACATATTTTAGGTTTGCAGATTATAAAACAATAATTTTTAGGGAAAGATAATAAAATGAAAAAGATTATATATTTTGTTATAACAATTTTTATGATAATTCTATTTAGTTATCCTGTAAAAAGTAGAACATTGGAAAATGCAACATTTTATTTGCAAAGTGATAAAGATAATGTGATTATAGGAGATGAATTTGAAGTTAGTCTTAATTTGAAAGGAATAAACACATCAGCATATTCTATAGAAATATTTTTCGATACAACGAAATTAGAATTTATTTCAGAATCTGAAAATTCAAATGTTATTGGTAATAAAGTTAAAATTGTTTGGTATGATACAAATGGTGGAACAGAAGCTAAACAGGGAGAACTTGAAAAATTAAAATTTAAATCAATTGCACCAGGGATAGCTGATTTTGATGTGAATGGAGAATTTTTTGATGAAAATATTAATTTGATGCAAACTGATTTTGAAAATTTTCAAATTGAAATTTTAGAACAAGATGTTGCTGAAGGTGTTAACGGTAGAGCTATACAAAAGCAAAATAGTACTCAATTAAAGTCATTAAGATTAAATGTGGAAGGAATTGTACCAGATTTTGAAACAGATATATATGATTATAGTTTAACTTTGCCTGAACAATTAAAAGAAATAAAAGATATTGAAGTTCTACCAATAGCAGAAAATGAGAATGCAAAAATAGAGGTTTCTGGGAATAAGAATTTAAAAGATGGACTAAATATTATAAATGTAGTAGTAACAAATCATGAAAAACGCCAAGAATATAAAATAAAAGTTACTAAAACACAGAATTTAGAAATGGCAAATACTAATTTAGAAAATCTTGCTATAGAATATGCAATTTTGTCACCTGAATTTAATGAGCAAATAACTCGATATAATACACAAGTAGCAAATGAGATAAATCAATTGAATATTTTAGCTATTCCAGAAAATGAACAGGGAAAAGTAGAGATTTTAGGAAACAATAACTTAAATGAAGGAAATAATAAAATTGAAATAAAAGTTACAGCTCCAAATGGATTTACTCAAAGAATATATGAAATCAATGTTTATAAAAGAAATAAACAAGAGGAAGCAATATATGATCAAGAAGTTGATAAAGTGAAGAAAAGACTTGAAGAAGCTTACTCTGTAAATAAGGAGGTTTCTGAAAATGATAATAGTGGAGAGACGATGAATAATGATAACAATGAAGTTAAAAATGAAAAAAGGGAAAATAAAAAAGACTACTTATTGATGGCTGTTGATGTATTTATTGTTGTTTCTATTATAATTGGATTTTTAACTTATAAAAATATTAAAAGAGATTGAACTTATTGATAGACTGTATTTTTGCACATTTGGGACCGGTTCTTAAATGTGCAATTTTACAGATTTTTCTTATTTACGATAAAACTTCCTAATAAAAAATAAAACCAAAAGCCATAATAAAGTTATAAAATAAAATTATGGAGGTTTAAAATGAAAAAGACTATAAGTTTAATAATAACAATATTAATGATTACAATGCTTCTTTTTACAGTAAAAAGTTATGCGGTATCATTAGATACAGTCAAATTTGACGTAGATAAAACAGTAGTAAGACCAGGAGAAGAAGTGAAGGCAACACTTGATTTTGGAAAGCAATTAGGAGCATACACAGTTGAAGTAAATTATGATAACAATATTTTTGAGTATGTATCAGTTGATGGAGGTACTGCAAATGATACAAAAGATAAAGTAAAAGTTACATTTCACGATTCTACAGGAGGGACAAGTCCAAGAGAAAGTATGAGTGTAACATTTAAAGCAAAAGAAGGGATAACAACATCAAATCCAACAGAATTAACTGTAACTGCAGAAGGACTATCAAATTCTGATGCATCAGAAACTTATGATGATATAACAACACCACTTGTAAAGAATTTAACAGTAGAACCAGAATACAAAGATTATCAAATTACATTAGAGCATACTGGTGATATAGAAAAAGATGTAGAGAAGGAAATGAAATTGACTTACTCTTCTAGTATGGGAAGATATTATGAACATGCAAGATTAATTGCAGAGGCAACTACACCTAAAGATGCAAGTGTAAAGTTATTAGCAACTGATGGAGTGACAAAGGCTGAAACAGATATTATACAAAGTGGATGGGGAGATCCGCAAGGATATAAAATTGGTGGAAAAGATGTTTCACAAACATTAAATGTAAGGGCACTTTTTAGTGAAGGTGGAGATTATTCAATAACTTTAAAATTGATTGATAGAGATAATTCTGATACAGTGATTGCACAAAAAACATTCGAATATAAAGTTGCAGAAAAAGAAGTAACACCACCAGAGGAAGAAAAACCAAGTCAACCAGAAATAACTCCACCTGCAGAAGAAACAGAACAACCTACAGAAAAGCCGGATCAGACTACAAATGAAACTAAACCAAATGAAACAGTTAAACAAGAGACTCCAAATAAATTGCCTAAGACAGGTTATAATGAATATGTTATTATGTCTGTATTGTTATTTAGTGTAATCGGTTTAGGAATATATATAAATAAGAAAAAATAAGGTTATAGTTCACGATTAATAAGAAAGATATTTATAAAACTAAAAGTATATCAAAAACAATATACTTTTAGTTTTATAACATATATATAATTTTACTGTGAATGATAGAATTAGTATATAAAATTAAAAATAACTTGTTTACATGGGAGAGGAACAGATGGAAAAGATTGCTAAAAGAGTTATTAATATTATATTATTTGTAGCATTTCTGACATTGATAATATGTATGGGAACATCTAAAAAAGAAGAAGCAAAAATACGATCAGAATCGATTGTACAACAGGCGGGAGATTCTACAGAAAAAAAGTTAGTGACGCAGATTGAAGAAATTAATCAAGATCATATAGATGCGGATTCAGAAAAAGTTGAGAAAGCAAATACAAAAGAATATCCTAAAGTAGAAATTGAGAAAACTTATAAAGGATATCATGTATGTGCAAAATTAGAAATACCAGCAATTTCATTAGTCACAAATGTACTGAAAAACTATTCAACATCAGCCCTTAATGTTTCAGTAACTAAATTTTGGGGAGTAGAGCCAAATCAGATTGGGAATTTTTGTGTGGCTGGCCACAATTTCAAAAATAGAAATATGTTTAGAAATTTAAAGAAACTTAACATAGGTGACAGGTTGTTTGTGACAGATGAAAAGATTGGAAAAGTGGAATATGAAATCTTTGATATTTATAAAGTTTTTCCAGAAGATACAAGTTGTCTAACATCATCTATTGCAGGCGAAAGAGAGGTTACACTAATTACATGTACAACTGATTCAAAGCAGAGAATTATAGTTAAGGCAAAAGAAGTATAAAAATTTGCGTTTAACATAAAATTGTGGTATAATATAACAAATATTTTTGAAACCAAAAGTATAAAGAACTGGAGGTTTCAATACCTCCAAGATAATTTTAGGAGGTAGAAAGATGGATAAAATTTTAAAAGAGCAGGTTATACGTATCGAAAAGAAAAAAGTGTATTTTTTTGATTCAGAAGGTATTTATACTGAAACTTCTGTTGAAGAAGCACGGAGAATGCACTTAAAAGGACTGAAAATGGACTACTATAAACGAGGAGAATACTGTTCTGAAACAGACTTCTCAGGACCTACAGCTAGAGCTATTTTATGTTTAGAGGTTGGTGACTCAATCGACAAACTTGAGCAAGATATAGCAAGATTTGAAAAGGCTGAAAAAAAATCAGGGAGAGGTTATATAAATGTAGTTCTTCGGAAAGTAAAACGAAATTTTTACTTTTTCAATGAAAAAGAAGAATGGACATGTTTGCCTGAGAAAGAAATATTGACAACTGACATATCAATGCCATACATATGGTTTGAACGAGGAAAAGACATTTCCTATTTGCCAATAGATTTCTCATACAAATTATTGCAGATGCTCAATGTTGAAAACAAAGTATTACTGAGTAAAGCTATTGGAAGGTTAGAAGTAGGTGACTCGATAGAAAAACTCAAAGAATACTGTAACGGAGGAGTGACATTAAAGAAACCATCGAAAGCATGTTACGGTAATGGAATTGTTACACGAATATGTGAGCCGGAATTCGTATGCAACCCAGAGAACTCCAAAAAAACAACTACATTTGATTATATAAATGTAGATGTAAACTTGTTAACAACATGGAAAGGAGACAAAAAGGCATATCTCGAAAAACACAAAAAAGAGATAAGTAATATGGTTCTGGAAAAAGTAAAAAAAGATAGAACCTTTTTAAAATATGGGCTTCCAATAAACTGCTTGAAAATAGCCAACATAGTGCTGTATAAAGGAGGAAATATGTTACAGTATGTTCTTGAATTAAAATCAATTTAATCCAGATAGAAGAGGGAAGATTTCCCTCTTTTATTAGTTATTTATATATTGTCAAATTAATCTGTATATAGTATAATTACAGCATAATAAAGAAAGAGGAACAAGAGATGTGGAAAATTAAAGAGATAAAAGAAAAAGCAAGAAAAACACTAAAAAGAAACATATGGACATTAATGATTTTAGGTTTATTCATGACAAGTATAGTGGGAGAATATTTAGTAAATAAAGATGGATATTCGAATATAAAAATTATATATGAATATATACAAAATAAAGGTGAACAGCAATTATCACCACAAGAAATATTAATAAATGAATATGCTGATAAGGCCATATCTCAAGTATTTACAGGAAATATGACTAAATCGATAAATTATTATAATGAAAAGCACAATATTACAAAAGGAGTAATATTTTCAATCTTTAATATATATACAAAAGGACAAGCGCAAGTGCAAAATATATTCAATTCAATAGCAAATTATAAAGATAAAGAAGCTATGGCAAGTATTATTTTGATAATTGCATCAATAGGAGGAATGTTAATAAGAGTATTTATATCATACCCTTTAAAAGTAGGAGAAAAAAGAATATATCTAGAAAGTATAAATTATAAGAAAACAAGAATCAAAAGGCTAAAATATGCATTCAAAAAAGAAAGATATTTACCAACAATAAAAACAATTTTTTTAGCAGAAATATATAAGATGTTGTGGAACTTAACAATAGTAGGAGGAATAATCAAAAATTATTCTTATAAAATGGTACAATACATAGTGGCAGAAAATCCAAACATTAAGGCTAAAGATGCAATAAAAATGTCAAGAGAAATGATGAACGGAAGCAAATGGCAAGCATTTAAATTAGACATGTCGTTTATAGGCTGGAATATATTACAATATGCTACTTTAGGGCTTGCAGGGTTATATGTTACGCCATATTATGCAGCAACAATTGCAGAATTATATAAAGTTTTAAGAGAGGAATATATCAAAGGGCAAAAGTATAATTTTGAAGCCTTAAATGATGAAAAATTATTTGAAAAAAATGAATTAGAAAAATATCCAGATCCTGATGAAATATTAAGAAAGAAAATAAAAATAGACTATAACAAAAAATACGAACCAACATCAATAATATTATTTTTCTTCATATTCTCATTTGTAGGATGGTTATGGGAAGTAGGACTATATCTATTTAGAGATGGAATCTTAGTAAATAGAGGAACGATGTATGGACCATGGCTACCAATATATGGTGTAGGATGCACATTAATAGTACTATTAACAAAATTTAAACCATTTAGAAAAATGTTAAAAAACCCATTATTAACATTTGGAGTAGTTATGGTATTATGCACAATAATAGAGTATATAACATCATGGTATATAGAAAAAGTTTCAGGTATAATGTATTGGGATTATACAGGAGTATTTATGAACATAAAAGGTCGAGTATGCCTTGAATGTAGTATGTTCTTTGGAATTGGAGGATGCTTGTGTGTATACTTTGTAGCACCATTTTTAGAAAGAAGACTACAAAGATTTACAGCAAAATTTAAAATAACAATTTGTACAGTATTGGCACTGCTATTTTGTTCAGATAGTGTATATTCACAATTCCATCCACACACAGGAGAAGGAATTACATCACAAGTGCCAAATAGAGTGGAAAATAGTATTAGTGAAAATAGTGCAAGTGAAAGTAATGAAATGTCATGAAAAGGAATCTAATGTAATGGTATAGAATAGAAGGGATAAAATAAAACATATAAAAAATGAAAAATAAAAATAGTATAGAAAGAGTATAAAAATAGTTTTAAAATATAAGTATTTTATGTGGATAAAAAATTACATAAAAAACTTATATTTTTTTATTTTGATTACAAGATTCACTTGAATTCGTCAATGGATAAAAAATATAATGAGCAAAAAAGTACCGTTCTTGTGAGCAAAACAGAACCGGTCCCAAATGTGCAGTGAGCAAAACAGAACCGGTCCCAAATGCGCAAAACATGCAAGGAGAGATTATATGAAAGAAGTAAGAGTGTGTTGTGATTTAACAAAATTAAAAGTAGGACAAATAGGAAAAATATTAAAATTAGAAGAAGATAACAAAGAAATAAGAAGACATATGTTAGATATGGGAATGACTGTTGGGACAGAGGTTAAGATAAAAAAGATTGCACCACTAGGAGATCCCATAGACATTAGTTTAAGAGATTACGAATTGTGTATATGCAAAAAAGATTTATCCAAAATTATAGTAGAAGTATTACAAAATTGAGCAGAAAAGAACCATTCTTGGGACAAAACAGAACCGGTCCCAAATGTGCAGTGAGCAAAACAGAACCGGTCCATAATGTGAATGTCCCAAATGTACAGGAGGTAAAAAAGATGAAAGTTGCTTTAGTTGGAAATCAAAATAGTGGTAAGACCACATTATTTAATTTATTGACTGGAATGAATGCCAAGATTGGCAATTGGCCAGGTGTTACTATTGAAAAGAAATCTGGGATTATAAAAAATTCGCAAAACAATGGAGTTGTGTGTGAAATTATTGATTTGCCAGGGATTTATTCGTTAAGTCCGTATAGTGTGGAGGAGGAGGTTTCTAGAAGGTTTATTTTTGACGAGTCTCCTGATGTTATTGTTAATATTATTGATGCTAATTGTCTTGAAAGGAGTTTGTATTTAACGACTCAGTTGTTGGAGCTTGATTGCAGAGTTATTGTTGTATTGAATATGGTTGATTTATTAGAGAAGAAAGGGCTTTCTATAGATGAACATAAGCTGGAAGCATTATTAGGGACAAGTGTTATTAAAGTTTCGGCTTTAAAGGGTGATGGTGTTGATGATCTATTAAAAGAAATTTTTAATAAGCCTAGTTTTATCACAAAAATGAATAGTTTGTATATTTATGATGCTAAATTAGAACAAGCGATTGTAGAGGTTCAAAGCAATTTAATATTTAGTGAACATAAAAGATTTATTGCAGTTAAGCTATTAGAAAATGACTTTAGATTCAATCCAAATGACCTTAAAATTTCAGATTCAAAGTTTAGCCAAATACAGAGAATAAGAGATAATTTAGCTACAGAGTATGATACTGATCTCGAAGAGATAATTGCAACAGAAAGATATGGTTTTATTGAACAAGTTAAAACTAAAGTTGTACATGGTATAGATCAAGTAGATAATCTAATATCTATGCCAAGCATATCTGATAAACTTGATAGTATTTTTCTAAATAAATGGTTAGCAATTCCTATTTTTATAGTTATAATGTTCTTGGTATATTATTTATCAGTAGGAGTAGTTGGAAAATTTACAGTAGACTTTATAGGAGATATAGTGGAAAAAGCCAAAGGAGTTACTCAAATAACATTAGAAAAGATAGGGATAGCAAATTGGCTTGTTAGTTTGTTGGTAGATGGTATAATCTCAGGAGTTGGATCGATTCTTGGTTTTGTTCCTCAATTGATTATATTGTTTACATGTATTGCTATATTAGAAACAACAGGTTATATGTCAAGAATTGCACTTTTATTGGATAAGGTGTTTAGAAAAATAGGTTTAAATGGAAAGAGTCTTATACCATTTATAGTTGGGGCTGGCTGTAGTGTACCTGCAATTATGGGAACAAGAATAATAGAGAATCAAGATGAACGAGAGATGACAACAATACTTACACCATTTATACCATGTAGTGCTAAATTGCCAGTTATAACACTATTTTCTAGTTATTTTTTTAAACAAAATTCAGGTCTAGTTTCAGTTTCGCTATATTTTTTATCTGTAATGATAATAATAGCAAGTGCAATAGTAATGAAAAAATTTATTTATATAAATACAAGTAGTACATATATTTCTGAACTTCCTGAATATAAAATTCCAAATATTAAATATGTAGTAAGAGATGTATATGATAAAACGATTGCATTTTTTAAAAGAGCTGGAAGTGTAATTTTTATTTGTTCGATTGTTATATGGTTTTTATTATCATTTTCAATAAATTTAAAATATGGAATAGATATTGAAAATAGTATATTAGCAACAATTGGAAAAACGATATCATGGACATTTTATCCTATACTTGGGGTTAATAGTTGGGGAGCAACGGTTTCTGCAATACAAGGATTAATTGCAAAAGAACAAGTAATATCTTCGATGTCAGTAATTGCAGGATTGTCTGAAACTGCGGAGAGTGGAAATCAAATTTTGAATTCACAGATATTTGGCTTTTTTAAACCTTCATCAGCATATGCGTTTATGGTATTTAATTTATTTAGTGCACCATGTTTTGGAGCGATTGGAGCTATGAGAAAAGAATTAGGAAGTACTATTAAAACAGGTAAAGTTGTGATATTTCAAATTACATTGGCATGGTGTTTGGCTGTACTAATTAATCAATTAGGTATTAATTTAATAGCAATTGTTGTAATTACTTTAGCGATTGTAGAAATTGTTAAAAAAGTAAAAAAATCTAAACAAAATGTAAAAAGAGGATGTCAATATTGTCCGTATTCAAAAGATTGTCAAAGTACACATAATATGGTATAATATGCCTACATGGTCAAAGACTTATTTAAATAAAAATATAAAATGGAGTGTAAAATGGAAAAACAAATACCACAATTTTTAAAAGATATGTTAGAAAAACAATATGGAGAAGAAATAACTAAACAAATAATAGAAGGATATACAAAGCAAAGATATGTAACTTTACGTGTGAATAAAATAAAAACAACCGTAGAAGACATAAAACAACAGTTAGAAAATAATAATATAAAATATAAAGAAGTAGACTGGTATAAAGAAGCTTTAATAATAGAAAATGTAAGAGAAGACGAAATAAGAAAAATGCAAATGTATGAAAATGGAGAAATATATTTACAGAGTCTATCATCAATGTTACCACCAATTGTATTAGAGCCAAAATCAGGAGAAAATATATTAGATATGGCAGCCGCACCAGGAGGAAAGACGACTCAGATTGCTACAATGACAGAAAATAAAGCCTTTATAACAGCTTGTGAGAAGAATAAGATAAGGGCAGAAAAATTGAAATATAATTTACAAAAACAAGGTGCAACTTGTGTAAATATTATGACAGAAGATGCAAGACAATTAAGTGATTATTTTTCATTTGATAAGATACTACTAGATGCACCATGTAGTGGAAGTGGAACAGAAAATGTATTTGATGATAGATTTTCTAAAGAATTAATACAAAGATCATGCAAGACACAAGAAACATTGCTAAAAAAAGCAATTAATATATTAAAACCAGGAGGAGAGATGATATATTCTACTTGTTCTATATTAAAACAAGAAAATGAAGAGATATTAAATAAAGTTTTGCGAAAAGGAAAAATAGAAATAGTTCCAATAAAATTGGATAGAGAAATCCCAACTTTACCTGCAAAAGTTGAAGGTACTATATGTGTTTTACCAACTGAATTATATGAAGGATTTTTTGTTGCAAAAATAAAAAAAATCAAATAACCGTTTGACAAATTTATGAAAAAATTATATAATAGTCAAGTTGGCAAAATGCCGAAAAATAATAAAAAGATAAAAGAAGGGAGAAAAGAATGGAACAAGAAGAAAACATATTAGGAAAAGAAAAAATAGGAAAACTAATCAGAAAATTCTCAATTCCTTGTATAATATCTATGTTGGTAAACTCGCTATATAATATAGTAGACCAGATATTTATAGGTCAAGGAGTAGGATATTTAGGAAATGGAGCTACAAATGTAGTATTCCCACTAGTAATGATATGTTTAGCATTTTCATTAATGTTTGGAGATGGAGCATCAGCATATCTAAGCTTAAAATTAGGAGAAAAGAAAAAGAAAGAAGCAGAAGAAGGAATTGCAAATGGAATATTATTATCTGCAATAGTATCAATAATATTTGCAATAATAACATTTATATTTTTACCATTATTTTTGAAAATATTTGGATGTACAGATAATTTAAAAGAATATGCAATGGCATATGGAAAAATAATTGCAATAGGATTCCCATTCTCGATGATAGGAACAACATTAAATTCTATTATTAGAGCAGATGGAAGTCCCAAATATTCAATGATAAGTATGGTAAGTGGAGCTATATTAAACACAATATTAGATCCAATATTCATATTTGTATTCCATAAAGGTGTAGAAGGAGCAGCCTTAGCAACAGTTATAAGTCAAATATTAACATTTGTATTAAATGTTGCCTATATAAAGAGATTCAAATCAATAAAATTATCAAAAGAAAGTTTTAAATTAAAAGCAAATGTATGTAAAAAAGTTTCAGCATTAGGAATAAGTAGTTTTATTACACAAATGAGTATAGTATGTGTTATGACAGCTGAAAACAATTTGCTTGGAAAATACGGAGCAGAAAGCAAATATGGAGCAGAAATACCAATAACAGTATTAGGAATAGTAATGAAAATAAGTCAAATACTAAATAGTATAATAATTGGTATAGCAGCAGGAAGCCAACCAATATTTGGATACAATTATGGGGCAAGAAAATATGACAGAGTAAAACAAACTTTAAAAATTGTATTAGGCTCAAGTGTAGTAATAAGTACAATAGCATTTATATTATTCCAAACAATACCAGATAAACTAATATTAATATTTGGTAGTGGTGATGAAAACTACATGGAATTTGCATGTTTAGCATTTAGAACATATTTAATGCTTACAATAGTAAATGGTATACAAATTCCATCAGGAATATTCTTCCAAGCAATTGGAAAAAGTACAAAAAGTGCAATATTATCACTTTCAAGACAGATTGTTATATTAATTCCATCAATGATAATATTAAGCCATGCATTTGGAATTATGGGTGTATTAAGTGCAGGACCAGTAGCAGATGGAATAGCATTTATTTTAGCAGCAATATTCTTAATAAAAGAAGTTAAAGGATTAAAAGCAAATGGAAATGTTAGTGAAGTTGTAAAAGAAGAAACAACTTTAAACAACACAACTGATAAACAAATAGTAATTACAATTTCTAGAGAGTATGGTTCAGGTGGAAGATATATAGGAAGATTAATTGCAGACAAATTAGGAATAAAATTATATGATAAAGAATTTGTTGTAAAATTAGCAGAAGAAACAGGTTTAGCAGAAGAATATATTGAAAATAATGAACAAAAAAGAGATGCATTATCAATACTTAACAATGGATATTATGCAGGTCTAAATAATTCTGATGACTTATTTATAAAAGAATCTGAATTAATAAAAGAAGTTGCAGAAAAGGAATCTTGCGTAATTGTAGGAAGATGTGCTGATTTTATATTAAAAGATAAAGAAAATGTTGTTAGCGTTTTTGTTGCTGGCAGTATGGATGATAAAATTAAAAGAGCTGTTGAATTTTATAATTTAGACAAAGTTAAAGCCGAAAAAGAAATAAATAGAATAAATAAATTAAGAGCAAATCATTATAAATATTATACAGAAAAAGAATGGAAAGATCCTTCTAATTATGATATTTGTATTAATAGTGATGCAATTGGTGTAGAGAATGCAGCTAATTTGATTTGTGAGATTGTAAAAGTACATCAAGCAGTATAAAAAGAAAAATGGGGTTGAATAACAACCCCATTTTTTCATGTCTTTAATTTATAACTGAATTTATTTCATCAATTGATATTGAACCATGTCTTAAAATATGAGGAATTCCATCAATAACTTTAACAATAGTAGAAGCAAGGCCAATTTTGCTAGGACCATCATCAATAAAGCAATCAACTTTTCCGTCAAAATCTTTTATTATATCATTTAAATTAGTTCCACTTGGTTTTCCAGAAATATTAGCACTAGGAGTAGCAATTGGAACACCAGCATAATTTATTAAATTTAAAGCAATATCATTTGCAGGCATACGAATTCCAATAGTATCAGAGCCAGCAGTTAAAATATCAGGAATAATTTCTTTCTTCTTTAAAATAATAGTTAAAGGACCAGGAAAGAACTTTTTTATTATAGAATATTCTATATCCGTAATGTCTTTTGCAACACTTTCAATCATGTCAATATTGCTAACTAAAAGACTTATAGGTTTATTTAGAGGTCTTTGTTTTGCTTCATATATTTTTTTAATAGCATCTTTATCTAATCCATTAGCTCCAATACCATAAACTGTTTCTGTTGGAAATATTACTAAACCTCCATTTTTTATGATTTGGGCAGGTTTGATTAATTTTGTATAATCTTTATTATTTTTTAAATCTAAGTACATTTCAATCCTTCTTTCTTATAAGAATATTATACTCTTGAAAGCTTGTAAAATCAATAGATTTGAACTTTTTAGTAGATTATGGTATAATATAAATATAAGTGAGGTGGAGAGAATGAGTGAATTAGAGAATAATTTAATTGAAAAAGTGAAAATTTTGATTTTATATGGAAATAGACCTGTTGTATTTGCAGAAAATACTTCAGTACCAGATTATAAGTCAGGAATATTTTATTTACCTAAAGAAATTTCTGATAAACAGAAAGAATCATTAAAAATACTACAAGGACAATTAGAAAAAGAAGATTATAACCTTTTAGCATTTATGAATCTTCATAGAGATGAAGATGGAATATTGACAGGTAGTCAGAAACATGGTTCTGCAAAAGTTTTAGATGAATTTGTAAAAGAAGAAGAACAAAGATAAGTTGGTATTTTTTAATAATGTAGTATATAAAATATAAAGAAAGGTAATAGATGTTTTATCTATTACCTTTTTGACTTATTGGCAATTACAATCATTTTGTTGCATATCTAAGCAACTACCATCATTCATATAAAATTTCTTTTCTGCCAGTTTATCTTGAACACCTCTTAAAGCTTCTCCAAATCTTTGAAAGTGAACAACTTCTCTTTCACGTAAGAATCGAAGAGGGTCTACTACATCTGGATTATCTCTACATAAATCTATTAATTTTTCATAAGTGGCACGTGCCTTTTGTTCAGCAGCTAAGTCCTCTTGAAGATTTGCAATAGCATCTCCTTTACAAGCTAAACAATTTGCATCAAATGGTACTCCAGCAGCTGATTGTGGATATACATCTACACCATGATCTGTATAATATGCACTTAGACCTGCAGTTTCAATTTCTTCAATTGATGCATTTTTTGTTAATTGATGAACAATAGTGCCAACCATTTCTAGGTGAGCTAATTCTTCTGTACCACAATGTTGTCAATCAAAAAAATTTATGACTATTGGCTGTAAAATATAAAAAGTTCACCCGATGAACTAAAGTACACCAAGTGAACTGTTTATTTATTAAACTTTATATTCAGCACTTTTTTCTTCTAGTAATTTAAAGTCACAACTTAAATCTTTATAAAATTTAGCCATCTTACTTTTACTATTTTTTGTAACAATACTATAAATCTTTTCTGCTTTTTCCATAATTTTTCTGGAAACTCGTTTATAGTTAACTAAAGGCTCGTTTCTAACCTAATATTCAATAGGATATTCGTTTATAGGATTCGCATCCTAAAGGCTCATATCTAACCTAATGTTTAAATTCGCACTCGTTTATGAAATTAATCAAAGGCTTGTGCAACCTAATTTATTTGATAAATTAATTTATCAATATTAGTATATTCATTATACTTCATTTTATTTACAAAATCAATACTTTGTGGCAAATTTTCATAAATTCCAAGTACACTAAGTGATTTAATTAAGTTCACTCGGTGAACTTTTGCACTCTGACAAGCATTTTTTAGTAGTTCATGCAGTGAATTTCTGCATCACTTTTGCATAAAATTCTTGTTCTTTTATTAACTCTAGAAGGTTTGTCCTTCTATGTGTATTGGTGATATGTTCATTATCACTATCCTGCCATTATTTCAAGTGTTTACTGAAATATTTTCATTAAAAATGCTTATTATATTTATAATCTTCTATATTTAATATTTGTTTATAAATTATATCTATTACTATATAATATAATAATTTTGTTCTTTTATATATCCAGTCAAAATCCACTTTAGCATTGTAATTTACTTTTTCATCTTTGCTTTTAACTTTTAGGTTTGAGCCTTTTAAATGGTATTCACTATGAACATATTTATTTCTTAAACATACTATTTCTTGAACAATATTATCAAAATCATCTTCTTTATAATATTTCAAATAAATATCTTTACTATCATTTAGTGCTTTTGATATAAAATTAATTTGATAATTTTTTCTCTTATAAAAACATTCTATAAATCTATAGTACAAAAGATATGAATCTTCTATATTTCTTGAATGTTCAAATAAGACATAAGAAATATTTCTATTTACAGTATTATTTCCTCTTATTGGCATATTTTGATAACATTTTACTAAATAATCATCAATGCTACAATTATAGGATAATTGTATGTTTTTATTTTCTTTATCTTTATAAAATTCATCACATACTAATTCAAAATAATTATCTTCTATTTTTAACAAAACTTTTTCTATCGAATTGCACTTTTGTCTCAACAACTCCATATATATTTGAAATTCCTTTATATATTGAATTGAATCTTCCACTTTTATTTTCTTTTTTAAACATAATTCAGCATAAGCTGTAAGATTTATATTCATAGATTTATCGTGAGTTCTATAATTCCAATCATCTGCTATGACAATATTTTTTATATTATTCTTATCAATATTTACATTGTTTTTTTGAACATTTCTTTTTAATATTATATTTATTTCATCTTCGCTCTTTCGCAATTCAAAACTAGGATAACCATATACATATTGTATAGTTGGATGATATATTCTTATTGCACTAATTTTGGGATTTTCACTAATATTATAAATATCCTTCTCTGAGCTTCCTTGAATATAGCAATAAGTAGAATATGTAACGCTCTCATATCCATCAAAACTTCCATACATAGTATTATAACTTACTATATAACAATTAAATAATTTCAAATATTTCTTATTTTCAGAATCAAAAATACTTAATGTTTTTTCTTTATATTCCTCATTTTTACATATTAAATTTACAATTCCTAATCTATTATATTCATCACTATATAAATCCTTATTAACCCTAACTTTTATTTTTTTATCTGTAAACTCATATGTACACTCATAAGTTTTTTCTTTTTCATTTTCAAATATACAAACAGCCATAATCAACCTCTTACTCTTTTATAATTCTTCTTTTAGTATTCCAAGCCCAATATGCAATTTTTTATTTTCTAATAGATACTCTTTTAATTTGCTTTGTAAAATAGTTTCTTCCTTTAAATTTTCATAATTTACATTATATACTTTTTCCTGAAAAACAAAATTTAAAAAGTCTTCTGTATTTTCAGTTTGAGCTATTATATCGAATTTATTTTTAAACTTAATAATATTACTATTCTCGTCTAATATATTATCAAGTTCATTACTTAACAACCACGTATTAGTGTAAAACTGTAGTTTTGAAATTTCTATTTCTGGATAAAATTTTTCTATTTTTTCTTTTGCACTTTTTATTGAATTATTGACATCATCAATATTTAAATGTTCTTCTTTCGGTATATGTATGTACATATAACTACCATCTTTAAACTCTTTAACACTTTTAGGAACTTTTTCATCAAATTCGTATTGTAATCTTCCTACTTGTATCAATCTTCCATTCATAAAATATGAACCCCATATCATTTGACTAAATCTTATCCCCTCAATACCAAATCTTTGGCTATCCATTGTACAACATTTATTAACGTTTTTGATTTGTTCATCGATTTGTTCTTGATCGAACTTCCTATTTTCCATGTTTTTTAAATGTATTTCATATCCACTTAATAATGCTACTACTGGCAGCATATGATTTCCAGCATCTTTAAATAATCCTTTTGTTTCATTCCAATTCCATACATCTTTATATAAACCTGAATCATCAATATATAGTATATAATGCCACAAATAGCATAACACTTTTAAATAAATGTTAGAATTTATCATATCTATAGTTTCTAAATATTTTTTTCTAAAACTAATATCATCGAGTTTATAATAGTTTAAAACTTCATCTTCATATTTTTTATCTAACCATTTTATTGTTTTTGGAATATTATTTTTTATTTTTTCAAAAGCAATTTTCCAAGATTGGGGTGAGTCTTCTAAACCTATATATTTTGCAAGTTCACTCATTTGTAAGTCATCTATATAATAAAGCGGTAAAGCATACGATGACATTAAATCTCCAATATTTCCTTTTTCATGAAATTTATCTCTTAGTTCAGGATAGCTGAATACACATAAATATGGTTTAAATAATTCTTTTGATGAATGTGATACAAATCTTATTTTTCCTATTTTTATTATATTTTCTATCAATTGACTAAAAAAATGTACAAGAATAACTTTAAAATCATATTCTGTAAAAATATTATTCAATGAAAATTTAAATCTCCCATCATTTTTTTGACTTTGTAATATATGTACAGCATCTCCTTTTTTATAAAAAGGAGGGTCTGAATTTGGAATTCCGATTTCTCCATATCCTATTAACATAGACAAACCATATTTAAGAGAATTATATTCTGGTATATTTTTTAGTTCTTGAGCACACCATATAATCCAATCCTTCAAATTTTTTAGTTCTTTTTCTGATAATGGACTATTTTCTGTATTTTCAATTCCAATTGCCGTCCTTAGTATGACTTTGTCAACATTTAATTTATTGTTTAGAACTTTTATATTGCCTTTAGAAAGTTCATTTATAATACAGTGATATTCCTCTATACTTAATGCTGTTAAATCCATTAATGGACATTCTGTAAATTTAGCGTGTGCTATAAATAATCTCATAAAGGTTTCAAGACAATGATAATATGTACTAATCAATTCACTTTTTGCATATTTGATTACATTATTCTCATCAATATTACGTACTCCATCGAATTCGAACTTTCTTACTTTAAAATATCTATTTTCAACTCGTGATATGTACTCTTTACTATTATTTATTATTTCTAATAAATTTATAATTTTATTTTCAAAATAATCTAATGAAAAATCTCTATAAAACATTTCATTGATATTTTGAGTTTGACCAGGTAGTAAATCTTCTTTAGGCCCTTTTAGTTTTTCTTTATTTTCTCTATTTTTCTTCATTTTATATCATTCCTTTATTTCGGTTATTAGTATAATCTACCTAACTACAATATCACAAATTCTTAAATTTTCCTAGTGTTTTACCATTTTTTATAAAATATAGTCGTACTTACATTTGCTTAGATACCACAAAATCTCCAATACAAATAATGTCAAAAGCGAACAAAGTAAGTTTATTTTACTCTTGATGTTATTTGTATTAGAGATTAAAATTATATTTGCAAATAGAATAAAGGGAAATAAAAAGGAATTGATTTTGTGAATATCCCATCATATAATGTTATCATAGAGGAATGTAAATTTGCTCAAGACAAGCCTGTCTTGGGTATTTTTTTATGCTTTTCTCATAAAATTAAATGAGGCGATTATATGATATTAGAAGAATGCACATTAGAAAATACAAAAATAAAATTTTATGATGATTATATAGTAGAAAATACTGCTACTCAAAAGGAATATATAGATAAAATTATAATTAATTTAATAAATAAAACTCTTTTATTGTAATATGTCGAAATCTCATATATAATTTATGCAAGTTAAAGACAAATTACAAGGAAAGGAGGAAATGTGCAAAATGGCACATATGCAATATATTTAAGAAAATCAAGAGAAGATATAGAATCTGAAAAATATGGAGAAGGCGAAACTTTAGCAAGGCATGAAAAAATATTGACTACCTTAGCAGAAAAACGAAACTTAACTATCGGTAAAATTTATAGAGAAGTTGTAAGTGGTGAAACTATTAGTGAAAGAAAAGAAATGCAAAAACTTCTAAAAGATGTTGAAAATGAAAAATGGACTGGTGTTTTAGTTGTTGAAGTAGAAAGACTCGCTCGTGGTGATACAGCTGATCAAGGTAGAGTTTCTAAAGCTTTTAAATATTCTCATACAAAAATTATTACACCTGTTAAAACTTATGACCCAGATAATGAATTTGATGAAGAATATTTTGAGTTTGGCTTATTTATGTCTAGAAGAGAATATAAAACAATAAATAGGCGTTTACAAAGAGGTCGTGAAGTTTCTGTTTCAGAGGGTAAATTTGTTGGTAATATTGCTCCTTTTGGATATGATAGAGTAAAACTAAAAGATTCAAAAGGTTATAGCTTATCAATAAATCAAGATGAAGCACCTATTGTAAAAGAAATCTTTAGATTATATGCATTTGAAGGTAATACTATAAACTCTGTTGCTAAGCAATTAAATAATATGAATTTAAAGCCTAGAATTTCAAATGAATGGACTATTTCTTCTGTTAAAGATATTCTTTCTAATCCTACATATGTTGGAAAAATTGTATGGAATAGAAGAAAACAAAAAAAGAAAACTAAAAATGGACATCTTATAATTAGTAGACCTCGTAATAACGAGTATTTAATTTATGATGGATTACATGAACCTATTATTGATACTAAAACTTGGGATTTAGTACAAGAAAAAAGAAAACAAAATACTCCAAAAGTAAAACATAGTAATATAGTTCAAAATCCATTAGTTGGTTTAGTATTTTGTGAAAAATGTGGTAAACCTATGCAAAGAAGACCTTACACAAAAGCAAACAAACCTGATACCCTTATGTGTTCTAATTCAAAATGTGATAATGTAAGTTCTAAACTTTATATTGTAGAAAATAAAATAATTGAATCTTTAAAAATTTGGCTTGAAAATTACAAAGTAAATTATGAAATAAAAGATAATTCAAGTACAGATAATAACAAGATAATAGAACAATCCATCACAGCTACAAAAAAAGAATTAGAAAAAGAAAATGCTAAACTTAATAAAATATATGACTTTTTAGAAAATGGTATTTATAGCAAAGATGAATTTATAAATCGTTCTAAATCTATAAAAAATAATATTCAAAATTTAGAAAACAAATTAAATGAATATACCGAACTTTTAAGTAAAAATAATGAATCGAAACAACAGAAAGAAATTATGATACCTAAATTAGAAAATGTTATAGATTTATATTATAAGTTAGAATCTGCTGAAGATAAAAATATTTTACTAAAAAGTATTATTGCAAAAGTTACATATTTAAAAACAGAAAAAGCTATAAAAAAAGATGCAGACCCTACTAATTTTGAGGTACATATATATCCTAAAATACCTAAATATTAAATGTTTTTGTTGAAAAACTAGATAAATTATAGTAATATAAAGAAAAAAGAAAGGACTTTTAAAATGGAAAAAAATTTATATCAAAAATTAGTTGAAAGAAAAAATAAAGGTAAAAAATTAGAATGGGATGATATAACAAAAGAAGAATTAGAAGAACTTTTTGAAAAAAGCAGCGACAGTATGATAGCAAATTTATATGGTGTAAGTAAATCACAAGTAACAAATAAAAGAAAAAAATGGGATATAAAACAAATTAACTATACTATAAACAAATTCTTTAGTGAAGAGTTTAATAAAAATCTATTAGAAAATTTAAATCAAAGTTCTAAGGATAGATTATTAAATAAAGATAACTTTGATACTATTTCTATAGCTTTAACTCATTATCTTTTCAGGAACGGACCTGTTGAAGATGTGCATAGCGACGGAAAATTATCTCAAGAAGATATGAAAACATTTAACAAATTTATAGTAAATAGAATTTCAGGTTTACTAAAAACTCTGGATAAAGGGGAATGGTTAAAACTAGAATTGTTACTAAATTTTTATAGTCTTTATGGAAGAAGCTGGGATAAGCCTGTTCCTGACACAGATGAAATAGATACAATATATTCAAATAAATTTTAATACTATCTTGCAGTCAATAGTTAAAGTTGTAATCAATGTCTTTAACTATTGACAACATCATGGTACT
>CAKOYU010000017.1 GCA_934130975.1 uncultured Clostridia bacterium | reverse complement strand
AATGTAATTGTCCTTGATATTGAATTTAAAAATTCTAATATAAACGGTTTAGATATTGCTGAAGAAATTAGGAAAATAAATAAAGATTGTTATATTATTTTTGTTACTAGTCATTTTGAATATTTAATGAAAGCTTATGATTATAAAACTTTTGCTTACTTATTTAAAAATGCTTTAAACTTAGAAACTCTTTCAAATACGTTACAACGATTATTTGAAGATATATCTGGAAGTTCAAGAAAATTTCTAAAAATTGATACTAAGGGAACTTTTTTAGATTTAACAGATATTCAATTTATTGAAAAAAATGGTATGAAATTAATTTACCATACTTTACATGAAAAATTTAATACCTATAACTCTTTTTCAAAAATAGAACATAATTTGCCATCAAATTTTGTACGATGTCATAAATCTTTTATAGCAAATATAAATAATATATCTACAATTTGTCTATCTGATAATTCTGTTATATTTAAAAATAATGAAGTTTGCTATATTGGACCAAAATATAAAAATTCTTTTATGGAGGCGATTGATTATGATACAGTTATTAAATAACATTGATGTAATTAATTTAGTATATTTTCTTGCTACAATTATTGAAAATTATCTATTTATATGTATGCTTTTGCTAGTTTTTGATGTAACATCTACTTGGAAACAAAAAGTATTATACTTATCTATAATAATACCTATCAATATGTTAGACTCTCATTTTATATCATCTCCCTTCAATGTATTTATTAATTATGTATGTGTACTTATTTTAATTATAAAGATATTTAAGTTGAATATTCTAAAAAGCTTTACATCTTTAATTATTACAACTTTTGTTTTTGGTTTATTAAATACTCTTATTCAAAAACCATATCTAAGTATTTGTCAAATATCTCTTGATACTTTTACAAATACTCCAAAATATAGGATTCCTTATTTAATAATACTATATTTCTGTATGCATTTTATTATAGTTTTTCTTAAAAATTTCAGAAAAATAAAAATAAAATTAGATTTATTAGATTCATTAGACAAACAAACTACAGTTATATTATTTGCAAACCTTTTACTAGGAATATTAATATTGATTGTTCAACTCGTGTTAACAGATTTTTATATAGATATAGTCCCACTTGTAATTAATTTGTTAAATTTTATATTGTTGATAGCCTTTCTAATCTTAAGCATTTATAGTTTTACACGTATTATTAAATTAGCAACAACTGAAAAAAGATTAACAACTGCAGAAGAGTATAATAAATCGTTAAAAATATTATATGATACAGTTAATGGTTTCAAACATGATTTTAATAGTATTCTTTCTTCCATAAATGGTTACATTGATGAAAATGATATGGATGGTTTAAAATTATACTTTACCGATGTAAAACAAGACTTTGAAATTGCAAATAACTTATCTCTTCTAAACCCTAATATAATAAACAATCCAGCCATTTACAGTTTACTAAATAATGAATATTTTAAAGCAACACAATTAAAATTAAATTTTGAAATTGAATTCTTTTTAGATATAAATTCTTTAGACATTAATATATACATTTTTTCTAGAATTCTTGGTATTTTAATTGACAATGCTATAGAAGCAGCTGAAAAATCTAAAGACAAAATTATAAAATTATCTTTTATAAAAGAAAATGTTTATAATCGCTCTGTTATTACTATAGAAAATACTTATTCAGATAAAAATATAAATATTGAAAAAATATTTAAAAAAGGAATTTCAAATAAAGATAATCATTCTGGTATTGGATTATGGGAAATAAAAAATTATATTAAAAAGAATAAAAACCTTGGTTTGAATACTACTCTAACAAATGATTACTTCAAACAAGAATTATTTATCTATAATTTATAGTTTAATTGAGAATCTCCAAACCGTGTTACAATATTTTTTAATCGAGTAGAGGATAACACTTAGTGTGTTTTCCACTCTCACACCACCACTCAAGCGGTTCTCGCAAGTGGCGGTTCAATTTATATTAAATATGAACTTTTTCATATTGGTCTAGCAGGAATGCTAGACCTCTTTTTCTTAATCTTTCATTATTTATTGCAAACTGTATGTATCTGGTTTTGTATATTTGATAATAACACTACAAATTGTTCAGTCCTTCGAGAAAAAATTTTTTCCTACTATGACCTCTGCTGACTTCTTGTAATAAAACTTTTTCGACCATATTTCATTCTATGTACTCCTCGTCGTTTCCTAACTACTCTATGCTCTCAAGACCTCACAGGGTAAGCCGTTTAACTTTCCTCATTTACTTGCTTGATTTACTATACAAGGTTACGTATATCCTTTGATCTTTGACTTGTTATGTATCCTTACCCTCTTGCATAGCCTTAATATCAAGTTTTTGTACATCGAGCCATGATTTTGATGCACACTTCCTCCACTTCCACCTCACAATAGATAGCATGTGTTTCTCTAATTAGTTGGCGATATAATATACCTCCAATATGAACTTTCACCGATTAGCTAAACGACATGCCTGTCGCACATAAAAAAGAAACCTCATAAAGAAGTTTCTTTTCTTTGAATTGATTTTTAATGTTTAAGAACATTTTTTCCTTTCTAGGAATTAATCTTTTTTTATCAAAGAAGCTGGCATTTTTGGTTGATGACCTACCCAAAGTGCCATACATGCTGTATTTGTAGCTTTTGCATATTTTTCTGCCATCTTTGCTAATAATTTCATCATAACTAATTCCTCCTTCTTTTGTAAAATTTATATAATATAAGAGTAGTTGCAATGACTCTTATACTATCAATATTAAATATTTGCATATACCTCATGTCCATATTTATTATTTGTAATTCTATATGCAAATCTGGTTATTGTTAAAGTTTGTATAAAATCCCCAAATATTATTATTCCTGCTATTGTAGGATTATTAACAGAAATTGCTATAATAAATTCTATTGTTAAAATAATATATGAAAATATTTGTTTTTGTTTTCTTTCTTTTTTTTGCAATATTGGTACATTTTCTGTATCTGCAGGTGCATATAGTTTTATCATTATCATACAAAATACCCAAGCTATGCCTATTACTACATACTTAATTGTTCCTGCTAATACAATATATTTTCCTAGTAATGCTGATCCACTATAAAGCAATGAAGTATATATTATACAACCAATATGAGTTTTCATATGTACTCCACCAGAAAAGCATCTATATGGAGCCACAATAAGAATTGACATTAATGTAAGCTTAAATATTCCTAAAAAATATGCAATTACCAGAATTATTATTCCTTTAGGCATTTCTCCTATTATATTTTGTAAGCCGTACATTATTATTTCTGCTCGTTCATCATCAACTTCTGGCATCTCTTTTCGTATTCTATTTGTTAAAAACATACAAAACTTATCTACCAATATTTTCACCTCGCTCTTATCTTTAGAACATATATAATTTACTACTTTTTTTAACAGTCTTAACATTTTCTTTACAAAAAGTATTGTTACTTTTATAAAATATTAACATTATTATATTTATATATTCTTTTCGCATTTTCGTATAATTTAGTAAAAAAAGAAATAGAATCTTTTAATATTCTACTTCTTCTATATCTCTTAAAATACACCATGTGCCATTACTTTCTGGTAAACACTTAAATGTCATTTCTTCTTTAGAAATTGGATGTTGAATAGTAAGTTCATACGCCCATAATGCAATTTGTTTTCCCTTACCTCGCGTTCCATATTTTTGATCACCAAAAATACTATGACCTGCATTAGATAATTGTACTCTTATTTGATGATGTCTTCCTGTATGAAGATTTACCTTTACTAAAGATAAATCTTTTACTCCATTATATGCTAATACTTTATAATCTAATTTAGCAAGTTTAGCATTCTTCTTTTCAGGTTTTACAACCTTGCTAATATTATTTCTTTCATCTTTATATAAATAATCTTCTAATATCCCATTTTCTCGGTCAAATTTACCATCTACAACTGCTAAATATTTTTTCTTAAATATTTTTTCTCTTACCTGATTACTTAATCTTGAAGCAGCTTTTGATGTTTTTGCAAACACCATCACTCCTCCAACTGGTCTATCTAATCTATGTACTAAGCCAAGATAAACATTTCCTGGTTTATTATATTTTTCTTTTAGATAGTCTTTTATTATTGTAAGCATATCTAAATCTTCTGTTTTATCTGCTTGTGACGGAATATTAGGATCTTTTCTAACTACAATAATATGATTATCTTCATATAATACTTTTAAATTCTGCATATTAGTTCTCCCATCTTCCAAAAATTCCACAAGGTAAAACTAATTTTGAATTTTCCATTGGTAATCCAATTTCTCCTGATGATACTTTTCCTTTATAATTTTTAGAAACTGTTAAGTTTAAAATATTTTCTAATACTTTACTTGAAATTCCTGTAGTATATGAATTTATTAAGAAAAATAATGGCTTATCTGAAAGTACCTTTGTACATAACTCTACTAAATCATATATATTGTTTTCAAATTGCCAAACTTCTCCATTTGCCCCTCTTCCATAAGATGGTGGATCCATTATTATAGCATCATATTTATTTCCTCTACGAATTTCTCTATTAACAAATTTTACAACATCATCAACAATATATCTAACTGGTCTTTCTGCTAATCCAGATGATGCAATATTTTCTTTTGCCCATGTTACCATTCCTTTTGAACTATCAACATGGCAAACTGACGCACCTGCTGCAGAACAAGCAACTGTTGCTCCTCCAGTATATGCAAATAAATTCAATACTTTTATATCTCTATTTGATTTTCTGATTTTATCCATCATCCAATCCCAGTTAACAGCTTGCTCTGGAAATAACCCTGTATGCTTAAATCCCATTGGCTTTATATTAAATGTTAATTCTTTATATTTTATTTGCCATTGATTTGGCATTTTTTTCTTATATTCCCATGCACCACCACCTGTTTTGCTTCTATGATATGTTGCATTTATATTTTTCCATTTTTCTGGATATGTTTTTTCTTTCCAAATTATTTGTGGATCAGGTCTTGCTAAAACAACATCTCCCCATCTTTCTAACTTTTGTCCATCTGCCATATCTAATATTTTATAATCATTCCAATTATTTGCTATATTCATTTTTTCCTCACTTTCATCATTTACTATTATACTAAATTTTTCCACTACTTTCAAGCATTTTTAATTGTTTCTTAGTTTCTCTATAGCCCATTTCATATAATAAATTAATTTGAGTTGAATCTAATAATGCAACTTTTTTTAGATTAATATTTATTAAATGGTCTATTCCAACTTTTTCATACATTGACAATTCTCTTCCTTGTAATTCCATAGCTCTTGCTGCAACCTCTACAATATTTTTACAACATTGATTTTTTTCTAATATAGTATCAAACGCAATCCCATATACTTCATTTGCTCCTATATCTTTTAATCCTTTCCATGGCAAATTTTCTCTAGTGCCTCCATCTATTAGTTGTATTCCATCATATCTACATGGTGAAAATACAACTGGAAAACTACAACTTGCTCTTACAGCAGTTGAAATTGGTATGTCTGTAATGTATTTTGTATTATCCAAAAGATTTGCTCGAATCTCCTTTGATGACGCTATATAAACTGTTCCTTTTTGTAAATCTACCATTGAAATCATTAATGGCATTTTTATTTGATTTATATTTTCAATTTGGTTATCTTTACATATTTCTTTTATAATTTTCTCTATAACTTTTCCACTATTCAAGCCATCTATTACTAGTTTTCTAGTAAATAATAGTCCTATTGTCATTTTAAAAATTTGTTTCCATTCTATATATGTTATCTTTTTGCAATATCTCTTGAACATTTTCCACATGTCATCACTACTATATCCTAATGCATACATTGTTGCTATTATACTACCTGACGATGCTCCTGATACACAATCAAATTTTATATTTTTTTCTTCAAATGCCTTTAATGCTCCTATATGTGCTGCTGCCTTTATCCCCCCTCCTGATAATGCTAATCCTCTCATAATTTCCTCCTTGTATAGTAAGATTTTATGCTAGCTCTAACCCAAAAAGAACCCGTAATAATATGACTTTTTTATACTTTTGTATAAAGAAATAAGATATTATATTCTAATGTACTGTGCCATTCTAATAATCTCATAAATCATAAAAAAATTAACCCCTGTAAGAATAAAAAAAGAAATTACTGCAAAAGAAAATACCTTATGCTTTTTAAAAAACTTCATATAAAAACCCCCTTCAAACAACTTGTCCGTAATACTATGTATATGTGAAATTTTCAAATATATTCTTTTAAAAAGATATTTTTCATCGCAGTAATCTACAAACTTTTCTATTTATTCAATTCATCTAATATTTTTTGAGCCAAACTTTCATTTATTCCTTTTATTTTAGTCAACTCATCCAAATTAGAACTTTTAATTTTCTCTACACTTCCAAAATGTTTTAACAAAGCCAGCTTTTTAACTTCACCAATTCCTTCTATTTTATCCAAATCAGATTTTGTAATATCCTTATCTCTTAATTTTCTATGGTATGAAATAGCAGTATCATGTACTTCATCTTGAAATTTGGTTATTAAATTTTTTAATTTTTCTGATATCTCTAATTCATTTCTATTCTCATCCATCAAAGCTCTTGTTTGATGTTTATCGTTTTTTACCATACCAAAAACCGGTATATCTAACTCATATTTAGCAATTGCCATTTTAGTAGCACGTATTTGTGTAATACCACCATCTGCAAATATAACATCTGGAAGTCTGCCAAATCCAGTAGAATCACTATCTATAGAATGTTTTAATCTACGAGTTATGACCTCTTGCATACATCTAGGATCATCTTGCCCATACACTGTTTTTATTTTAAATCGTCTTGATAAATTTCTTTTTATAACTCCATCATACATTACACACATTCCTGCAACTAAGTATTCTCCAGATATATTAGAAATATCATATGTTTCAATCTTTCTAGGTAATTTATCTAAACCTAAAACTTCTTTTAATTCTACTAAAATTTCACTCTTATCTCTTTCTTTATTTTCTAATGTTATTTTAGCATTATTATCTGCCATTTCTACAAATCGTAGTTTTTCCCCCTTCTTAGGAGATTTTATTTCAACTTTTCTTCCCGCTTCTTTAGTTAGCCATTCTTCTATTACCCCTTTATCTTCTAATTCTTCTCTAACCATTATTTTATTAGGAAGATTTTGATTATCCAAATAATATTGTTTTATGAATCCAGATATTATCTCTTTATCATCCATTTCTTTTAAATCATTAAAGAAATAGTGCTCTCTACCCACCATTTTGCTTCCACGAACAAAAAATATTTCTACACACACTTCTATTTCTGATTTTGCAATACCTATTACATCAATATTATTTTCTGAGATATTCGAAACTTTTTGTTTTTCATTTACTCTTTGTATTGCTAACATTCTATCTCTAATATAAGCAGCTTTTTCAAAATTCATTTTGTCAGCTTCTTCTAACATTTGTTTTTGTAAATCTTTTAAAACTTTATCAACTTTTCCATCTAGAATATCTATTATTTCATCAATTTGTTTTCTATAATCCTCTTTAGAAATATATCCCATACATGGTCCTAAACATCTATTTATATGATAATTCAAACATGCTCTTGTTTCTGATCTAAAATTTTTACATTGACGAATCTTATATTTTTGTTTTATAAAATCAACCATCTCTTTTGCTGAACCTGGGTTTGCATATGGTCCAAAATATTTTGAACCATCATTTACAATTTTCCTTGTTATTACTACATTAGGATAATCTGATTTCACATCAACTTTTATATATGGATATGTCTTGTCATCTTTTAATAATACATTAAATCTAGGTCTGTTTTTCTTTATTAAATTACATTCTAATATTAATGCTTCTGCCTCATTATCGACTACTATATATTCAAAATGGTCTATCAATGATACCATTCTTTTTATTCTTTCAGTTTTATCTGTTTTTCTAAAATATGATCTTACTCTATTTTTTAAATTTACTGCTTTTCCTACATATATTATTCTGTCATCAACATCATGCATAATATACACACCAGGTTTATCTGGCAACATTTTTAATTGTTCTTCTATATTAAACATTTCTCTTCACCTACTCTATTATGATAAACTATTTTTACGCATTTTGCAAGATATTATAAACTAAAATTTGTTACAATTGCTACTAAATTCAATAAATTTTAGAAAATTAATAATATATTGTTTTTGAAATACCGCGTAAGCGATCAAATGAGCAAAGCGAATGCGATATGGAGCAATCTACATACTATTATTTTTAATATGAAGATTGCGACACCAAGGTATAAAAAAAAATATATTATTATTTTTCTAAATATAACTTTTACAAGTTGTTAATTATAAAATATCTAATAATAATAAAAAACTCTTGTAACTTTTTGAATTTTGCTATAATATATTAAAGTAAATTGAAATATGCAAAAAAATAATTAATAAAAAGCGCCAGGACTGTTATCAGTTGACGAGGTCTAGAGTTATCGAAAAATTCGGCGGATGCTCTAGTGGATAGCTTAATCCAAAGTATTAATAAAAAACTAGTAGTGATACTAAAACAGATATTAATACATAAGCTGTATATTTCAATTCCACAAAATTTATTTTTTAAGGAGGTTCTGCTTATGTGTGGAATTATTGGATATATAGGACATAAAAAAGCCAGTCCTATATTAATTAATGGTCTTTTAAGACTAGAATATAGAGGATATGATTCAGCAGGAATTTCTACTGTTGAACCTGATGGTCTATCTATAATGAAAGATAAAGGTAGAGTAAAAAACCTTTATAATTTAAAAGGAATTGATGATTTGAAAGGAACTATTGGTATTGCTCATACAAGATGGGCAACACATGGAAAACCATCACAAGAAAACTCTCACCCACATTTAGATAATAGCAAAAACTTTGCTGTTGTTCATAATGGAATTATTGAAAATTATAATGATTTAAGAAAATTTTTAACTGATAAAGGATATACTTTCTATTCTCAAACAGATACAGAAGTTATCCCAAATCTCATTCACTATTACTATACTAGTGATACTAAAAATGATGATTTAAAAGTATTACATGCAGTTCAAAAAGCTTGTATAGATTTAAAAGGAAGTTTTGCACTTCAAATCATTTCAAAATTCATGCCAGATAATATGATTGTAATAAGAAAAGACAGTCCACTTGTTATTGGTAAAGGTGATGGAGAAAACTATATCTCTTCTGACATTCCTGCAATTCTATCATTTACAAAAGATTTTTATTTATTAAATGATTATGAATTTGCTGTACTTTCTAGAGATAATATTGATTTTTATGATATCAATCTAAATAAGATTGTAAAACCAGTAAAAAGCATTGATTGGGATGCAACTAGTGCTGACAAAAATGGATATGAAGATTATATGTTAAAAGAAATTTATGAACAGCCAAATGCAGTTAGAGAAACAATCGGCGCTCGCCTACCAGAAAACGAAAAATGTAATTTTGAAGGTTTAAATATTACTAAAGAAATTTTATCAAATATTAACAAAATATATATAGTTGCATGTGGTACAGCAATGCATGCTGGTCTTTCTGGAAAATCAGCTATTGAAAAACTTTGTAGAATTCCTGTAACTGTTGATATTGCATCAGAATTTAGGTACAGAGATCCTATTGTTGATAAAAATACTTTATGTATTTATATTTCTCAATCAGGAGAAACAGCTGATACTATTGCAGCTTTAAAACTTGCAAAATCTAAAGGTGCTTTAACACTTGCCATTTCAAATGTTATTGGAAGTTCAATTACAAGAGAAGCAGACTATTGTATATATACACATGCTGGTCCAGAAATCGCAGTAGCTTCAACAAAAGCATATACTTCTCAAGTGGTATTATTAAACATTTTAGCTATATATTTTGCTGAAATATTAGAAACAACTTCTGAATTACAACTAAAAAGTCTAAAAAATGAAATTTTAGCTTTACCTTCAAAAATTGAAACTGCATTAAAAAGTTCAGAAAGAATTGAAAACTTTGCAAAACTTATTTATCAAGAAAAAGATGTATTTTTCTTAGGTAGAGGTGTTGACTACACTACATCATTAGAAGGTTCATTAAAACTAAAAGAAATTTCTTATATACATTCTGAAGCTTATGCAGCTGGTGAATTAAAACATGGTCCAATTGCTTTAATAGAAAATGGAATAACAGTTGTAAGTATTATTACAGATAAAAATTTAATTGAAAAAACTATTAGTAATGTCCAAGAAGTTATTACTCGTGGTGCAAAGACCATAGTTATTACTAATCAAGAATTACCAACCCATAACTTTGATACTATTATTACTGTGCCAGATACTAATTGTTTACTATCTCCTATTTTGGCAATTATACCTTTACAATTACTATCTTACTACATTTCAAAAGAGAAAGGTCTAGATGTGGATAAACCTAGAAATTTAGCAAAATCTGTAACAGTTGAATAAAAAACTGTCAATAAGGATTACACCTTATTGACAGTTTTTTCTATCTAGACCATTCATCAATTTCTCCTTGTAGTCTTTCTATTTCAGCTTTATTTCTTGCAATTTTCTCTTGTTTTCTTCTTTCCATCAACTCTTTATACAAATTTCTCTTTTCAATCATTTTTGACTTATTGTGAGCATCTTTTCCAGCCCTAACATCAAAAAATTTCTCATACCTATTTTCATTTGCATTTCTTCTAACTCCTCCAATATACTCTCCACATGGGTGTTGTGGAGAATCTTCTAGTCCCTTTTCTAAATAATCTTCTACTCTGCTTTCTCTTAGCAAATTTTTCATTACATATTCACAATATTTCTGATCTGTTTGCATTAATCTAATATCTATATCTGCAAGTACTTCACGATAATCAACTCTTCTTCCACTTTCTATTCCATTTCTATCAATCATTATTGCATCATCACTTCCATACCAAGAAACTAAACATTCTGGTATATTTTTATTATTTAGTACTTCAGAATTATTAGTAAATATTAATCTTGTAACATCATACATTTTCCCAACATTTCTTTCATTATCATGATAATCAATTTGTAATTTTCCATCTTTTGTTATACTATATTCTATATTTGATTTAATTATACTTTCTTCATGTATTGGAGCTTGAGTTTCTTTCTTTTTATTTCTATTAAAAAATCCCATAATATCATCCCCTAACAACTATATTTTACCATATTATAACAAAAAAAGCAAATTTGACCCGATTTATACCGAATCTAACTTGCTTTTATCTTCTTATTTATATAAATAATTTTGTGGATTTATTGCAGTTCCATCAATTCTTATTTCTAAATGTAAATGTGGTCCTGTTGAATTTCCTGTTGAACCAACTGCTGCTATAACATCTCCTGCCTCTACTGTTTGTCCAACTGTCGCATATAATTTACTACAATGTCCATACCAAGTTTCTACACCATTTTCATGTGTAATCTTTATTAAATTTCCATATGGTCCACTTCTTGCTGAAAACGTTACCGTTCCAGAAGCTACTGCTTTAATTGGCGTACCTGTTGGCGTTGCAATATCAGTTCCTGTATGTGCACCTGATCTTATACTGCTAGATGCGCCAAATCTGGATGTTATTGTTCCACTTACTGGGGTAACTGCTAAAAGTACTCCATTTACATTTGGATATTTGCTTTTTTCTTCCTCTTCTTTTTGAGCTTTTATTTCTGCTTCTTTTTCTGCTACAAGTGTTGAAACTTTTTCTTCAACTTGTGCTTGTGCAACTTGTACTGTTTCTATACTTATATCACTCATATTTTCTGTATAGTTTTCTGTTACACTTAATTCTAAATTTACATCATCATTTTTATGTTCTTCTTTTATTTGATTGATAGCTTGTTCAGCTTCATCCATATTGTCTACTAACCCTACAGTCTCTTCATTTAATATTACTGCATAATATTTATACATTATTCTAGCATTTTCTTTTAATGCTAACATTATTTCTTCTTCATTCGTTTCTTGATTTCTGCTTACTAATTTAAATTCATAATTTGGCATATTATCTAATGAAACAAAATCAATATTTTTACCTTCCATGTCTATAATTTCTTGTTGTATTCTTTCTTCTAACTCTGCTTCATTATCTACATAACCTATTTCTTGTCCTGATAAAGTTACTTTATAGCTTGGTTTATATTTTAATAAAATTATCGCTAGTATTATAACCAATGCTACTGCCATTATGCTAAAAAGTTTGCAACTTTCTTTAGTATAATATTTTATTGTTCTTTTAAAAATAATATACACTCTCCTTTTTAACGCGACAAGTATTATTATACCATATTTATACTATTTTGGCAACTCTTCTATTCCTCTTCAGCCGTTTTTAACTGTTTTTAACTTTTTTTAGCTGTTTTTATATGGTTATTCATACATATTTTGCTCATTTTTCCTACGTTTTATTCATTTTTTCTCTTTTTTTCTATATTCTTCATTGAAGAAATACGTAAATTATGTTATTCTTAATTATATATTTCATAAATTAATAATATATTGTTTTGAAATACCGCGTAAGCGATCAAATGAGCATTTGCGAATGCGATATGGAGCAATCTACGTACTAGTTTTCTTATTATGGAGATTGCGACACCAAGGTATAAAAAACAATATATTATCAATTTATGAAATAAATCTAAAATAATTATAAAAAAGGACTTGATTATGAAAAAATTAATAGTAACACAAAAATATGATAATAAAAAATTAACAAAATTTATATTAGATTCATTCCCTCATTTATCACCAAATATGTTATACAAAGCTTTAAGACAAAAAGATATAAAAATTGATGGAAAACGAATTAACAAAGATTGTTCTATATATGAAGGAAATGAAATCCTTGTCTACATTGCAGATAATATGCTTTATCCAAATGTTGACTTAGATATCATTTTTGAAGATGAAAATATTCTAATTATAAACAAACCTGCTAATCTAGAAGTTACTGGCAATAATAGTTTAACAAGTATTGTTCATTCTAAATACACAAACAATGCTTTTTTGCCTATGCCATGCCATAGATTAGATAGAAATACAAATGGTCTTGTTTTATTTGCCAAAAATGATATAGCTTTAAATATTTTATTTGATAAATTTAAAAAACATGAGATTGAAAAAAAATACTTAGCTTTAGTATATGGTATTCCAAAAATAAAAAAAGCTCGACTTGAAGCTTATCTATTTAAAGATAACAAAAAATCAACAGTGTATATTTCTGACACCTTTAAAACAGGCTACAGTAAAATTATTACTTCTTATACAGTTATAAAAGAGTATAAAAATAATTCTGCTTTATTAGAAGTTCAAATAGAAACTGGCAAAACGCACCAAATTCGAGCTCATTTAGCCCATATAGGCTATCCAATTATTGGTGATGGTAAATATGGTATTAATGCTGTTAATAAAGATTTTTGTTTTAAATATCAGCAACTTACAGCTTGTGAATTAACTTTTAATTTTAAAACAGATAGTGGAATTTTAAATTATTTAAAAGGAACAACAGTGACTCTTAATTAGTCACTGTTTTATTGTAATAAATCATAGAAATTCTTAAATTTATACCCTTCTGATTTTAAATATTCAATTGATTCTTTTAGTATTGTAGAAGAATCACTTACATCTTTTGTATCATGCATTAATACAACTAATGAACCTTTATTTTTTGATGTCTTTTTCAAATTATTTAATAACTCCTGTTTAGAATATTTTTTTACAGAATCATTGTTTAAGCAATTCCAATCAACATATGTATATTGCATTTCTTCTAAAATTTTTAATGCCTCTTTTTTCCTAGATTTATTAGCAGGTGACATGAAACCATTTGGAAATCTAAAAATATGTGAGCAATAATCATCTACACCTATTGCTTTTCCTATTGCTATATCCGTTTTTTCTACTTCATTTCGAAAACTTTCATCACTTTTATATAACACTGAATTATCATGATCATATCCGTGATTTGCAATATAATGCCCTTCTTCATATTCCCTTCTTACTAGCTCTGGATGTCTATCTACATATTTTCCAATTACAAAAAATGTTGCTTTTACCTCTTCTGCTTTTAATATATCTAAAATCTTTGGTGTTACTGTCGTTGTTGGTCCATCATCAAATGTTAAATATGCTATTTTTTCTTCATTTTTCGTTATTGTCGCTACTTTATCAATTAACTCTGTTGATAATGAACTATTTTTAGATAGCTCTATTGCAAATGATTTTGATTTGTGTATAAAGATAAAAAATAATAGTACTGTTATCATCATTAGTACTATTATTATATTTATTTTCTTTTTCATCTCCATTATTCTCCATTCTTATATTTTTAATATATTTATATGTTGAATGAAGAAATATTAGAATAATTTTATTCTCTTTCTTTATTTTCTAATTTTTTCTTTTTTTGCAAATCGATTTTATTATGAATACATTTCTGCATAAGCCATCCTAATACAACTGGCATCATAACCATTCTTGTATTTATATACATTTTATCTTTTGCATCTACATCTTCTCTTATATTTGCAATTTCTAAATTTGCATCAATTAATCTTTTCATATCCTGAATCCTTAATGTTCCTGTTATACTTTTTACAGGCCTACTGAAATATATGTGTGTTATATGTGGTACTGATTTTATTTTTTGATTTTATTTCTTGAGGTACCTCTATTTTGGGCATGATTTTTACTATAATTCCATTTTCTTGCAATCTTTTAATTGTTCCTTTTTTTATTTCTTGATTTACTATTACAACAAATTCAGTTATCTTTGTATTTGTTTTCTTTATTGAATCAAATAATGCCAACACTCCTGGTAAATAATAGTCTGTACTCAATATTTTTGTATAAGCATATTTTTTATCTATCCTTATATCTTTTTCCATTCTTTTTTATTACTATATAATATTATACCTAAAATGCTCTATTATTTCAATCCTTATATTTTAGATTATAAATGGAAAAACTATGGCAAGTATTGTCCAGGAGCTACTAGATTATATCTTAAACATTCTGATTTCCATAAAATAGGTGAATTATTACTAAATGAAGGAAAATATAATAACAATCAAATTATTTCAAGCAGCTGGATAAAAGAAATGTGTTCTATAAAATTAGAAACACCATCTGCTTTTAAACCTGAAAGAGTCTTACCTAAAATAGGAATAGGATATTTCACTTTTATATCACAAGATGGTTATATTTTTAGAGATGGATCCAATGGACAATACATCATTTTAAATAAAGATAAAAATTTATTGATAACTATAATGTCAACAGAAAAAGATATGAACAATGTTACTGAAATATTGAGAAATTTAATATAACATTAATAAAGGAAAACTACATCAAGCCTCACAATTGATAGCTTGTGTTTCTCTAATTTATTTGTGATATTACCTCCAATACGGACTTTCACCAATTAGCTAAACGACATGCCTGTCTCACCAGTAAAAGCCATTATCATTTTCGTGATAATGGCTTTCCACTTAATTAAGTATCTCATATTCAAGAAGCATAACATCTCTAATAATAATAGAAATATATGTTTTTTCTTTATCTCTTGATACATCGAGCTTGACAAAGTTTCCGTTTACAGTAAGTTGATTATCAATAATATTGACATTCTCGTTGTTGACAGACTGAAAAATAAATTCTTCTGAAAACAATAATACTGCCATAATCAAATCAATGCGTTGTATTTTAACAAACTCCCCAAAAGAGCCCATATTTAATTTTTTATACTTTATTGATTGCTCTTTTGTTTTTATATCAAAGTACAGTTCTTCCTGATAAGGAATCAAATTTGCAAGAGCTTGGTAAACATATTCTACTTTCTCAAAAGCAATAAACTTAGATTTATAAAAATTTGTTTTTTCTAAATTGTCATACATCTTGTGAATTGCTACTATCGCATTGGGAAAATCCTTTTCAATGTTGTCATACATAGACATCATATCTATTCCCCAACATTCATAAGTATCCTTGATACACTCTCCCATCGTCCATACATAGAATTCTTTGTCCTTTTTACTCATCTAATACCTCCTTAAATATTAATTGTTGTTTACTTGTTATATATGTTAACTCCATAAGGAGATTATTAAATTAGGTCTAATAATAGACATATTGAAAAGTATAGCATATTTAACATAATCTGTCAATTAATCATTATAACCAGGGTAATTTCAAGATTCTTGTTGATATTCGATATCCTTTATAATATAATCTACTAGGAGGTAATTAATATGTTTGAAAAATATATTGAAAAATCAAAAAATGAAATTATAAAAGAAACTTGTAATCTTATAAACATTCCAAGTATTTCAGAAGAAACAAATAATCCTGATATGCCATTTGGAAAATCTGCCAAAGAAGCATTAGAATATGCATTAAATTTAGGAGAAAAGTTAGGTTTTAGAACTAAAAATCTTGACGGTTATTGTGGTTATATCGAATTTGGAGAAGGAGAAAAACTTATAGGAATTATTGGTCATTTAGATGTAGTTCCTAGTGGAGATGGATGGGATACTCCACCATTTGAAGCAACAATTAAAAATAATAAAATTTTTGGACGTGGTGCTATAGATGACAAAGGTCCTGTTGTTGCTTCACTATATGCAATGAAAGCAATAAAAGATAATCAAAAACTCAATTGTAGAGTTCGTTTTATTCTAGGAATTAATGAAGAAAAAGCATGGAAATGTATTAAACATTATAAAGAAGTCGAAGAATTACCTACTATAAGCTTTAGCCCTGATGCTGATTTTCCTTGTATCTACGCAGAAAAAGGAATCTCTACAATTTATATAAAAGATGATTATAATAAATATTTAAATCTTCCAATAAAAATTTCTAATATAGATTGTAATAATAATGCAATTAATGTTGTACCTAAGAAATGTGATATTACTCTTGATATTGATAATTCACAAATTAATATATCAGATGTTTCAAATCTTATTGAAGAAAAAGTTAAAGAGTTAAAATTTGATATTAATTATTCTATTAATAATAATTTAATAACTCTACATTCAACAGGAATTCAAGCACATTCTGCTCATCCAGAACTAGGTAAAAATGCAATTTCCCCTGCACTAATTTTGTTAAATAAAATTTTCACACATTTCGGCTACAACATTAAATTATTTGAATTTTGTGAAAAATGTATTGGAACAGAATTTAATGGAAAATCTTTAGGAATTAACTTTGAAGATGAATCTGGAAAACTTACTTTAAATGTTGGTAATTTTAAATTCTACGAAAATCATCTACAAATTGGCATAAACTTAAGAATTCCTATAAATACAACAATCGATAAAATAGCCAATTTGATTGATTTAGAATGCAAAAAATATTCTCTTGATACTTATATTGCTGGAAAACAAAATCCTCTATATGTTCCTAAAGATAATCATTTAGTAAAAACACTTTGTGATATTTTTAATAAAATGACTGGTTCACATGCAGAACCTATTGCTATTGGCGGTGGTACTTATGCTAGAGCATTTGAAAATTGTGTATCTTTTGGCGCTAATTTCCCTGGTGACACTGATATGTGCCATCAAGCAAATGAATTTATTGATATTGATAAATTAATTTTATCTTGTAAAATTTATGCTAAAGCTATTTATGAATTATCAAAATTGTAAAAATAAGGAGAATAATAAAATGAACAAATATTATAGTAATATTAATAAAGAAATAAAAGAATATTTTAAAATTTTAGAGCCTAATTTTCCTGAATGGTTAAATGAATATATTGATACAAAAGAATTATTATTTCAGAGATACATAAGTGTAACTTGTGGTACTATATATTCCAATTTATTTGACAATAATTTCTTTTTTTCAACTTTAGACCATTCAGTAGCAGTTGCACTAATAATATGGCACTTTACTCAGGATAAAAAACAGACTTTGTCTGGACTCTTTCATGATATAGCAACTCCTGTTTTTAAACATTGTGTTGACTTCTTAAATGGTGATTATATGGTCCAAGAATCAACAGAAGATTTGACCTCAGAAATTATTACAAATTCTAATCAAATAATGAAACTACTAAAAAGAGATAATATACAAGTATCAGAAGTTGATAATTATCACCTTTACCCCATCGCAGACAATGATACACCACAATTATCTGCTGATAGATTAGAATATTCATTATCTAATGCTCTCTTCATTCACAGATTGCTAGATTTTGAAAGCATTAAGAAAATATATAATGATATTGAAATTCAAACTAATGAAAACAATGAAATAGAATTAGGCTTCAAAACTAAAGAAATCGCTAAAACTTTTGTTGAAACAACAAGTAAATTATCAGTTATCTATCGTGAAGATAGAACAAGATATTCTATGCAACTGCTTGCAGATATTTTAAAGAAGTTAAACGATGAAAATAAAATAACAAGAAAAGATTTATATCAATTAAAAGAAAGTGATGTTATAAATATTATAGAAACATCTAAATATAAAAATATATTTAATATATGGAAAAAAGCTACAAAGGTTAAAGTCTCAAAAGAAAAACCTGATAATGTTTATTTTGTACATCATGGTGCAAAAATCAGATATATTGATCCACTATGCAATTGTGAAAGGATCTCTAACTGTTGTGAAACAGCTAAGAAAATGATAGATAAAAACTTATCATATGATATGAGCAATTATGTTTATTTAGATTTTGATTTTATCGATTAACATACAAATAAAAAGGAATTATCTTTCTCTCACATAATATGAGAGAAAGATAATTTCTTTTTTATGAACTAATCTTTATATATGACCATAATTGGTTCGTCCAGTGGCATACCATCATCATCATCAATATTAAATTCTGTTTTGAAGTTAATATTCCAATTTTCTAGTGCCATTGCCAAAAAATATCCAACATAAAAATCATTAGTTTTTTCAATAATTTCTCCTTTCTTCATTTTGGCATAGCGAACTCTAGCTTCTTCAGGTGACTCGTTCATATTCATATATTTTTACCTCCTGGTCATTAGACCTTTTCTTGTTTATAGCTACTATATGTAAACACTCTGTAGAGTGGAAATAAGAAGTAATATATACTGATTTAGATCAACTCAATTATAAGTATATCATACATCAATTTACATAACTTGTCAAGTTCAATATAATTTATAATGATAATATTAACTGGCTATTTTCCTATAAACATTTGAACATATATCTTTCCATATTTATTACTACTTACAACCCCAATCCCTGTATAATTAAAATTACTATTTAAAATATTCGCTTTATGTCCAGAAGAATTCATCCAAGCTGTTACTGCAGAACTATTGCTAGAATTAGTAGCAATATTTTCACCTGCAGTTTTATATGAAATTTTAAAATTTTTTAACATTTGAAATGGTGTACCATATGTTGGCGATTCATGTGCAAAATAATTATTTGATACCATATCTTGCGCTTTTATTCTGGCAACTTTCTGAACTTCAGCATCTTCTTTTAAAGCTGAAAGTCCATTATTAGTTCTTTGTTTATTTATTAAGTCAAATACTTCTTTTTCATCAGAATTCATGGCAGTTGTTGTGCTCTGTCCTCCCGTGTTTGTATTACTTTCTGTATTTGATGAACTTGAATAAATTGCTTTTACATATTTTTTGCTTACAGCCCCAACATAATCTCCTTCAACTTGAACAATGTACCATTCCCCTACTCCTGCAAATACTCGTATATATTCATTTTTCTTAACAGTTGCAATTACATTATATTTAGTCCCTGGCCCACTCCTAACATTTAATGTTGTTGCTGTTACTAACCCTGTAGAAAAATCAACTTTATAATAATGTTGCATCCCTAAAGCTGTAGTATATTTGCATACAACAGTAGCAAACACTATCACAATAATTATTTTTAATATATTTTTCTTCTTAAATGTTATAATTTTCATAGATATTCCCCTGAGTTAATTCTATGTCCTACTGAATGTCCTATATGCCAATTATCATTACAGCATTACAATTCAATAAATTTTCATGCTTCCTTTTTATTGAATTTATGAATTTTATATTATATAATGCCTAAAGAATTTAATTATAAGGAGATTTATAAATATGAAAATAGGAATAGATATTGATGAAGTCTTAAATTCCCAATACAATTTTTGCATTGATTATGGAACTAAATTCTGTAATGAATTAGGCCAATACAAATTAGAAAACCTAAATGTATTTGATACCACAGATATGTTTTTATGGAGTGAAGAAATTGCACATCAATTTTGGAAAAAATACAGAAAAGAATTAATTGTAACTCTACCTCCCAAAAAATATTCTTCCGAAGTAATTGAAAAATTAAAACAAGAAGGTAATCAAATATATATAATTACTGCTAGAAAAAATAATGATGAATGGTTTCCAGAAGAATTGAAAGATGTAGAAAACATAACAAAAAAATGGTTAAGTCAAAATAATATTTTTTATGATAACATTATTTTTGATGTAAAAAATAAAGGCGAATATTGTAAAAATAATTCTATAGATATTATGATTGATGATGATCCAATTAATTTAAGAAAACTTGTTGATAATACTAATGTAATAGTATTTGACTATCCATATAATAGACATACTGAATTTAATACTTTATTACGAGCATATAGTTGGTATGATATATATTATAAAATACATAAGATACAGGAGGAAAAATATGATATTAGCAATAATTGAACGAATTGAAAATATAGAAAATGAAAAACCATTTAATGATAGATACTTTTTAACTAAACACTATAAAGATATTTTTGATAAATTAAATATATTATTGTTTCCTATTATTTCTGAAAAAAATTTAGAAACAATTTGTAGCATATGTGATGGACTTATCATTACAGGTAGCTGTATTGATATCCCTCCACATTATTATAATGAAAATCCTATAGATGGAAAACACTATAATATTGATGAATTTAAATTAGATAAATCTGCAATTGAACTATTTTCAAACGCTCATAAACCCATTTTAGGTATTTGTGGTGGACTTAAATCTTTAAATGTTTACTTTGGTGGAAGTCTAAATCAAAAAATTGAAAATCACAACATAAAAGGAAAATTGCATCCAATACATATAATGCAAAACACATTTATGAGTTCTATCTATCCTGAAAACTTTAATGTAAATTCATATCATACTCAATCTATAAAAAAAGTTGCAGACCACTTTACAGTTTCTGCTATAGCTGAAGATGGTACAATTGAAGCTATTGAAAACGGGAATATTGTTGCAGTTCAATGGCATCCAGAGCAAATGAATGACATCATATTTTTTAAAACTTTTATTAATACTTTTTTATTAAAATAATATAACTTTATCATAAAATACAAGGGTGAAAAGAATGAATTATAATGAAATGAAACAAGCTGTAAAACTATTAAGCACAGAGTGGAATTTAGGCAAAAAAGAAGCCAAAGCTGATAATGACATCTGTGCTTGGATATACTTAATTGACATTTTACAAGAAAGTGAAAAAATAATAAAATATAAAGATGGAAATAAACTTATAGGATTTTGTGGTTATTCAAAGGAAAAATCAAATAAACATTTTATATCAAAAAAATTTTACCAATTTATAAAAAACATGTTATATAAAAGTAAAAATATAAAAAATTTAAGGGCATTTAAAGAATATGAAATTAACTACAATTATACTCCTGAAGCTTTAAAAGGTTATTTTGATGGTGAAATTTCCATATTAATAGTTGATAAAAATTATAGAGGACAGAAAATAGGCAAAAAACTATTATTAGATGTGTTTGAACTTGCCAAAAGGGATAACATGAGAAATCTTCAAATATCAACAGATGAATCCTGTAATTATAAGTTTTATGAAAAATTAGGATGTAAAAAAGTGTATGAAACAATAGTCGAAAATAAAGAAATCGGTCAACTCGGAAATGGATATACTGAAAAAGCATTTATATATGAAAAAAAATTATAAAATTACAATTTATAAAGGAGGTTTGGAATGAATTATAAAAAAGAATATAAAAAATATTTAACATCATCTGTTTTAGATACAGCAAACAATAAAATTGCAAGTAATTCATTTATTACAGCATTTGCCGTATATCTTGGGTTATCAAATTTTTCTATAGGAATTTATGCAATATTAGATACTATAACAAATGTTTTACAAATATTCGCAGCACCTTTATTTTCAAAAATTGGTCAATCAAAATCAGTTGTATTAACAAATTATAGTATTTATAGACTATCCTCTATATGTTTTGCATTTATACCGTTTTTAACTGATGATATTGGTATTAGGACATTCTTATTTTTTTTATTTGCTTCAATCTATGCTGTAACTGGAGAATTAGGATATATCACATTCGTAAATTGGAGAATGACTTTAGTAAAAAAAGAAGATAGAACTAAATTCGCCTCAACAAGAAATATTTATAAAAATACATTAGTTATGGGATTCAGTTTAATAATGGGAGTTATATTAGATAAGTTTACTTCAAATGGGTATGAGTTATATGGTTTTATGATTTTATTTTTAATTGTCTTCCTGATTGCTTTCATCGATATTTTTATTAGAGTAACTACATATAAACCTCCAATTGAAGAGAAAAATATAACGATTAAAGAAACTATTCTAAAACCTGCCAAAGATAAAAGTTTTAGAAAAGTTCTTATTATAGGCGGTTTAAATAGATTTGCTTATGGAATTGGTATAATGTATTTAAATGTATTTTTATTAAGATACTTAAACATTGCATATATATATTATAGTATTTTAAATATTTTAATTAATTTTTCAGAAGCATTATTTAGTAAATTTTGGGCAACAAAATCTCAAGATAGGAATTGGAATAAAGTATTAGCCCCTATGAGTATTATATATATTTTTGTTTTTTTATTATTGTTTACATTAAATGATAATTTATTAATCTTGTGTTTACCAGTAATATATATTTCTCTTGGTTTTGGAAATAGTGCTTATGATATGTTTGATCATATAGCTATATATGAATATTCAAAAGAAGCATATAAAACATCTTATGTTACATATGAAAGATTTATAGAAGGAATTGTTACTGCAACCCTTCCAATAATATCTTATACATTTTTTCCAGAAAACTCAAATTCGATAAAAATCACATTTTTACTTGCTATAATTGGATATTTTGCCTTGTATATATATGTTAAGTTTAAAAAACAATATTTAGAGAATACGAACAAATAAGAAAAATTTTCAATTTTTCTTTGATTTGTTCTCGCCCGATTTGAGTTTTCGACTAAAAGGAGAAAATCTCAAAGGGCTAGCGATTGTAGCTTTTTATATACACAAAGGGGATAAATTTATCCCCTTTAAAACCTCATATTAATCAACAAATAATACTTCTGTTATTTTTTTATATCTATCTTTTAATATTTCTTTAGTTCTTGAACTCAATTTATTATAATCTCTTTCTAATTTTTTTCTTACATATTCTTTTCCATCTGATATAGACAACCTTTTTTCTTTATAAACTAAAGAAAATAATGATGGTATACAATCAAAATGTGCTATTACATCTGCATCTGCTACACATTGTTCTTCTAGTGTATTTCTTGCTCTATCGGTACTTCCTCTATGATTTAAAACACAGTTCTTAACTCTTTCTATTCGTTCTTTTGGGAAATTCAATTCTGTTAATAATTGTTCTGCAATTTCAGCACCATAAATATGATGCAAATCTCTCTCTCCATACTCTGATGGCATTGCTATATCATGCAATAATGCTCCTAATTCTACTATTTCAACATCAGCTCCATAATTTTGTGCTAATTTTATTGCATTTTCAACAACATATTTTATATGTTCATTCCAAAAATCATATCCACTTTTTTCTCTAAATTGTTCACATCTAAGCAATAACTCTTGTTTTATTTTTTCTGTAGTTACACTCATTTTTACCTCCTATTTTTTTGTCTTGTCACTATTTATATTTATTTTTCAATATTTTTATTACTCTCTAATTACCAAAAACATTATATATAAACTCTTATTAAATTTCAATGGTAGTTGTCATATTTTAAAACACTTTTTAAATATTATATACACTTATAAATAGCCTAGAATTAAATTCTAGGCTATCTTTGACTTAGATTAATGAAAATAATACATTAGATTTAGGATTTTATTATATAATTTGCAAAAGAAAAAACTGTAATCTTATTGAAATTTAGTTATATCATCAATTCTTCCAGCAAAATATGGTTTTGATTTACCTTTTTCTCGTAAAAATATTGCAAATGTATTATCTACATAGAAATATCTCGGTTGATCCTTTTGTATTTCTGAAACTAATGAATTAGGCTCTACTTTTAAATCTATTGCTGCTTCACTTTTAATCTCTCCACCTTTTTCATCTAGTGAAAATTTTATAGTTTGTATTGCTTTCTGTATCTCTGCTGTATCATAAACTGGATCAGCAGTTTTAAATTTCTTCCCTACTAATTCTGTATATTCTCTTTTTTCATTAACATCTAAATTCGGTGCTTTAAATTCATCCACATTTTCAAACGAACTACTTCCTGTATATTTCTTAGCTTCATTATTCATATTTTCATATATATCATTAAAATTACTTCCTTTAGGATTTTTACAGAAAATTACTTCATCATCTGTTTTAGTATTTATAATAATTGCAAAATCATCTTTTGAATTATAATATAATACTTCAATTTGTTCTCCTACAGAATTTGGTGTATCTTTATCTATACCAAAATATTGGACATTTTTATATTTATCACCAAATTCTCCATTATCTAATTTATCAAACTCTTGTAAAAATTCAAATTTTCTATATAACATTGTATAGAAAAAATATCTTCTCTCATATGGATTATTAGGATTATCTAATTCATTCTCTGACCAATCAAAATCATCTAATATATCGCTTGTTTGATTAAATTTTTCTTTTATTCCATTTTCTATTTGTTCTTTTAAAGCTAGACTTTTTAAACTGTAAATCTTATAATAAGAATCTTCTGAAAGCATTGTCTCATTAAAATCTTCTTTGTTTAAATTTTTTACCATATCTAATTGAGGATTAAAAATAACATCTTGCTTTACAACTTCATTTTTCATATCATTCCATACTAATTGAAATGTACCACACCAACTACTATCAGTAGTTATTGTATCATTCATTGTAGGAACAACTGTAATTCCTTCAACTGCTTGTAATTTTGTTGCTTTTTTACTAAATATCTTTGCCATATTTATTATAACAAATACAATTATAAATAATATTATTATAATTCCAACTATTGTTAATATTTTTCTTTTTTTATTCATTTATATCATCCCCCTGATTTTTATTTTACCATATTGGTTGTACTTCTGTATATATTTTTGTTATATTTAGCTATTAATTTATTAACATTCCTTTCAAACATTTAGCAAATTTGTTCAAGAAAAACAAAAAAATTAACCATTTTACTGATTGATTTTCTATCTATCTGTTCTATAAAAAGTTCGAATAGAAACGTTACTGGAACCTTAACTATACACGTATGCGAAAATAAGACTATAAGATTTGATTAAATCTTTCTGATAAATTCATTATATCATTTTCCTAGATATTTTCAAAGGAGTATAGAAAAAAATGTCAAAGTATAGTATAATTAATTTAGTTTTTAAATTGATATAAATAGTATATGTTAGGAGTAATAATTATGATTGAAAAATTAAAAGAAAAATATGTTTTTTTTGATGTTGATGGAACATTATCCGAATATAGATATAAAGATAAATTATATGGTGGAGGATGTTCTGAACTTGGATGTCAATCACTTGAAGATTTATTGTTTAATGATTTGTTTTATAAGGCTAGGCCACTTAAAACAATGCAAAGAGTTGTAGAAAATTTAGATAGTAATAAAATATTTGTTTTAGGTGCGGTTACAACTAATACTGAAATAGATCAAAAATATAAATGGTTATCTGAACATTATCCAAATATAAAAAGAGAAAATGTATTTTTTATATGTTCTACATTATTAAAACCAGAAGTTATAATTGAATATTGTAAACATTATAACATTGATATAAAACAAGTATCATTTGTAGATGATAGAATTGATGTTTTAAGAAAAGCAGAAACTTTGGGTATAGATTCTTATCACCCTAGTTCTTTTACCGAATAATTATGAAGGATTAGAAAATGAAGAGATTATTAAAAATTAGTTTTGACTTATCATTATTGTCTTTTATACCAATAATTTCATGGCTTTTATTAGGTATAATAGTTGACAAAAATTTAATTAATATTTTTACCTTAACTTATCCAATACAATTTATATATTATATATTAAAATCATTATTTTCTACTGGTGCTAATATTTGTAAGGAAAAAGATAAAAATAAAAATGCTGTAATGTCAGGTATGATTATAGGAACTATTGTTTCGGTAATTATTTTTGCAATATTATTATTTAATATAGATAATTATATAAATTTTATGAACATGGATATCGATACATATAAAGTGTTCACCATCTATTCTGTATTACAATTATTTATTTGTTTAGAATTTGCAATGGTGTTAAACAAATTATATTATGAAGAAAAAAATACGTTAGCAAATAAATATTCACTAATATTTAATTTATTAAATTTTATATTATTAATTGGAACATCTTTAATAACAAAAAATCAAATTGCTATAATTACTACAACACTAATTCCATTATCATTATTTACTTTATATATTTATATAAAAAATAGCAATAAATTTAAATTGAAATTAAATGTTTTTAAGTGTATTAAATATGATTCAGTAGAATTGTTCGATAACATTGCGTTTTTCTTAATTTTTTTATTTGGTTTAAGTAATGCTTTGGAGTATGGTGAACAATTTACAATTGCACTTACATTTGTAGCCCTTATAACAGATACACAATGGGATACTGCTGATGCAATAGTTACTGCAGCAACAATTGATATTAGTAAAAATGAATTCAATTATAAGTATCATAGGAATAACGCTTATAAATTATTAGGTATATTATTTATAACCAGTTTAGTTATGTTTGTTTGTTTATATGGATTTTATGATTTGAATTTTAAAATTACGATGATTTATTTTGGATTCGAAATTGTAAATTTCATAATTTATCCTATATACAGAATTAAAACTTGTTATTTACAATTAGAATGGTCTGCTTTTAAAACAACATCTAATAAAATATGTGCTTCTGTTTTGAGAATGATGATGTCTCTTTTAAAAACACCATTTTGTACAGGTATCGGACAAGTATGTTCATCAGTATATCAGTTTATCTCGGTAAGTATATTTTTTAAATTAAATTATAATGTAGAAAAAACAGGAAAAGTAATATCAAAAAAAATTATTAATCATAACCACGTGTAAAACACGTGGTTTGCTCTTAGCCTAGAAGGCTTTTGTACTGGCACTTCTGAGCTTAAGCCTCATGTTGCTGAATTTAGAAAACAACTTAAAAATTGGAGATGTCGTATTGAATTATATTTTAAACACGACCCTATTAAATGTTCTTGTGGGCATACTTTTCACTTTGACTATCTTGTTCAAAAGTCGTATAATACATCTTAAGGAGTGATTATTTTGAAAATCAAGAGACCTACTTATCCGCCCATGTTTGATTGTGAGTCGTTGCCTTTCTTTTTTAGTTGTATATCCAAAATCTTCGATTTTTCCTATACAACAAAAAAAGAAGCCGATTCAATCGACTTATATTTGCGAAATAATATTCACTTTTTGTTTTCTTAAACTCTAGTAGTATCAATACTTTCAAAGAGTTCGACAAAAACTCATAATGGAGCGGTTAAGCAACAGCTTACGAACCATAACGCTCTCTTTCTAAAAATATTATATATGAAATCTTATTATATTTCAATGGGAGTATTGCAAAAAAAATGGCGAATATTGTATAATATATGCTATGTAATATTAATTAACGCAAAGTTGGGAGTATAATATGAAAAACGTTTTTAACAAATCTTTAAAAGCAACAAAATTATATATGTTTGTAATTCTAATTTGTAGCATAATATCCTCTTTTTTAACAATATATTTAACAAAATTTATTTCATTTGTAATAGATGGTGTCATAATGAAAAAAATGGTTTTACCAGGATATATAACAAAAAGTTTTTATAGTGATGATATTAAGTCAAAATTAATTGTTCTTGCTATGTATATGCTTATATTTATAATTATAATTTGTATCTCAAATTATATAAAAAGTATGTTTAATACAAAACTTAGATTACGTATGAATAAAAATTTGAAAATTGAATTGCTAAATCATACTACCTATTTAGAATATGGTGAATATATAAAATATGGTAAATCACAGATTTTACAAAGAGTAAGTTCTGACTCTAATACATTTGTTGATTTTATAACAAGTAAATTCAATTTAGTTGTTGACTCGATATTTATATTAATTTTTTCAATGTATGAGATACTTAATCTTAATTTCATAGTAAGTATAGTCATTGGGGTAATAATATTAATAATTACAATAATGTCAATTGTTTATTTAAAAGTAACAAAGCCAATAGTAAAAAAGAATATTGATTTACACGAAGATTTAATTTCTAGAACAATGAATGCAGTTTATAATCCAAAAATGATAAAAATTTTTAATAGAGAAAAAAAAGAAATAGATGATTTTAACAATATAAGTGATGAATATAGAAAAAATGATACTAAACTAATAGATTATTTAATATATTATGAATTAATTGGAACAGGAATGAGAAGATTTAAGGATCCATTTATATTTTTAATTGGTGGATTATTAATTATAAATGGTAAAATGAATATTGGTTCTTTAATGGTATTAATGACATATTCAAGTAATTTATTAGAATATGTAGTTCAACTTATATATATGATAAATGATGTTAATGGATTTTTAGTACCTACAAATAGAATAAATAATTTTTTAAGGATAAAAGAAGAAGAAAAAAGAAAAGATGAACGTAAGATAAATGATATCAGTATTGAATTTATTAATGTTTCTATAAAGATAAATTCTATTACAATATTAAGTCAAGTTTCTTTTAAAATTGAAAAAGGACAAACTATTTATCTAGTCGGTAATAATGGCAGTGGAAAAAGTATATTAATAAAAACACTACTTGGTTTCATTCCATATGAAGGAGATATTTTACTTGGTGGAGTTAATATAAAAAAATTAAGTAATGATGTTATCAGAGATTATGTAGGAGTAGTATTTCAGGAACCATTTATATTCTCAGATTCAATAAAAAATAATATTGATGTTTTTGAAAAACACAATAATTTGAATGAAATAATCGAAGTTGCTAAAATCTGTGAAATTGATAAAGAAATCGAAAATCTTCCTAATAAATATACCGAAATACTAGGAGAAAGAGGAATTGATTTAAGTGGTGGTCAAAAACAAAGAATATCAATTGCTAGAACTTTAATTCAAAAGAAAAATATTATAATATTTGATGATGTTTTGAGTAAGGTTGACAATATAACAAAACAAAAAATAAAGAATAATTTAAGAAAATATGATAAAGATGTAATTACTATTTACATTACACAAGATTTATCAAATATTCCAAGTAATGCAACAGTATTCTTCATAGATAACAAAAAAATAATAGTAAGTGAACAAATGAACTTAATTAAAGCAAATAAGAACTATTATAACTTAATAGAGATATGTAATAATATGATAGGAGGAGCAAATGAACAAATTTAAAGAAATGTTTCATTACGGTTGTTTTGAAAAAAGAATTATAATTACAATTATAGAATATGTTATGGCTTCAACTATATGGATAGTAATAGATCAATTTATTACATACTCATTATTTGATGAAGCAATTGCTAAAGAAAATATAAAATTAGTTCTATTTTTAGCAATAGTTATGTTTGTAAAAGTTATTTTTCAAATAATAGAAGGGATAATTCAGTGTAGGCTTAGACATCATCTGCAACGTGATTTTTCTAATTATGCTAGAAAAGATATTTTTAATAAATTAATAAAATCAAAAGTTAATTTTTTTGATAAAAATAATTCTAGTGAATTATTCGAGTTAGTTATGAATGATTCGGATAATTTAGCAACATTTTTTACACAAAATGGAAATCAATTAATAGGATTTACTGTTAGAGCCTTAACTTATATTGTGATATTATTATTTGTAAATTTAAAATTAGCACTAATTTTAAATTTAATATACTTTGTTGGATATATTTCTTTAATTCTTTCTAATAAAAAAACTATATATTTGTTAAAAGAAATAAGAAATTTAAATATATTAATTACTAAATGGATAACTGAACAAATTAATGGTTTTGAAAATGTTAAAGCACTAAAAATAGAAAAAAATAGATTAGAGAAAATAAATAAATTAATAAAAAAATATAACGAAGAATCTTATACTTTGGATAAACTAATTAGAAAATATATATTTGTATATAACTTTTTCTCTTTAATAACTATTTTTGCTGTTGTATATATTGGAGGATTAGATATTATAACTGGTATTTTTACATATGGAAGTTTAATGATATTTGTTAATGCTACTTCTGATATAAAAAGTTTTTTTGATATTGCAATAAGCTATGTTGATAAAATAAATAAATCTTATGTATCATTTGTTAAAATATTGAACTTTAATGATAACTTTTCACAGGAAGAAGATACTGGTAAATTGGATTTGAAAAAAATCACAAATATAGAAATTCAAAATTTAAATTTCTCATATAATGAAGATAAAAAAATACTAAAAAATATTAATTTAAAAACAGGAAAGAATGATAAGGTAGCAATAATAGGTAGAACAGGTTCTGGTAAAACAACATTAGTAAATTTGCTATGTAGATTTTATGATTTAGAAGATGGAAAAATTATTATAAATGGAGTTGATTATAAAAAATATAAAATACAAGATTTAAGAAATCAAATTGGGTATGTTTTACAGGATGTTGTAATATTTGATGGTAATGTATATGAAAATGTAAATTATGCCAATAAGGATATAAAAGATGAAGATATTAAAAATATATGTAAAAGATTAAAATTACACGATAAGATTATGAGCCTTGAAAATGGATATGAAACAAATCTAAATAAAAATAAAGATTTATTATCACAAGGTGAAAAGCAAATGATAAATTTTGCTAGAATACTTGTTGAAAATCCAAGTGTAGTAATTTTAGATGAAGTAACATCATCATTAAGTTATGAAAATGAACAACTTATTAAAAATGCAATAAACGAAATAATTAAAGGACGAATTTGTTTTATAATTGCTCATAGGTTATCTACGATAAAAAATTGTGATAAAATTCTTCTTATGAAAGATGGAAAAATAATTGAAGAAGGTAATCATAAAGATTTAATAGATAAGCAAGGAGAATATTACAAATTAATAAATAATTAGGATAAAGGGTATGGGAATTCCCATAGTAGAATTTATGCTGGAGTATAAATTCAGTGCTTGCTAGACACGACTTTTACTCCCATATTATAAAAAGAGGATTAAATTATTTTGATAATTTTTTCCTCTTTTTTAAAGATTATTTACACAAAAACATATTTATTTAACACAATTTCTTCAGCCTTATTTTTGTAATTATTCATTAATTTTGTCCATTCTAATGGATTTAATTCTTTATTTTTTTCAGATAGTCTTTCATCATTTTTTATATAATCTTCCATTAGTATTTTGTATAAACTTTCACAAGAATCACTGACTAAAAGAAGATGATGAGTAAGTTTATTTGTCATTAAAAGTGTTTCATAAAGTGCTTCTTTATTTTGTGCAATAAAGTGTAATCTTAACAATCCATATTTTCCAATTCTTCTACAATTATCATCCTTTTCTAAATATAAATTTGGTATTAAATAATCTCCTTGTCTTGTATATTTTATTTCCATAATTTGATTATTCCTTTCTTAATTTTAAACATTTATTAGTTCCTTTTTTGTTATCATTTAAAGTTAAATTTGGTAATTCATAATCACCAGTTCTTGTATATTTTAATTCCATTTTTAATCATTTCCTTTCTTATTTGGTTTGTT
>CAKOYU010000016.1 GCA_934130975.1 uncultured Clostridia bacterium | reverse complement strand
TAAATTTTAATACTATCTTGCAGTCAATAGTTAAAGTTGTAATCAATGTCTTTAACTATTGACAACATCATGGTACTCATTCTTCTGTACCAATATCATTTAAAATAGCTTTAGCCTTTTGGTCTGGCATACCGAATCTTTGAGATAAATATCTAAGAGAGGCAGCAAGTTCGCCGTCTGGACCTCCATATTGGCTAATAATAACTTTTGCAAGACGTGGGTCTGAGCATTTAATATTAATTGGATATTCTAAAACTTTATTATAAGTCCACATTTAAACAATTCCTCCTTCCCAAGGCCATGGTTCTTCAAGCCATCTCCATTTGTTGCAAGGAAATTGGATTGTCAAAGGCCCATAAATTTTTTGATATTTGTCAGTTAATTCTCTGTAATCTTTGCAATATTTTCTGTGTAGACAAAGAGCTTTTTCATCATCTGGATGGGTGTCTAAATAAAGACCTAATTCGATTATAGCAAAATTTAAACATTTTATATTTTGCAACATTTCTTTTTGAGTTGGTCTACAGTCATCATTAAAAGACATATTTATAGTGTTTGTTGTCATTGTAGGCATAGAATTCATAGTATTCGTATTGCCCATACAATTGCAGTTTCTATTTGTATCATTCATCATTATTTATTACACCCCTCTCTGATAGTATTTGTTGCTTCTAAGAATTCGTTAACTCTCATTGATTGGCAAGGCATATAAGGACTTACTAATTCAGGGAAGATAGTTCCCATTTTTAAACCAACACAAGGTTTAAAAGTTTTATCCATGTATTGCCAAGGAACATAGCTTTGAGCTAACATTGGATTTTCTGGAAAAACACTCATTTCATATTCTTCGTCAAATCCACATTCACATTCGTCTGCAACATTCATTTCGTAATTACAAGGACAAACATCATTACATTTGTCTTCGAGCATGTTATTAGCAGTATTGCAACATGCATTATTATTCATGCAACGGCATTTTTGATATCTACGCGTAAACATATTAATCCTCCTTTTCTTGATTGTATATTACATAATATGACAAAAATAAGAAATGGTGATTTTTTAAGTTAATTTTCTGCAGCATTTAAATGTATATTGTAAAATAGGGTGAAAAATATTTTGAAAATTTTTGAAAAAAGTATTGACAATTAAAAATAAATGGGTTATACTAAGAACTGCGTTGAGCAATAAAAAAATATTACATGCTCCTATAGCTCAGTTGGTTAGAGCAACCGGCTCATAACCGGTAGGTCCTAGGTTCAAGTCCTAGTGGGAGCACCATTTTTTTTATTACATAAGTAATAAAAAGATTTGGACAGGTGGCCGAGTGGCTAAAGGCGGCAGACTGTAAATCTGTTCTCATACGAGTACGAAGGTTCGAATCCTTCCCTGTCCACCATATTAAATCTTAGGGTTATAAAATCCTGAGATTTTTTTAATATAAGTTAGCACTCTACTATTGACAGTGCTAAAATAAAATGATATAATAATAAATGTCAAAAGAGAAATAATAAAAGAAAAAGGCCGAGACATCAAGTCTTCGGTCTAAATGCATAGGAAAAATGAAAAGTGCACAAAACAGAACCGGTCCCAAATGCGCAGTGAGCAAAAAAGTACCAGTCTTATGAGCAAAACAGAACCGGTCCCAAATGTGCAAAAGGAGGTAGGTATTATGAATATTCAAAAATTTACTCAAAAATCATTAGAAGCAATACAAAGTGCGCAAACATTAGCAGTAGAAAAGCAAAATGCACAAGTAGAGCAAGAACATTTGTTATTAGCTTTATTGGAGCAAGACAATAGTTTGATTAAAGAACTATTGAAAAAAATTAGTACAACAGATGGGCTAGAGGAGGAACTTAGAAATATAATTAATAATATGCCAAGAGTTACTGGAGGAGCAACACAAAGTGATAGTATTTATGTATCACAAGACGTTAATAAGACATTGGCTGATGCAGAAAACATTGCTAAAAAGATGAAGGATGAATATGTTTCTGTTGAACATATTATGATTGGGATTTTTGACGATGCTAATAGCAAAATTAAAGATTTATTACGTAGATATAATATTACTAAAAATGAGTTCTTAAAGGCTTTGTCAGAGGTTAGAGGTAATACAAGAGTTACTTCTGATAATCCAGAAGATACTTATGATGTGCTTAAAAAATATGGTCAAGATTTAACACAAATGGCAAGAGAGCAAAAACTAGACCCTGTAATTGGTAGAGATTCTGAAATTAGAAATGTTATTAGAATTTTATCAAGAAAAACTAAAAATAATCCTTGTTTAATTGGTGAACCGGGTGTTGGTAAAACTGCTATTGCAGAAGGATTAGCTCTAAGAATTGTTAGAGGAGATGTACCAGAAGGCTTAAAAGAATGTAGTATATTTTCTCTTGATATGGGATTACTTATTGCAGGTGCTAAATATAGAGGAGAGTTTGAAGAGAGGTTAAAAGCTGTACTACAAGAAGTTAAAAAGAGTGAAGGACGTATAATTTTATTTATTGATGAAATTCACACAATTGTAGGTGCAGGAAAAACAGATGGTGCGATGGATGCAGGTAACTTGTTAAAACCAATGTTGGCAAGAGGAGAGTTACACTGTATTGGTGCAACAACTTTAAATGAATACAGACAATATATTGAAAAAGACCAAGCACTTGAAAGACGTTTCCAACCAGTAATGGTAGATGAACCTTCAGTAGAAGATACAATTTCAATTTTAAGAGGCTTGAAAGAAAGATATGAAGTATATCATGGTGTAAAAATATCAGATAATGCTTTAATTTCAGCAGCAACATTATCACATAGATATATATCAGATAGATTTTTGCCAGACAAAGCAATTGACTTGATTGATGAAGCATGTGCAATGATCAAAACAGAGATGGAATCAATGCCAACAGAACTTGATGAAGTTTCTAGAAAAATTATGCAATTAGAAATTGAAGAAACTGCTTTAAGTAAAGAAAAAGACGAAATCTCAAAACAACGTTTAGAAGATATTCAAAAAGAAAAAGCAGAGCTAAAAACTAAATTTGATGCAATGAAGGCAAAATGGGAAAATGAAAAAACTGCCATTGGAAAAGTTCAGAAATTGCGTGAAGAAATTGAGCAAACTAATGCTCAAATTGAGCAAGCAGAAAGAAGTTATGACTTAAATAAAGTTGCAGAATTAAGATATGGTAAACTTCCTGAATTACAAAAGGAACTAGAAAAAGAAGAAGAAATTTCAGAAAAAAGCAAAGAAGATGGATTGTTAAGAAATAAAGTAACAGACGAAGAAATCGCAAAAATTATATCAAGATGGACTGGAATACCTGTTACTAAATTAATGGAAGGTGAAAGAGAAAAAATTCTAAACCTAGATAAAATTCTTCATAAGAGGGTAATAGGTCAAGACGAAGCTGTTGAAAAGGTTTCAGAGGCAATTATGCGTTCAAGAGCAGGTATAGGTGACCCACGTAGACCAATAGGTTCATTTATGTTCTTAGGTCCAACAGGTGTTGGTAAAACAGAGCTTGCAAAATCACTTGCAGAAGCACTATTTGATGATGAACATAATATGGTAAGAATTGATATGTCTGAATATATGGAAAAATATTCTGTTTCAAGATTAATTGGTGCGCCTCCAGGATATGTAGGATATGATGAAGGTGGTCAATTAACAGAAGCAGTTAGAAGAAGACCATATTCAGTTGTATTATTTGACGAGATTGAAAAAGCACATCCAGATGTATTTAATGTATTGTTACAAGTTTTAGATGATGGACGTATTACAGACTCACAAGGCAGAACTGTAGATTTTAAAAATACAATTATAATTTTAACATCAAACTTGGGATCAGAATATATTTTGGAAGGGATTCAAGAAAATGGAGAAATTTCAGAAGAGGCTAAAAACAAAGTAGAGGAATTATTAAAGAGAAGCTTTAGACCAGAATTTTTAAATAGATTAGATGAAATAGTCTTCTACAAACCACTTCGCAAAACAGAAATATCAAAAATACTAGAACTTCTAATTAAAGATTTGGAAAGAAGACTTGAAGATAAGCACATCAAACTTGAATTGACTCAATCTGCTAAAGATTATTTAATAGATAATGGTTATGATGAAGTATATGGTGCAAGACCTTTAAAGAGGTTTGTACAGAAAAAGCTTGAGACTTTAATTGCTAAAAAGATTTTATCACAAGAAATATTGCCTAATACAACAGTAAAAATTGATAGCAATCAAGATGGTTTATTTGTGAGTCGTTTATAAAACGTGAGATTTCACACAAAAGTCGTTTGAAAAGTGTGGAAAAAATCAAAAGATAGAAAACCATTAATAATAAGGGGCGCAAGACAAGTAGGGAAAACTTGGCTAATAAAAGAATTTGGAAAACAAGAATATCAACAAGTAGCATATATCAATTTTGATGATAATGAGAGAATGAATCAACTATTTTCAGGAGACTTTGACATAGAAAGAATAATACAAGGATTAAAGATAGAATCTGGAGTAAATATAGAAGCAGAAAATACATTAATTATATTTGATGAAATTCAAGAAACGCCTAAAGCAGTAACAGCATTAAAATATTTTTGCGAAAAAGCTAATGAATATAATATTGTGGCAGCAGGTTCACTATTAGGTGTAGCAATGCACGAAGGGACATCATTTCCAGTAGGAAAGGTAGATTTCTTAGATTTATATCCGCTAAATTTTTTTGAATTTTTAGAAGCACTAGGAGAAAAACAATTAGTAGAACTAATAAAAAATAATGATATAGATTTAATAAATGTATTTTCAGATAAATTAAAACAATACTTAAAACAATATATGTATATTGGTGGAATGCCAGAAGTAGTGAATGCATATGTACAAAATAAAGATTTTGGAGAAGTTAGAAGAAAACAAAACGAATTATTAACAGCATATGAGCAAGATTTTTCAAAACATGCACCAAATGCAGTTGTACCAAGAATAAGACAGTTATGGAATAATATCCCAACTCAACTTGCTAAAGAGAATAAAAAATTTATATATGGATTAATAAAACAAGGTGCAAGAGCAAGAGAATATGAATTAGCACTATCATGGCTAATAGACTGTGGATTAGTTTATCAAGTAAATAGGGTAAATGATTGCAAAGTTCTATTATCAGCATATCAAGATTTTAGTGCATTTAAACTATATTTATTAGATGTTGGGCTATTATGTGCAATGGCTAATATTGATGCAACAACGATAATTGATGGAAATGAGATATTTGTGGAATTTAAAGGTTCATTAACAGAACAATTTGTATTAACTGAATTAAAAACAAATACAGATGTACCAATATTTTACTGGTCAGCAGACAAGGGAATAGCAGAAGTTGATTATATAATTCAACTTGGGAAAAATAATATTCCTATTGAAGTAAAGTCAAATGAAAATTTACAAGCAAAGAGTTTAAAATCATTTGTACAAAAATATGATACTAAAGTTAATGTTAGAACATCAATGGCTAACTATAGAAAAGAAGATTGGCTTATAAATATACCATTATATATGATAGGAAATATAAATGAAATAATCTACTAAAGTGCATCTTGCAAATTATGTAAAATTATATTATAATAAAATAGTAATGTAGTAAAGCCTGGAGAAAGGCAATTCTCAAAGTATATTTATAGGAGAAAAAAATGAGTAAATACAAAGGATATGGAGAAATTTTAAGAATTGTTCGGATATCGCGAGATATGAAAAAAAATCAGGTAGCTAAAAACAAAAAAATTGCTACTTCATATTTAAGCGAATTGGAACAAGGCAAAAAAAGTATTTCTACCAAGAAGTTGGCAGAGTTACTAAAAATTTATGGTATTTCTTTAGAAGAGTTAACAGAACTCTACGAATATCATAAAGAGTTAGAAAATTTTGATAAAACAAAAAGATATCAGCTAACTCTGCTAAAGGCATTAGAAATGTATGTCAAGTAAAAAAAGTGCACATAGGTGCACTTTTTTTTACTATAATAGATATAATTAATAAAATCTAAAGAAATAATGTAAAAAAATTCTTGATAAAAATGAAACAAAATGTTAAAATTAATAAGTGAAAAAAATTAAAAGAAGAGGATGAGATGATAAACTTATTATTATGTGGAAACGAAAAAGTATTTGATGGAGCTCTAACAGAGCTAATATCAATAACAAACAGAACACAAGAAGCAATTAAATGTTATATATTCACAGCAGAATTAACAAGAATAAAACCAGAATATACAGCAATAAATGAAGAACAAGTAAAATTTTTAGACAAAGTAGTTAAACAAAAAAATTCAAAAAATCAAGTAATAAGAATAGATGTAACAGACATATATGAAGAACAATTTAAAAATTGTGCAAATGAAGGGGCATATTGTACACCATACACATTATTACGTTTATTAGCAGATTTAGTATCAGCAATGCCAGAAAAATTATTATACTTAGATATAGATATGATGGCAGGTGGAGATATATCTGAGTTGTATAACATAGATATTACAGAATATGAATATGCAGCAGTAAAAGAAAAATATGGATCTTGGTTAATAAGACCAGATTATATAAATGCAGGAATGCTATTATTAAATATGAAAAAAATAAAAGAAACAAAGCTTTTAGAAAAAGCTAGAGAAAAAATAAAAACTAAAAAAATGTTATTTGCAGATCAAGATGCAATATTTTGGTCAACAACCAAAAAGAAAATTATACCAAGAATATATAATGAACAATCAAAATTTAATAAAAAAGACACAGTAATATGTCATTTTTGTAAAAGACTATTATTGTTACCATATCCACATACAGAAAATTTTAAACAATGGAATGTAGAAGAAGTTCATAAGGTTCTAAAATGTTATTATTTTGACAAAGATTTAGAAGAATATTTAAAATTAAAAGAAGAATACAATACAAGAATGAAAGAGGAAGTTTAAATGGAAAAATATCAAGAAATAATACCAATATTCTTTGCCGTTGATGATAAATATGTACCATTTTTAGCAGTAACATTGCAATCATTGGTAAATAATGCATCAAATGAAAATTATTATGTGATAAAAGTATTATATACTAATATGAGCGAAGAAAGTAAAGAAAAAATTAGTAAATATACAAGAGAAAATGTAAATATAGAATATGTAGATTTAAATTATTATATAGAGAAAATAAAAGGAAAATTATACACAAGAGATTATTTTTCAATGACAACATATTTTAGATTATTTATATCAAATCTATATCCGCAATATAATAAAGCAATATATTTAGACTGTGATATAGTGTTATTAAAAGATATAGCAGAGTTATACAATATAGATATTGGAGATAATTTATTAGGAGCAGTACCTGATGATATAATTCAAAAAAATGAAGTATTCCAAGAATATGTAGAAAAAGTAGTAGGAGTTGCTAGTTATAAAACATATTTTAATGCTGGAATGTTAGTGATGAATTTAGATGAACTTAGAAAATTTCAATTTCAAGAAAAGTTTTTATATTTATTGGAAAATATAAAATTTTCAGTAGTTCAAGATCAAGATTACTTAAATAGAATTTGTAAAGGAAGAGTAAAACTTATAGAAACAGCATGGAATTTAATGCCTACAGCAAGTGATGATATGAAAGAAGAAGATATAAAACTAATTCATTATAATTATCAATATAAACCATGGCATTATAATGATATAAGATTTGGAAAATATTTTTGGGAACTTGCAAAGCAAACAGAATTTTATGATACAATTTATAAAATAAAAGAAGATTTTTCAGATGAAATGAAATATAAAGATAGAGAAGCGGATATTGCATTAAGAGAACTTGCACAAAAAGAGTCAGACTGTGTTGGTGATGATAGAATATATAGAAATGTTCAAGTAACAGAAAAATCACAAGAAAGAATAGAAATATTAGAAAAAATAAAACAATTAGAAAAAGAAGGAAAATTTGATGTTGATGCAGAAAATGATCCACCTACAATAGAATTAACACCTGAAAATGTAGACTATCTAAAAACAAAAAGAACAAATAAATGGAAAAATAAATTTGCTAACAAACTAGGAGAAAGATTTTTAGATGCAATAATAAAAGATAATAAATTAATTATAAAAGATGTAGAAGGACTTGAATATCTAAGTGAAATGAAAAATGGAGCATTAATAACATGTAATCATTTTAATCCATTTGATTCATTTACAATAGAAGAAATCTTTTCATTATCAGGACAAAGAAAAAAGAAAAAATTATATAAAGTTATAAGAGAAGGAAATTATACAAACTTTCCAGGATTTTATGGTTTTTTATTCAGAAATGCAGACACATTACCATTAAGTTCAAATACAAGAACAATGATAAATTTTATGAAAGCAGCTGATACTATCTTAAAAAGAGGAGATTTTATATTAATTTATCCAGAACAAAGCTTATGGTGGAATTATGAGAAACCAAAACCATTAAAAAATGGAGCATATAAAATTGCTACAAGAAGTAATGTGCCAGTAATACCAATCTTTATAACAATGAAAGATAGCAATATTATTGGTGAAGATGGATTTCCTGTAAAAGAATATTATGTACATATAGAAAAACCAATTTATCCAGACGTAACATTATCAGAAAAAGAAAATGTAGAAGAAATGAAAAATAAAAATTTTGAAGTTTGGAAAAATATATATGAAGAATTTTATGGAATTCCATTAGAATATACAACAATAAAAGAGGAAATAAATGAAGAAATCTAAACAAGTATATTATTATAAAGATGAATTAAATGATGAATTTTCAGGAGCAGAAATCACACCAAGGATTATAGATAAAAACTATAAATACATACATAAAAATCCTTTGTGGGATTTTTGTTCTTTTTTATTGCAAAATGTATTAAGTATGCCAATAAAACTTATTTATGGAAAATACAAACTAAAAATAAAATATATAGGAAAAGAAAAATTAAAGCCATATAAAAAAGATTCTTATTTTGTATATGTAAATCATACACAGGTATTTGCAGATGTATTTATTCCAAGTTTGCCAATATATCCAAAAAGAAATCATTTTATTGTAAATCCAGAAAATGTTTCTATGAAATTTTTAGGAAACTCTATTCAATTACTTGGAGCAATCCCAATACCTAATAATAAAAATGGAATGAAAAATTTTATAAATGCAATAGAAACACATATTGATAAAGGACATCCTATAACAATTTATCCAGAAGCACATATATGGCCATTTTATACAAAAATAAGACCATTTAAAGCAGTGTCATTTAAATATCCTGTGCAATATAAAAAACCTACTTTTTGTATGACTAACACATATCAGAGTTATGGTAAGAATCATGATAAATTTAAAGTAGTTACTTATATTGATGGACCATTTTTTCCGAAAGATGGATTAAGTTTACAAGAACAAAAATACAATTTACGAGATCAAGTTTATAATTGTATGGTTGAAAGAAGTAAAAATAGTGATATTGAAATAATAGAGTATAAGAAAAAAGAATAGTCAACAGTTTGCTGTTTTACTATTCTTTTTTGTTAATTATAGTATAATACAAATTAATCCGCCAGAACCCTCATTAACAATACGTTCTAAAGTTTCTTGGAGTTTCATTTGAGCCTCAACAGGCATTTTTGCAAGTTTAGTTTGTAGACCTTCATTAACAAGCTCATTTAAGCTCTTGCCAAAGATGTTAGAACTCCAAATACTTGTAGGATCATTTTCAAAGCCAGAAAGAAGATAATTAACCAATTCTTCAGACTGTTTTTCAGAACCAACAATAGGAGAAACTTCAGTAGTTACATTCGTTTTTATCATATGAATTGATGGAGCAGTAGCTCTTAGTTTTACACCAAAGCGAGAACCCTGTTTAACCATTTCTGGCTCTTCTAAGACTAACTCATCAATAGAAGGTGTAACAATACCATACCCTTTAGTTTTTACTTCTTCTAAAGCATACGCGATTTTATCATATTTCTTTTTTGTGGTAGACAAATCACTCATAATAGAGAAAAGTTCGCCTTCATTTGTAATTTCCATGCCAGTCATTTCAGAAAGTACATTATAAAATAATTCATCTTTTAATTGAATAGAAATGCAAACTTTACCTGTGCCAAGCATAATATTATCAACAAATGTTTTAGAAATTATGTCAGTACTCTCAATTTTAGAAACACAATTAGAAACATCTTTTAAAGCAGAAATATCAGTAAAAGCATCTTGTAATTGTTCAAATAATTTTACTTTCAATGGATGAGAAAAATCTAAACCATCAATCCATTTAGGAAAACTAATTTTAATCTCATCAACAGGGAATTCATAAAGAAGATTAGCAAACATAGAATTTATGTCATCAGCAGTTAAGTCTTCACAATTAATAGGCATAACTTTAGTGTTATATTTATCAGACAATTGCACTGCCAACTCTCTTGATTCAGGAGAAGATGGATTAGCACAATTTAATAAAATTATAAAAGGTTTGTTAATTGCACGAAGTTCATTAACAACACGTTCTTCGGCTTTTACATAATCATCACGAGGAATATCTGTAACACTACCATCAGTAGTTATTAAAATACCAATAGTAGAATGTTCTTCAATAACTTTTTTTGTACCAATTTCGGCAGCAGTTTCGAAAGGGATTTCTTCTTCAGACCATGGAGTTTTTACCATTCTTGGCATGTCATCTTCTAAATATCCAATTGCATTATCAACTAGGTAGCCAACGCAATCAACTAAACGAGTTTTTAATTTTAAATTTTTATCTATTGTAATTTCTACAGCCTCATTAGGAACGAACTTTGGCTCAGTAGTCATAATAGTACGACCACCAGCACTTTGTGGTAACTCATCTTTTGCTCTTTCTTTTTTATACTCATTATCTATATTTGGAATAACAAGTAAATCCATAAATTTTTTTATGAAAGTAGATTTGCCTGTTCTTACAGGACCAACAACTCCAATATAAATATCACCATCAGTTCGTTTGGCTATATCTTGATATAAGCCTATATTTTCCATCTATAATACCTCCTTGATAGACAAACTTTTATTAATATATATGGACTATTTTTTGAGAATATGACAGACATATAAAAAAAACTTGCTAAAAAAACAGTAATGTGATAGAATTGGACTGTTAAAATACATATAATATACAAAAACTGTTTTATTAATAAAAATAAAACAGGAAAGGACGGAATCAAAATGGATAAATTACAAGACACAATAGACATTTTAAAAGAGTATAAACAAGATCATATAATAAAATTACTAAAGAAATTAAATGAAAAACAACAAGATGAATTAATCAAACAAATAAATTCAATTGATTTCCATCAAATAATGGAGTTATATCATAACACCAAAAAGGCGATAGAATTTAAAGAAAGTAAAATAGAACCATTAAAATATTTAGATAAAGCAAAACTTACAGTAGAACAAAGAAACAAATTTGATGAACTTGGAGAAGATGCTGTAAGAAGTGGAAAATATGCAGTAGTAACAATGGCAGGAGGTCAAGGTACAAGATTAGGACACTCAGGACCAAAAGGAACCTTTAAATTAGATGTATATGGAAAAGGAAAATACTTATTTGAAATTTTAACAGAAAATTTAAAAGAAGCAAATCAAAAATATGGAGTAACAATTCCTTGGTACATAATGACAAGCAAAGAAAATAATAAACAAACAGTAGATTTTTTAGAAAAAAATAATTACTTTGGATATGACAAAAATTATGTAACAATCTTTACACAAAGTGAATTACCATTAGTAAATGAAGAAGGAAAACTACTTATAGGAAAAGACTTTAAAATAAGAGAAGCATCAGACGGAAATGGTGGAACTTATGCATCATTACGCTCAAGTGGATGTTTAGCAGATATGAAAGAAAGAGGAGTAAAATGGATATTTATAGGTAGTGTTGATAATGCATTATTAAAAATGGTTGATGTAACATTACTTGGAATGGCAATTGACCAAAATGTTCAAATAGCTTCAAAATCAGTAGTAAAAGCAAATCCACACGAAAGAGTAGGAGTATTTTGCAAAATGAATGGACACCCAAAAGTAATAGAATATACAGAATTACCAGAAAAAATGGCAGAAGAAGTAGATAGTGACGGAGAACTAAAATATGGAGAATCACACATAATGTGTAATCTATATACAATAGACGCAGTAGAAAAAATAAGTAATGAAATATTGATGTATCACAGTGCACACAAGAAAAATGCATATATAGATGAAAATGGCAAAGAAATAATACCAACAGAGCCAAACTCATATAAATTTGAATCATTTATATTTGATGCATTCGAATTCTTTGACGACATTGCAATACTTCGTGGAAGGAGAGAAGATGACTTTGCACCTGTAAAAAATAAAGAAGGTGTAGATAGTCCAAGAACAGCTAAAGAACTATATGAAAAATTTTACGCAAAACAAGCTGTTACAAAATAGCACAAAACAGAACCGGTCCCAAATGCGCAGTGCACAAAAAAGTACCATTCTTGGGACAAAACAGAACCGGTCCTAAATGATCAATGGAGGACAAATATGAAAAATTGTAAAATTAAAAATTTATATAATTTAGAAGAAACAATAGCTAAAGACTTATTAGAAAAATTTGAATATCCATGGGAAGCTTTACCTGAGATAAGCAAATTTATATTAGAAATAGGACCAATGTTAGATAAAGACATTTATGAGCAAAAAGGTGAAAATATATGGATTGCAAAATCTGCTAATGTATATCCATCTGCATATATAAAAGGCCCAGCAATAATTGGCGAAAATGCTGAAGTTAGACATTGTGCATTTATTAGAGGCAATGCTATTGTAGGCAATAATGCAGTAGTAGGAAACTCTACAGAATTAAAAAATGTAATATTATTTAATAATGTTCAAGTACCACATTACAATTATGTAGGAGATTCTATATTAGGTTACAAATCTCATATGGGAGCAGGGTCAATAACATCAAATGTAAAATCAGACAAGAAATTAGTAATTGTAAAAAATGGAGAAGAAAAAATAGAAACAGGATTGAAAAAATTTGGAGCAATGATTGGAGACGGTGTAGAAGTAGGATGTGGAAGTGTATTAAATCCTGGAAGTGTTATTGGGAAAAATACAAACATATATCCACTATCATCAGTAAGAGGAGTTGTACCAGAAAACAGCATATACAAGAACCAAAACGAAATAGTAGTAAAAAAATAACTGCTTTTAACAATATTAAACAAAATGTCCAGTAATATAATATTTTGAAACACCGCGTAAGCGAGCAAATGAGCGAAGCGAATGCGAAATGGAGCAACTGTCAAATAAATAAAATTGAAAGTTGCGACACCAAGGTGTGAAAAATATTATATTACTGGACATTTTGAATATTTTATATAAAAGCCGTATTTTTTTTACATCTGTTGAGTTCCAGGTATAAAGTAATCTACCACTCCATAAATTAAAGCACCGATTATAGCAGCCATCCAAGAAATAGAATAGCCAGCCACAAAATACTGTGTAAAATATAAAATAATAGCAGCTAAAGCAAATCCAACAAATCCTTTACCAAATGGACTTGCATGTAGACCTGTAAATTTGATTATTAAATAATCCATTATTGTTAAAACAACTGCAGCAAGAGCTAAAGACCATATATTATTTATACTAAAGTTAGGTGTAAAAAATGCTGTAATGGCCAAAACTATAGCAGCTGTAACTAATCTACTAACAATTTGCCAAACTGTAGAAGCACCTGTGGTGCTATTACTTTGAGAATTTGACATATCAAAAACCTCCTTATTAGTTTTTACAATTTTATTTTTTCAAGGTTATATAAATATTATTTACAACAAAAAAATAATTATACAAAAATCGTATAAATACCTAAAAAATGTGAAAAATATATATAAATAAAAATGGAGGAAATTTGATGTTAATAACATTTTTTAGAGCAATTGTGTTATACATAATTGTATTGATAGTAATGAGATTAATGGGAAAACGTGAAATAGGACAGCTTCAGCCATTTGAATTAGCAATTTCAATAATGATTGCAGATTTAGCAAGTTTACCAATGACAGAAACAGGAGTACCAATATCAAATGGAATAATACCAATACTTGGATTATTAGTAATGCATCTTGTAATATCCATGTTGAATATGAAAAGTACAAAAATTAGAGAAATAATATGTGGAAAACCTTCAATATTAATATTTAGGGGAAAGATAGATGAAGAAGTCCTTAAAAGAGAAAGATTTACGATAAACGAGCTAGAAGAAAGGTTAAGAGACAATAATATATTTAATATAGGAGATGTTGAATATGCTGTTTTAGAAACAAGTGGACAAGTGACAGTAATTCCAAAACCAAATAAAAGACCTACAACACCAGAAGATTTCAATATGGAACCTAAATACGAAGGAATTCCATATGATTTAGTAGTTGACGGAAAAGTAATGTATAAGAATTTAGAAAAAATAGGAAAAAATTATGTATGGTTACAAAAACAAACTGAGAAATTTGGAATTAAACCAGAAGAGGCGCTAATAGTAACGATTGATGGAGATAATCAATTTTTCTGTCAGCCATTAAAAAAATAAAAAAGGATGGTGGAGCAATGCTAAAAGAGACGGTGATATGTGTTATAATTGTAGTTTCTATTTTTTCATTAGATATGTTTACTCAAAATTATACAAATAAAATAACAAAAGATATAACAAAAATATTTGCAGAACTAAAAGAGTTAGCAATTGAAGAAAATAAAGATAAGATAGATAAAAAAATAACAGAATTAGATGAAATGTGGAATAAAAAACATGATAAGTTAGCCTGTTATATAGAACATGATGAACTTGAAAAAGTTGATACTGCTATCGTGTCGGCTAAAAGTTATATTCAAACAGAAGATTATTCTTCTGCTGCTTCAGAATTTGATGTTGGAAAGTTCGTACTTGAACATATTCAAGAAAAATATAAGTTTAATTTAGTGAATGTATTTTAAATAAAAAAGTAAAGAGAAGTATTCAGCACATTGAAAAATAGGTAGGAAAATATTCCTAAATTATAATTCTTATCCATAAAGCTATAGGCAAATTTCATGTAATACCAACAAATATACCAAACAAAATAGTATGAAAGAATAATATTGCAGTAATGCTTTTTAGACCATAATATATATTGTTTTCATAATCTTTAGGTATTCTTAGAAAAATATTATTTCCTGTAATTAATTACTAATGATAAAAAATAATACCATTGCTCGTTGCCTTCTACACTCCAACCGAATTCATTACCAACAATGACCCGGTAAATATTTAATAATATTTTCTTCATGACATTTCCTCCTTAAAATAATAATTTTACCGCGCGTTCTATATAATTAACCTGTGCTGAAAAACAGGAGTATAAAATTTAGTCTAGCATTTGCTAGAATGCAATAAGAGTATCATGAATTTATTTATTTTTCAATAGTTTCGAGAAAAATATAAGTTGACAGAAAATAAATGTGATGCTAAAATAAATATAGAGCTTTACAGTAAGTTGAAAAGTTTTTTTGCCATGTATGGTGAATTCTTAGTTAGAAGGAGGACAAAAAATAATGAAAACAGTAGAAATTACAAGAAATCAGAGTGTAAACCTCACAAAAGAGGGAATTACACGGATAAGCATATCAACAGGATTTAGAAAAAAAGTCGTGAATTGCCAGATTGATTTATATGCCATAGCATTTAATGCTATGGATAAGGGCACTATTCTGAAGAAAGAAAAACTGTTACAGGAACATAAAGAAAAAAAGAAAGTAACAGTGGAACTAAGAGAATTAAGTCAGGAAAGTCAGGAGGTTCAGAGGATAATCTTTATAGACGAGATATATGCCGTTGATTCGGTATCAAAAGCCGAACCTCCATATTTCATAGCAACTAGTGAGGAAAAAACTTGGCAGTTTAATGTGTCTCATGAAATAGGCTGGCATCGGGTCATTGTTGGATTTGAACTTTATAGGTCAAACAATGACTGGTATTTAAGAGTTGTTGGTAATTCTGTGAGACATAGACTATTTAGACTAATGAAGGCAGAATACTACGATAACTAAGAAAGTAAAAGACACCTATAATCTTTTAGTAAGATTTTGGTGTCTATTTTATTTGTGCTCTTGAAAAAAACGTGTTATAATGCAAAAGTAACAAATTTTGTTGCCTTTGAATAATAAATTTCGGAGGCACAGACCACCGAGTGAGTACAAGGAGGATTATGAACATGACAACATTTTCAGAGATTTGGAGTACGGATGTAAAGCCATTGGCAAGTGCTTGTGTTGAAGAAACAAGAATTGTGCGATTAATTGGCTTAGGAGAGAATTACAAGCCGAATCAAGAGGAAAAAGAATACATAAATTCAGTATCAGGAATGTATAAGGATTGCTATGGAATGTATTATATTTATGAAATGATTAGAAAAGTAGTCTTTATAAAGACTACTTTTTCTTACACTTTTAAAGATTTTAACGAAAATACATAATGGAGCCTACAACGGGAATTGAACCCGTGACCTCAGCCTTACCAAGGCTGCACTCTACCAACTGAGCTATGCAGGCAAATCAAACATATTATAGTATATAAAAGCGAAAAAATCAATAGAAAATGAAAAATATAATTCTTTACATAAATATTTAGAAAAATAGATAATTAGTTGATAATTATTGCTTTTTGTGATATAAAAAATTAATAGAAAGGAATAGGATTTATGATGAATAAGAAATATATAGAAATTAATAAAAATGCATATGAAATTTTAGCAAAAGAATATAATACTAGAAAATATGAAATTGGTTACGAATTTTGGAATAATATATATAATGATTTGAATTTGAAAAATAAAAAAGATATTGAAGTTTTAGAAATTGGCCCTGGGCATGGAAGAAATGTAAAAATATTTAAACAATATAATAATGAATTTAAAATAACTGTACTAGAAATTGCTGAAAATATGTGCGATATAATTAGAAAAAATAATCCTGATATCAAAATAATAAATGATAATATTTTAGATTACGATTTTAAAAATAAGCAATTTGATATTATTCAAATGATAGCAGTTATTCATTTGTTCTCAATAGAAGATGCGAAAATAGTATTAAATAAAGTTAGAGGAGCTTTAAAAGACAATGGACATTTAATTATAGGAACTACTATTAATGAAAATGATGTAGAAGGATATTATGAAAAAGAAGATTATAATATTAAAGTGAAAAGATATAGACATAAGTATACTAAAGAATCTTATGAAAAATTACTAAATGAATGTGGTTTTAAAATAGATAATTCTTATTTTGTTAATGAAAAAGATAGAAATAAATTATGGTATGATGCTGTATGTGTAAAGGTATAATTAATTAGAAAAAACAATTATTAGCGAGAAATAAAGATTTTATAAAATTACGATATTTTACATAAAAGCTTGATTTTTAAAGCAAAATAAACTATAATATTTCTGTATAATTTGAGAAAAAGGAGAAGATATAAAATGCAAGAAAACAAAAATCAAAATCAAGAAATAGAATTAGATGAAAATCATTTAATACAAATAAGAAAAGATAAATTAAAAGAATTACAAGAACAAGGAAAAGATCCATTTGAAATAACAAAATTCAATAGAACAAATACAGCAGGAGAAATAAAATCAAAATATGAAGAATTCGAAAACAAAGATGTAACAGTAGCAGGAAGAATAATAGCAAAAAGAATCATGGGAAAAGCATCATTCTGTACAATACAAGACAGTGATGAAAAAATCCAAAGTTATGTAAGCATAAACGATTTAGGAGAAGAAAGCTACAAAGCATTCAAAACATGGGATATTGGAGATATTATAGGAATAACTGGTTTTGTATTTAAAACAAGAACAGAAGAAATATCTGTACATGCAAAAGAAGTAACATTATTATCAAAATCATTAAGACCATTACCAGAAAAATTCCATGGATTAAGAGATGTAGACTTAAGATATAGACAAAGATATGTTGATTTAATAGTAAATCCAGAAGTAAAAGAAACATTTATATTAAGAAGTAAAATAATAAGAGAAGTAAAAGCATATTTAGATAACAAAGGGTACTTAGAAGTAGATACACCAATATTAAACACAATAGCAGGAGGAGCAGCAGCAAGACCATTTATAACACATCACAATACATTAGATTTAGACATGTATTTAAGAATTGCAAATGAGCTATATTTAAAAAGATTAATAGTAGGTGGATTTGACAAAGTATATGAAATGGGAAGAATGTTCAGAAATGAAGGAATGGACATAAAACACAATCCAGAATTCACAAACATAGAATTATATTCAGCATACGAAGATTACCATGATATGATGGATATAACAGAAGATATGTTTAGAACAGTAGCTCAAAAAGTATTAGGAACAGCAAAAATAAACTATCAAGGAACAGACTTGGACTTAGAATCACCATGGAAAAGAATTACAATGATAGATGCAATAAAAGAAGTAACAGGTGTAGACTTTAATGAAATCGAAACAGATGAGCAAGCAGTTGCAATTGCAGAAGAGAAGAGAGTAGAAATAGATCCAATCAAGAAAACAAGAGGAGATATAATAAATACATTCTTTGAAGAATTTGTAGAAGAAACATTAGTACAACCAACATTTATATATGATTACCCAGTAGAAGTATCACCATTAACAAAGAGAAAACCAAGTGATAAGAGATTAACAGAAAGATTTGAAGTATTTATTGGCGGTAGAGAATATGGAAATGCATATTCAGAATTAAATGATCCAATAGATCAATATGAAAGATTCAAAAAACAAGCAGAAGCAAGAGAAGCTGGAGATGAAGAAGCTAATATGATGGATGATGATTTCATAACAGCACTTGAATATGGTATGCCTCCAACAGGCGGACTTGGAATAGGAATCGATAGATTAGTTATGCTATTAACAGATTCTGCATCAATAAGAGATGTATTACTATTCCCAACAATGAAACCATTAAATTAATATATAGGGAGTTAATAATGATTTTAGAAAATAAATTAAACATTACAGACCCAGCAGAATTGGCTAGAGAAGAAGAAAAAATTAGTAAAAAAAGAGCAAAGAAAATGTTTGATACAGAATATTTAAATACACTAGATGCAGGAACATTTCAAGCTTTAAAAGCAATTCATAAATATTTATTTGAAGAAATATATGAATTTGCAGGAGAAATAAGAAAAGTAAATATAGCAAAGGGAAATTTTAGATTTACCCCTCTTGCTTACATTGAAGAAGCTGTTAAAAATATTGAAAAAATGCCCCAATCAACATATGAAGAAATAATAGAAAAATATGTAGAAATGAATATTGCACATCCATTTAGAGAAGGAAATGGAAGAAGTACAAGAATTTGGTTAGACTTAATATTAAAAAAGGAGCTTCATTTAGTAGTTGATTGGAGCAAGGTTGATAAAACAGATTATTTGCTTGCAATGGAACGCAGCCCGATAAAAGATACAGAAATTAAAGAACTATTAAAGCAAGCTTTAACAGATAAAACAAATGATAGAGAAGTATATATGAAAGGTATTGATAACAGCTATTTATATGAAGGTTATCTATCATTTAAAACAGACGAATTATAATAAAAGAAAATTCAGGGGAAGATAGGAGCAATATATGTTTGGATTTAATATAGATAAAAAAACATTATATATAATAATAGGAATATTGGTAGTAATATCATTAATGAGTTATGGCACAAGTGGAATATTTAGTTTGATATTATCAATACCAGCAGTATTGTTAGCAATAACAGTGCACGAATTTGGTCATGCATTTGCAGCATACAAATTGGGAGATGACACACCTGTAAGACAAGGAAGACTAAGCTTAAACCCATTTGACCATGTTGATCCATTAGGATTAGCAATGCTATTATTTGCACATATAGGATGGGGCAAGCCAGTAGAAATAGACCCAAGAAATTATAATAGAAATATTTCAGTAGAAAAAGCAGATGCAATAGTATCATTTGCAGGACCATTAATGAATTTTATTACAGCAATAATATTTGCACTAATTTATTGTGCAATAATAAAATTTGCAGGAGCAGGATTCTTACTAAATAAAGTAGGAACAATAATAATAGCAATAGTAGCAAGTATTATTACAATGAATATAGGACTTGGAGTGTTTAATTTAATACCATTACCACCATTAGATGGTTCAAAAATATTTTTACCAATACTACCAAGAAATGCCAAAACATGGTTTATAAATAATCAACAAATATTTTATTTTATATTTTTAATTATATGGATAACAGGAATTGCAGGAAGACTAATTTCACCACTTATAGATTCAATGACAGAAGGAATATTAGGTCTAGCAATGAGAATATTTGGATTATTATAAAATTAGGAGAAATATAAATGACAAAAAAAGATATAATAGTTTTAGGAATAGAATCAAGTTGCGATGAAACTTCTGTTGCCGTTGTAAAAAACGGTAGAGAAGTTTTATCTAATATAATAGACACACAAATAAAAATTCATGAACAATATGGAGGAGTAGTTCCGGAGATTGCATCAAGAAATCATATAGAAGCAATATCAAGAGTTGCCAAAACAGCGATTGAAGAAGCAAATATGAAATTTGAAGATGTAGATGTAATTGCACCAACATATGGACCAGGATTAGTAGGTGCATTATTGGTAGGTGTATCTTATGGGAGAGGGCTAGCATATGCACTAAATAAGCCATTAGTAGGAGTAAATCATCTAGAAGGACATATTGCAGCAAATTACATAACACATCCAGATTTAGAACCACCATTTTTATGTATGTTAACATCAGGTGGAAATACACAAATAGTATATGTAAAAGACTATTGTGATATGGAAGTTCTAGGCAGAACACGTGATGATGCAATAGGAGAGGCTTTTGATAAAGTTGCAAGAGTAGTTGGCTTAGGATATCCAGGAGGACCAAAAGTTGATAAATTAGCACAACAAGGTCAACCAAGCATAGACTTCCCAAAAACACATTTTGAAAACTTAGATTTTAGTTTTAGTGGAATAAAAACTGCAGTAATAAATTTGCATCATAAAAATCCAGATGTAAGCAAAGAAGACTTATGTATGAGTTTTGAGAAGGCTGTAACAGAAGTGTTAATAGAAAACATTACAAAGGCAATAGAACAAACAGGAATAAAAAAAGTTGTCCTAGCAGGTGGAGTATCAGCAAATACTTATATTAGAAGTGAATTCGAAAAATTAGAACAACAAGGAATAAAAATATACAAGCCAGATTTAAAACTTTGCACAGATAATGCAGCAATGATAGGAGCAGCAGGATATTATAGATATCTAAATGGAGATATTTCAGAAAATACACTAAATGCAGTACCAAACTTGAAAATTGGAGATTAGAAAAGGAAAAATAATATGTCAATATTTGTAATAGCAGACCTTCATTTATCATTTAGAGTGCCAAAACCAATGGACATATTTGGAGATAATTGGTCAGGTCATGAAGAAAAAATAAGAAAAGATTGGATAGAAAAAGTAAAAGAAGATGACTTAGTTGTTTTACCAGGCGATTTTTCATGGGAAACATATTTAGAAGATACAAAATTTGATTTTGGATATCTAAATAGTTTACCTGGAAAAAAGTTAATGCTAAAAGGCAATCATGACTATTGGTGGACAACTTTGACTAATATGAGAAAATTTTTAAAAGACAATAACTTTAATAATATAGATTTTCTATACAATAATAGTTATGAATTTGAAGATAAAATTTTATGTGGTACTAGAGGCTGGAGTATTACAGACGAAGGTACTGATGAAAAATTAATAAATAGGGAACTTATCAGATTAGAATTGTCTTTGCAAGATGGAGTAAATAAGTTTGGAAAAGATAAAGAGATAATAGTGTTTATGCATTATCCTCCTATAACAAAAGCAAAAATTGAACTTGAGCAAGAGGCTAAGTTTGTAGAGCTTATGAAAAAGTATAATGTTAAAAGATGTTATTATGGTCATCTGCATGGTGCTTCTATAAAGGATGCTGTTCAAGGCAAAATTGAAGGTATTCAGTTTAAACTTGTGAGTGCTGATGGATTAGATTTTAAATTAGAAAAAATCAGATTATAGTATTTTAAAGAATTGATAATATTTGTAAATTTTATAAAAAAGTCCCAATTTGGGGCTTTTTTTGTTGATTTTTGAAAATCTATATAGTAAAATGTAGACATATGGAAGAAGAGGGAAAAATATGAAATTTGGATTATCAGAAGAAACATATGTTAAAATAAAAGGGGTTGTAAATAGTAATAAAAAATATAAATTTATTTTATTTGGATCTAGGGCAAGAGGCGATTATAAAAACACATCAGATATAGATATAGCAATAGAGAAAGATGTTTCAATGGAAGAACAATATAAAATAATGAATGAAATAGATTTATTAGATATAATTTATAAAATAGATTTAGTATTTATAGATGACAAAACTAGACCAGAATTACTAGAATCTATAAAAAGAGATGGAGTTGAATTTTAATGAAGAGATTTGAAGAAAGAAAACAAGACCTAGCAAGGGCAACAGAAAGACTAAAAGAAGCATTAAATGAAAAAGAAACAGAAATAGCAATAGATGGAACATTACACAGATTTGAATTTACATTTGAATTAGCATGGAAAACAATGAAAGATTTAATGGAATACAATGGAATAATTGAAACTACAGGAAGTCCAAGAGAAGTTTTAAGAACAGCATTTCAACACGGATTAATTGAAGATGGAGAAACATGGATTGATATGATGCTAGATAGAAATAAATTGTCTCATTTATATGATGAAGAAACATCAAGAAAAATATATAAAGATATAAAAGAAAAATACATTGTATTAATAGAAAAATTAAATGAAGAGTTAGAAAAACAAATCTAGTAGAGGAGTAGAGATGTTAGACCTAAACAAAGATGTAAAATATGTAAAAACAGTAGGCCCAAGCAGGGTAAAACTACTGAATAAACTAAAAATATATACATTAAAAGATTTAATAGAATACTATCCAAGAGACTATGAAGACAGAAGTAAGCCGAAAAACTTATATGAATGTACAGATGGAGAAGAAGTTTTAATAGAAGCAATGCCAACAGGACGAATCAGCGAAATGCACAAAGGAAGAATGACAATAAGCAGACTAATTGTAAAAGACCAAACAGGAACATGTTATATAACATGGTTCAATCAAGGATATTTAAGAGATAAATTTCAACCTGGAAGAATGTACAGATTTTTTGGGAAAATATCAAACAAAAGTGGAAGATTAGAAATGAATTCGCCTGTATATGATGAAATTGACCAAAGTAAAAATACAGGAAAAATTATTCCAATTTATCCATTAACATATGAGCTAAAGCAAACAACATTAAGAAGAATTATAGAAAATGGACTTTTAGAAGTAAAAGGGCAATTGCCAGAAACATTGCCAGAATACATATTAAAAGAAAACAATTTATGGGATATAAACAATACAATTGAAAGAATACACTTTCCAGTAGAGTTTTCAGATTTTAATAAGGCGAGAGAAAGACTAGTATTTGAAGAGCTACTTACAACACAATTAGCATTATTAAAATTAAAAAATAATTATGAACACGAAACAGATGGAATACAATTTAGTAAAGATGTATATATGTCAGATGTAATAAACATTTTGCCATTTAAATTAACAAAAGCACAACTACGAGTATTAGAAGAAATTGATAAAGATATGGAAAGCAACAAGCCAATGAATAGACTTCTACAAGGAGATGTTGGTTCAGGAAAAACAGTAGTAGCAATGATATCAGCATATAAAGCAGTAAAATCAGGATATCAAGCAACAATAATGGCACCAACGGCAATACTTGCAAGTCAGCATTTAGAAAGTTTTCAAGGAATATTAGAAGAACTTGGAATAAGAGTAGAGCTATTAATTTCAAGTGTTACTAAAAAGAAGAAAACAGAAATATTAGAAAAACTACAAAATGGAGAAATAGATATATTAATAGGAACTCATGCAATATTAGAAGAAAATGTAGTATTCAAAAACTTAGGATTAGTCGTAACAGATGAACAACACCGTTTTGGAGTAAAACAAAGAGGAACTATAGCATCTAAAGGAAAAAATCCGGATGTAATTGCAATGTCTGCAACACCAATTCCAAGAACACTTGCATTAATATTGTATGGAGATTTGGATATATCTATAATAGATGAACTTCCACCAAACAGAAAGAAAATTGAAACATATGCAGTTAGAAAAAATATGGAAGAAAGAGTAAACAATTTTATAAGAAAACAAATAACAGAAGGCAGGCAAGCATATATAGTATGTCCATTAGTTGAAGAAAACGAAGATATGGAGGGCTTGCAATCAGTAATTGAACTTGCAGAAAAATATCAAAAAGAAACATTTAGTGAATATAAAGTAGCATATTTACATGGAAAAATGAAACCAAAAGAAAAAGATGAAATTATGGAAAGATTTAAAAATGGTGAAATTCAAATTTTGATTGCAACAACTGTAATAGAAGTTGGAGTTAATGTTCCAAATGCAAGCATTATGGTAGTAGAAAATGCAGAAAGATTTGGATTAGCACAATTGCACCAATTACGTGGAAGAGTAGGAAGAGGCGAATATCAATCATATTGCATTCTAAAATACGAAGGAAATAGCGAAACAATAAGACAAAGGATGAAAGTAATGTGTGATACAAATGACGGATTTATAATTTCTGAAAAAGACTTAGAACTTAGAGGTTCTGGCGACTTTTTCGGAACAGAACAACATGGACTTCCAGAATTTAAAATTGCTAATCTGTTTGAAGATATAGCAGTTTTGAAAAAGGTTCAAAAATTAGCTTTAAAAATTATGGAAGATGATCCATTACTTGAAAAAGAGAAAAATGCAAAACTAAATGACTTGGTAAAAGAGAAGTTTAGTTCAAGAATAGAAATTTAAATTATTGCTATTGCTGGTACAGAAACAGCGATTGGCAGAGAAAAGGATGTTGATATTATGTTACAAATAATTGGAAGATTAATAGGTGTACTTATTTTATTAGCTGGTGTAATTTTGGTTTATGATGCTAGAATTATTACTAAAAAGGCTTTTGGGTTTGGTGACCAAAATGAGGCTACTAGTGGCTTCAAAATTTTGGGTGCAATACTTGCAATGGCTGGTGGATTGATAGTTTTCTTTTGCTAGGAAACTATCTTTTTGCTATTAATATGAAAGGAGATAAATATATGGAAAATAATAAAGGACGTTCGCTTGGCAAGAAAAAGTTGATATTGCTTATAGCTATAAGTATAATAAGTATTTGTAGCATTTTATTAGGAGTAAAATATTATTTAAAAATAAATTTTACAATACCTGATGATTATATAAGAAAAGATGAAGATTACAATTCATATATGGATGGTTCAGATGCAGATTATTATATTTATGATAACAAAGTTATCGTTGATACAGTATCATATTTCCCGGATGGTCTATATTCATATACTAAAGAAAGAACAGTTACATTATATAATAATTTAAATGAAAACGAAATTAAAAACTATAAAAATACTATATATAATAAAAAGGGAAAAGTACTTTTTCATTCCCGCAACTAAGTTAATTAATAAAAAACTATTGACTCTCCCCTTAAGGTTAGGGGTATAGTTGAATTAGGAGGAAAAGAATGTTAAAAATAGGAGAATTTGCAAAAATATTTAATGTAACAATAAAAACAATAAGATTCTATGAAGAAAAAGAATTGTTAAAGCCTTGCTATATTGATAAATATTCTGGATATAGATATTATGATGATGAGAACATAAAACAAATGAATCAAATTTTATATCTAAAAAAACTAGGCTTTTCATTAGACGAGATAAAAAAATATGATGAAAAGCTAGTAAAGAATAAAATTGAAGAATATCAAGAAAAAATAATTCAATATACTTCTAACATTAACATTCTTAAAGACATAGATAGTACAAGCACAAAGGGAGAGGAGGTAAAAAAAACTAAAAAGCCATTTAAATTTAAAGGATACTATAAGAAGGATTACAGAATAATAGGCTTTTGGAAAACAATCGCATTACTAAAGAAAAATCAAAAATTTAAATACAGAGAGCAAGAAAAAAATCAAGATTTTGAGCTCGAAAGAATTACAATAAATCCAATAGAAAATGAAGTAATAGTGTACATTAATAAGAAAAGTGTAATAGCTAAATATACTAAAGATTATATATTAGATATTATAAAACCAAAGAGTGTAAACCGTTATGAGTATAAAAAAGTCAATGGAAAGAAATATCTTTTTATAGAATGGAAAGATGAATACTATTATGTATTAGAAAAAATAGGAGGGATTAATTTTATGGAAGAAATGTTTGAAAATAAAGAAAAAATGTATAATATTCTAACAAAAGACGGAAGAGGACTAACTTTAGGAAAAGACATCGTATTACCAGAAGATAAGAGAGGAAATGTAAACACATTAATTGTTGGGGGAAGTGGAGCAGGAAAATCATCAGCATATACAGTTACTAATACATTAAAAATGTTAGGTTCATATATTATTGTAGACCCATTAGGAGAAGTTTATGACAAAACTCATAAATATCTAAAAAACAATGGATATAAAATAAAAGTACTAAATTATGAAAATAGAGACATAGAAAATAATATTGATGAAGAAGACAAATATAAATATAATCCTTTAAGCCATATAAAAACTGATGATGACATAGAAAATCTAGCTAATATCTTAGTGGAAGATGAGGATGATGAATTTTGGAATGATGCTTCTAAGAGTTTGATGAAGACAGTAATTTATTATGTTATAGAAAATGAGGATAAAAAAGATTTACTTACTTGTTTCAAATTATTAGGATTGCCAAAAGAAAATTTATTTGCAAATTTTGATATATTTGAAGAAAATACAAAAGCATATAAATATTATACGATTTTAAAGACATTTCCTGAAAAAACATATCAAAGTATAGTTTCTACTGCAATATTAAAACTGTCTTTTGTAATAAATGGAATAAAAGAAGATAGTGAAATTGTTGACGAATTTGAGTTTGAAGAATTAAAGGATGGAAAAACAGCTATATTTCTAATGCAAAATGGAAACCGTAATGAAGATGCGAAATTCAATAATATTTTTATAAGCCAATTTTTAGCAACATATAAAATTGGAAATATTGGACAAGGACACATATATATAATGTTAGATGAAATAGAAAGATTAGGAAAAATTTATGATTTTGCAAGAAATGTAGAATTAGCTAGATGTAGAAAATTATCAATAAGTTTGATGACAAATAATATGGAAAACATAAAAGATATCTATGGAAAAGAATATTATAATATAATGAATTCAATAGATACACAAATGTTGTTAGGAACTAATATAAAATCAGATATTATGTACTTTAGCGAATTATTAGGTATAGATTCAGATTTTATAAAAGATGATTTGAAAAATAATGAACTTTTAATATATGAAAAAGGTTTAAAACCAGTACTTGCAAGAAAAGATTATTTCTTTGACAATGAAATGTGAAATAATATATAGAAAGAGGAAAAAATGAAGAATATACAAGCAGAAAATATAGATTTGGAAAATGTACTATTTCATTTTTCAGATGGAGATATAAAATCAATAGAGGAAAAAGGACTAGAAGCAAGAATAGGACATAATAGTGAAGGAATTGAAACTCATAAAAAGGTATTTTTTTCCCAAGGGATAACTGAAATGTTGCAATTAGTGTATAATATAACAAGAGTATCAAAAGATGCCATAGACAATGAAAAAAAGCCTGTCGAACAAAAAAATAAAGTATTACATAATTGGTTGGAAAAATATTCAGAATATAAAGATGATTCGGAGCAAGATGCATGGAAAAATGCATATAGCATAACATATCAAATATTAAAACATGCAAAATATTATAGTTTAGATTTGAATGGAACAACTACAAAAGAATTTGAAAATATGAGCAAAGAAGAACAAGAAAAAATAGATTATCTAATTGATGATATAGATGATGAAACTGGTAAAGTAATGGAAAAACATAATATGCATACTAGATTTGATAGGGGAGTATCACCAGATAAGATTAGTAGATTATGCTATAAAGATAAAGATGATGCACTAGCTGTTGTAGAATATGCTTATCAAAATTTTTTGAATAAAGTTGGAAAAGAAAATGTAGAGAATCAACTTGAGATGTATTACATGAGAGGATTGGAAAAATTTTTCGAATATATATCAGATTTGGAAAAAAGCTCTTTTGATAAAAAAGAAGCATCATTAGATGTGATAGATGCAAAAGATTTATCAGAAGATGAGTTGAAGAAGATTTGTTTCCATTTTACAAACAAAAATAATGAGAATAGTATAGCTAGCAAAGGGATGTTACCTCAAAATGAAAATGATTTAAAAGTAGGCTATAATAAACCAAAACAAGTATATTTTTCTAAAGGACAGGAAGCGATGTTATCTTTAATTAATAGATTTTTAAATTTATTAGTAGATAAATCGCCTGTATTAAATAATGTATTAATAAAGCCTCAATATATGAGTGAAAGCAGAAGGAGCCAAGATAGTCCACTAACTAAAACAGAAGTATTCGACTACATGGAAAAATTTTTAAAAGATAGTATGTATCTTTCTTTAGACTTATTGGAAGGTAAAGATTATGATCCAGAAGCTATTAATCTAGAAAGTAAGAGAAAACATAAAGTAACACCACGAAATATGAATACGTATCCTAATAAATCAATATTAGCAGATAAAATACAAAAAATAAGTGTGGATGGAAAAACAGATGCATTAAGTGTATTAACATATATGTATGATAAGTATTTAGAAAAAGGGAATAAAGAAATTGAAACTTATGGAATAGAAGAGGAACAGCTTATAGGAGAATTTGTGGAATTTGCGAAGGAAAAAAGCAAATTGGCTTTGCAGGGGAAAATAGGAAAACTTGCATTAGATACTGATATTAACCAAAAAGAAGAAGCTGGTAGAAGAGTGCAAAATGATATGAAAACACAGAATAAGAATATAACAAAGTAAGATAAGTGGAGGAAGCAAAAAGATGGAAGATAAATATCCAAAAGCATATAAACAAGTAATAGAAATATTGAAGTATGTACCTCAAGAGAGTGTTGATAAAATTCCCCAAGAAATGATTAAAACGTTTAAAATTAATATGGATGACAAATATGATTTTAAAATTGATATTAGTAAAAGTTTTGAAGAACAAGATATTTTAGAAGAAACCAAAGCAATTTTAGCAAATATATTTCGTGATTATTGGGCAACTCCTGAACAAAAAGAACGAATATTAGAGAAAGAAAGAAATGGTAGAGAAATTGAGGAAAATATAAAAAGGGAAAAATACAACCCAGACAATTTATTTAAAAAGAAACAAAAGGTAATTCAGCAGGATGAAGAAATTCAAAGTAATTTGCCAGTAGAAATCAAAAAAGAAAAATTCTATGAAAAGATTATTAATTTTTTGAAAAAGATATTTCATATAAACTGATATATAAATTGACAATATAGATTGAATATGGTATTATGTAACATATTTAATCTATATTTTTATAATTTATTAATTCAAATTTTAATACAAACTTTAATAAAACAACAAATATTATTCACAAGAAAGGAGGAATATTGTGAATTTAGATCTCTTAAAAAACATAGCAAAACAAATCAAAGACAATGACAATGTAAAGGAATTTATGCAAGATTTATCAGAAAGCTTAGAAAATAAAAATAAGCAAAATCAAGAGTTACAAGAAGATAGAAAAGAAGGACATTTATATTTAGTAACAGAAGATAGAAATGGCGAAGTTTATTTGTGGGATTTTACAGATAAACCGGAACATGAATTTAAAGAAGTAATAACGTCTGAAGAATTATTAAAAGTAGCAAAAGAAGGAGCAATGCTTCAATATAAAGATGGAAAATATGAGTTATATTCAGAAAATGGGTATGATATGCTAGAAGAAGTTGAGAAATAGAAAGGATAAAAATGAGTAGAAAAAGAAACAAAAGAAACAATTTAAGTGAACTAATAATATTACTATGTATAACAATAATAATAGGAATAACAGGATACTTTGGAATAGGAACACAAGACAACAACTCAAATAAAACTAATGAAAGCAATACTGTAACAACATCAAGTGCAACATCAATAAACTTAGAAAATATTCCGAAATATAGTCAAAGTCCATACATAGAAATAAATAATAACAAGCCAACATTTACTGAAAACGAATATACGACAAAAGCATTTGAAACATATAGTGATTTAGACTCACTGGGAAGATGTGGAATTGCATATGCAAATATATGCAAAGAAATAATGCCATCAGAAAATGAAAAAAGAGGAGCAATTTCAAGTGTAAAACCAACAGGTTGGCAAACAGCTAAATATCCAGGCGTAGTAGAAGGAAACTATTTATATAATAGATGTCATTTAATAGGATATCAACTAGCTGGAGAAAATGCGAATGCCAAAAATCTAATTACAGGAACTCGATATATGAATGTGGAAGGAATGTTACCATTTGAAAATAAGGTAGATGAATATATAGATAAAAACCCTAAAAATCATGTACTATATAGAGTAACGCCTATTTTTAAAAATCAAAATTTAGTAGCGAATGGTGTGCAGATGGAGGCATATTCTGTAGAAGACAATGGAAGTGGAGTATGCTTTAATATATATGTTTATAATGTACAGCCTGGCATAGAGATTGATTATGCAACAGGAAATAGCAAATTAGTTAAATAAAGAAAGAATCTGAAAATATTTAGATTCTTTCTTTTTGTGTAATAGTGCACAAAAAAGTACCAGTCTTGTGCACAAAACAGAACCGGTCCCAAATGCGCAGTGAGCAAAACAGAACCGGTCCCAAATGCGCAAAAATTTTAGAAAGTGCGGTCAGTATATTGACAACATATTTTTTATGTGATAATCTAGTATTGAAAACCAGATAGATGCAAAAGATAATAGACAGCAAAATAGAAAGGAAATGTATAATGGAAAGAGAAAGATATTTTAATGCAATAGAATTTAAAGATATCAAAGGGATAATATACAATTCAGCTAAGCAGTATGCAAAAAATACAGCTTTTATATTAAAACATAAAGAAGATAAAAAAGTTACATATGAAAATATTACATATAAGAAATTATTACAAGATATCAATGCATTTGGAACAAAATTATATGAAATGGGATTTAAAGACAAAAGAATAGCTATAGTAGGAAGAAATAGATATGAATGGGTAATTGCTCATTTATCAAATTTATTAGGTGGAATTGTATCTGTTCCTCTAGATAAAGAATTACAAGTTGATGAGCTAGAAAGTTGCTTAGAAAGAAGTAAAGCTGATGTTGTAGTTTTTGATGAAAAATACATAGAGAACATAGAAGAAATAAAAAGTAGAGGTAATACAAATTTACAAGAATATATTTGTATGTCAGAAAAAGAAGGTTATAAGAATTTTTGGAATTTAAAAGCTCAAGGAGAAGATTTAGTAAAACAAGGAGAAAAAGAATATATTCAAAATAAAATTGATGAAGATAAAATGGGGATTTTATTGTTTACATCTGGAACAACATCAAAATCAAAAGCAGTAATGTTATCTCAACATAATATATCATCAAATGTATATGCAATGCAATTAGTAGAAAGATTTTTACCAACGGATGTAAATTTAGCGTTTTTGCCATTCCATCATATATTTGGCTCAACAGAAATGATAGTAATGTTATCTGCAGGAATTGCAACAGCATTTCCAGATGGATTAAGATATGTGGCACAAAATTTAAGAGAATATAAAGTTTCTTTATTTGTTGGAGTTCCACTACTTGTAGAGGCAATATATAGAAATATTGAAAAAGAAGTTGAGAAACAAGGAAAAACAAAGACAATTAACTTTGCTAAAAAAGTAAGTAATGCATTATTAAAATGCCATATAGATGTTAGAAAGAAAATGTTTAAGCCGGTATTAGATGCACTTGGAGGAAACATGAGATTTATAATATCAGGTGGAGCGCCATTAGATAAAAAAGTTGCAAAAGGATTTAATGATTTAGGAATCGAGTTAGTACAGGGATATGGGCTAACAGAAACAGCACCTGTAATTGCGGCAGAAAATGCATATAAAAAGAGAAGTGGCTCAATAGGATTTCCAATGGATAATGTAGAACTAGAAATAGTAGATAAAGACGAAAATGGAATTGGAGAACTTCGTGTAAAAGGCCCAAATGTAATGCTTGGATATTATGAAAATGAAGAAGAAACAAATAAAGTTATAAGAGATGGATGGTTCTATACAGGAGATTTAGGATATATTGATAAAGATGGATTTATATTCTTAACAGGTAGACAAAAAGATATGATAGTTCTAAAGAATGGTAAAAAAGTATTTCCAGAAGAATTAGAAACATTAATAAATAGACTTGATTTAGTAAAAGAATGTATAGTTTATGGAATGCCAGATGAAAAAGACAAAAATGACTTAAAATTATCAGTAAAAATAGTGTATAATACGGATATTGCAAAAGAAAAATATCCAGATGCAACAGAAGAAGAGTTAAGAAAAATTATATGGGAACAAATAAAAGAAATAAATAAAACATTTCCACCATATAAATATATCAAAAACATGATTTTAACAGACCAAGAATTAATAAAAACAACAACACAAAAAGTAAAAAGACAAGAAGAAATCAAAAAAATACTAGGATCTAAATAATAGACCCTAGTTCTTTTTTTCTATTTTTTTCTCATTAGGCACGATTATGTTTTTAGGTTTTTTATCTTTGTTTTGTGGTTTGGCAGCATTTATGTGATCATAAACTTGAGAAATTTCTAAGTTTGAGCCATCTCCTTTAACAACTTCAATTTCTTTTTTATTTTCATTTTTATCAGGCATATTGAACACTCCTTACTAAATTTTTTTTATCTTATCATAAAAGATGTAAAATGTAAATAATAAATTATTGAAAAAATTGACTAGATATGATAACATAAACACAATGTTACAAAAAGGAGTCCAATATAAGAATGGAAATAAAGAAAAATCAAGAATATATAGTAGAAATAATTGATAATGGATATGAAGGAGAAGGAATTGCTAAAATTGATGGTTTTACAGTATTTATACCAGGAACAATAAAAGGTGAAAAGGTAAAAATTCTAATTGTAAAAGTATTAAGTTCACATGCATTTGGAAAAGTATTAGAAATATTAGAATTATCAGAAACAAGACAAGAAGCAGATTGTACAACATATAAAAGATGTGGTGGATGTAATCTAAGACATATAAAATATGAAGAAACATTGAAAATGAAGCAAAATGCAGTTCAAAGTTTAGTAAATAAAACATTAAAGACAAAGGTAAAAGTTCAAGAAACAATCGGAATGGAAAATCCATTTCATTATAGAAACAAAGCACAATATCCAATTGGGATAAATAAAGAGGGAGAACCTGTAATAGGAGTATTTGCACAAAGAACGCATGATGTTATACCTATGGAAAAATGTTTGATTCAAAATCCAAAATCAGAAGAAATAGCAAAAACAATTTTACAATTTATAAAAGATAATAAAATTAGTATTTATAATGAAAAAAAAGGTAAAGGTTTATTTAGGCATATTGTAATAAAAGTGGGGATAAAAACAAATGAAATTATGTGTATATTAGTAATTAATGGAAAAACAATTCCCAAAGAAGCTCAATTAATTCAAGAAGTTACAAGTAAATTTCCGCAAATAAAGACAATTGTTAAAAATATAAATATGAGAAATACAAATGTAATACTAGGAAAAGAAAATGTCAATATATATGGAGATGGATATATTGAGGATATTTTAGGAGAATATACTTTTAAAATTTCACCATTATCTTTTTACCAAGTAAATCCTGTACAAGCAGAAAAATTATATAACTTAGGTGTCGAAATGGCTCAAATAGCTAAACAAGATACAGTTTTTGACTTGTATTGTGGAATTGGTACAATTACTTTATTTATGTCAAAATATGCCAAAAAGGTGTACGGCATAGAAATTGTAGAAGAGGCAATCAAGGCAGCAAAAGAAAATGCTAAAATTAATAATATTGATAATACTGAGTTCTATGCTGGTGATGTTGAAGTTGTTTTAGATGATTTGATTAATAATAAAGGAATTTCGGCTGATATTGTTATGTTTGATCCTCCTAGAAAAGGTCTTGATAGAAATAGTATTAATAATATTTTGAAGATTAAACCTAAAAAGATTGTTTATATTAGTTGTAATCCTGCTACTTTGATTAGGGATTTGACTTTTTTGGAAGATCAGTATGATATTAAAACTATTGTGCCTGTTGATATGTTTCCTTTTTCAAGTCATGTTGAATGTGTATGTGTTCTAAATCTTAAATAAAGCCTTATATTTGGGCGAAAATCAACTGTTCAGTGCCTAACTCATACCATATTAGGTGGTATGGGTTGACTAAACAAAATAAAAGTAGAGATTATAGGAGAAATAAAAAATGGTATTTAGTATTTTAGCATTATTAGCAGTGTGTATTAGTATATGTATTAAAGATAGAAAAAAATCATTATATGTTCAATCATTAAACTGCTTTTTTGAAGCAATATATGATTTTTTAATATCTGCTTTTACAGGCGCAATTTTAAGTATAATAAATTTAATAAGGACTTTTATATTTATAAATAAAAATAAATTTAGTAAATCTGTATATTTAATAATACTATTTATTTTTGAAGGAATAATTATGATAAATTGTTATTTTTCATGGACAGGGTGGGTTTCGCTATTACCAACAATTGGTTCAATGATTAGATCATATTGTCTATGGCAATCAAATATGAAATTAGTTAGAATATCTGGAATAACAACAGGAATTTTATATGGTTCTTATTATATTTATTACCATAGTTGGTTCATGGTATTAGGTGATTTTATTTTATTACTTACAGGAATATACACACTTTACAAAAATGATATAAGGAGGAAAAGTAACAATGAA
>CAKOYU010000015.1 GCA_934130975.1 uncultured Clostridia bacterium | reverse complement strand
TTGAGGCTCTGCTTGTAACATAGCCCTATGGGCGTTATGAGTAAAATACCTCCGGCTATGCCGGAGGATTTTTATTAATATAGGCAATAGTCTTTTTGTAATTTCTTTTAAGAAAAATATGATTAAACAATTGAATAACAGAATAAAATATGATAAAATTTAACTACTAAAGTTGCCAGAAGGTATGAAAATTTTTGGTAGTATCCTAAGGAGGAAAAATGCAAGAAAAAGAAATTATCAAAACAGCTCAGAAAATAGAAAAAGCAGGAGGAAGGCTATATCTAGTAGGAGGAGCGATAAGGGATGATTTGTTAGGAAAGAAAACACATGATGAAGACTATTGTGTAACAGGAATAACAGCAGAACAATTTCAAAAAATATTTCCAGAAGCACATATAAGAGGAAAAGCATTTGAAGTATTTGATATGTATGGAAAAGAATTTGCAATAGCAAGAACCGAATCAAAATATGGAGTAGGACATAAAGAATTCGAAATAAATACAAGTCCTAATATAACAATAGAACAAGATCTAGCAAGAAGAGATATTACGATAAATTCTATTGCAAAAGATGTATTAACAGGAAGAATAATAGACCCATTCAATGGGGGGAAAGATATAGAAAATAAAATTATAAAAGCAACAACTAAAGCATTTAAAGAAGATCCATTAAGAGTATATAGAGTTGCAAGATTTGCAGCGCAACTTGGATTTAAAGTAGAACAGCAAACAATAGAACAAATGGAAGAATTGAAAAACGAATTGGATACATTATCAGGAGAAAGATTATTTGAAGAACTAAAAAAAGCATTAAACACACAAAAACCATCAATATTTTTTGAAGTTTTAAGAAAATCAAATATATTAGATATCCATTTTAAAGAAATAGATGACTTGATAGGTGCAGAACAACCAATTCAATATCATCCAGAAGGTGATGCATATAACCATACAATGTTTGTGTTAGATAAATCAGCAGAGTTAACTGAAAAATATCCGATAAATAGAAAGTTAGAAATTAGATTTTCTGCATTAGTACATGACTTAGGAAAAGGAACTACTCCCAAAGAACAATATCCACATCATTATGGACATGAAGAAAGAGGAGTAAAATTAGTAGAACAATTAGGTCATAGAATAAAAGTGCCAAATGACTGGATGAAGTGTGGCAAAACAGCATGTAGAGAACATATGAGAGGCGAAATATTCTATAAAATGAAACCAGCAAAAAAGGTGGAATTTATAGAAAGGATTAGCAAATCAATACTGGGGATTGATGGACTTCAAATCGTAGTAATAAGTGATAAAACAAGTGGAGGCAGAAATTACAAACCAGATGAAATAGACTTTGAAACATTAGGCAATGAATGCTTAAACAAAATTAATGGAGAATATATTCAAAAAAAGTATGGATTAAAGCCAGGAATACAGTTTGGAAATAAATTACATGAGGAACGTATAAAATATATGAAAAATAGAGTTTTAAAGGAGGAAAATAAATGAAAAAGAAAACAATAATATGGATAATTGTAGCAATTGTGGTTATTGCAACGATTATTGGGAGTATAGCAACAGTTGTATTAACAAGAAGAGCAAATAAGCCAGAGAATGTATGGCAACAATATGTTGCATACATAAATGAGCAAAACTATGATGAAATGTATAACATGATAACAGAAGATTCAAAAGCTCAAATATCTAAAGATGATTTTGTTACAAGAAATAAAAATATATATGATGGTATTGATATGACAGATATGCAAATTCAAATAACATCAGTTGAAAAAGAAAATAATAATACAAGTAAAATTTCTTATAATCAAACAATGGATACAGATGCTGGAAATGTTGAATTTGAAAATACAGTTAGGTTAACTAAAGATAGAGAAAAAGGATATTTAGTAAATTGGAGTTCTAGTTTAATTTTTCCTACTTTAGGTAGTAATGATAAAGTAAGAATAAAAACAATTTCTGCAGAAAGAGGATCTATTATAGATAAAAATGGACAATTGTTAGCAGGATCCGGATCAGTTTCTTCTGTTGGAATTGTTCCAAAGAAATTAAGTGAAAATAAAGATGCAGATATAGAAAAAATAGCAGAATTGTTAGGAATGACTGCAGATTCAATTAATAAAAGTTTATCTGCATTATGGGTAAAAGATGATTCATTTGTACCAATTAAAAAAATAGCAATGGATGCAACAGATTTAAAAAATCAATTACTTCAAATACCTGGAGTTAAAATTACAACAGCAAAAGGCAGAACATATCCTTTAGGAGAAGCATCTGCACAATTAGTTGGTTATGTGCAAACAATCACTGCAGATGAATTAGAGAAAAATAGAGGAAAAGGATATACAGCTACTAGTGTAATTGGTAAAGCTGGATTAGAAAAACAATATGAAGACAGATTAAAAGGCAAAGATGGTGTAGAAATATACATAGAAGGTGAAGATGGAAAAAGAAAAACAGATATAGCTAAAATTGACGTCCAAAATGGAGAGACAATAAAATTAACTATAGATTCTACTATTCAAACAAAATTATATAATGAATTAAAAGATAATGAAGGATTTTTTGTAGTTATGCATCCAAAAACAGGAGCTCTTTTAGCACTTGTAAGTACGCCTTCATATAATCCGAACAGCTTTACATTAGGAATGGGAACAGATGAATGGAATAATATTAAAAATGACGAAAGAAATCCTATGCTTACAAGATATTTACAAAGTTATTGCCCAGGATCAACATTTAAACCTATAACTGGTGCAATTGGTTTAACAACAGAAACATTAAGTACAGAAGACACTTTCCAATATAGTGGATTAAGTTGGAAAAAAGATATTTGGGGGGCAAATGATGATATAACGACTCTTACTGCTTATGATGAACCTAAAAATTTAAAAAATGCATTAATACATTCTGATAATATTTATTTTGCACAAGCAATTTTACAAATAGGAAAGAAAAACTTTACTGATGAATTAGATAAAATAAAATTTAATGAAAATATAGATTTTGGATTAACAACGTCAAAATCTCAATATGCAAATAAAATTGATATACCAACTGAAAAAACACTAGCTGATAGTGGATATGGTCAAGGAGAAATTTTAGTAAATCCTATACATATGGCTTCAATTTATTCAGCTTTTGCTAATGACGGAAATATGATAAAACCATACATAGAAGAAAAAGAAAACAATCAAGTTGAATACTTAGTAGAAAATGCATTTAGTAAAGAATCAGCTAATATAATAAAAGAAGACTTAATACAAGTAGTAGAAAATCCAGAAGGAACTGCAAATGACATGAGAGTTGATGGAAGAACAATTGCAGGAAAAACTGGAACAGCTGAATTAAAAGCTTCAAAAGATGCTCAAGCTGATGTACTTGGCTGGTTTGATTGTTTTACAACTGATGATAATGAGAATCAATTATTAGTTGTAAGTATGGTTGAAAATGGTAGAGATTTAGGTGGGAGCCATTACTTAATTTCAAAAATTAAAACTTTATTTTAAATAGTCAAATTAGAACAAATGGCGACCATGTCGCCTAGTTCTAGAAAGGAAAGGGAACGAAAGATGAAAGATGGACTTAAGGAATATGCAGCAAATGAAAATAATCCTAAATGGGAAAATATAATAAAAAGAGAAAAAGAAATTTATAAAAGAGAAAATGACATACGTTCAGAATTTGAAAGAGATTACACAAGAATTTTACATTGTAATGCATATAGAAGAATGAAACATAAAACTCAAGTTTTTTTCTCGCCATCTGATGATCATATATGCACTAGAATTGAGCATGTAATGCATGTTGAATCTGTAAGCTATACAATTGCAAAATATCTTGGCTTAAATACAGAACTAACGAAAGCAATTGCAACAGGACATGACATAGGACATAGTCCATTTGGACACGAAGGTGAAAGGATATTATCACAAATTTCTGAAAGAGATATTGGAGAAAAGTTTTGGCATGAAAGAAATGGAATGGAATTTGTTGATAAAGTAGAATTATTAGAAGACAACAATAAAAATAAGCAGAATTTAAATCTGACATATGCAGTGAGAGATGGGATAATTTCTCACTGTGGCGAAATAGATGAAAATGGATTAAAACCAAGAGAAGAATATATTAATTTAAATTATTATAAATATCCTAATCAATATTCACCATATACTTGGGAAGGATGTGCAGTAAAAATTTCTGACAAAATTTCATACCTTGGTAGAGATATAGAAGATGCTATATCTTTGGGAATATTAGATGAAAAATTAAAAGATTTGCATAAGATATTAAAATCTAAAGAAGTAATAAATAATACTGTCATTATAAATAATTTGATATGGGATTTGTGTGAGAATTCATCACCAGAAAAAGGATTGTGTTTTTCAGATGAGACATTTAATATGTTAAAAGAAATAAAAGAATTTAATTACAAACACATATATGCAGCACCTAAATTTAGACCTGCAATAAGATATTTTAGCATTGTATTAAATGAAATATATTTTACTTTAAAGAGTACATATGACGGGAAAAATACAATATATAAAATGCGAAGATTAAAGAAAATGTATCCTGAAGTTATAGGAAATTTTCAAGAATGGCTTGAAAACTATTGGAATCAACAAAGAGGAGATATTAACCAAAATGATATTATTGTAAATATGGAAGATGAAAAATCTTTTTCTAAAGCTATTATTTACTATATTTCTGGTATGACTGATAATTTTGCTATTGATACTTATAATAAAATTATTGGATTTTAGAATAAAAGACTAGGAGGAGGAATTTAAAATGAAAGAAATTAAATTAAAAATAGAAGGAATGCATTGTACAGGATGTTCAAATAGATTAGAAAAGGTGTTAAATAACACAGATGGAGTAGAAAAGGCAACAGTTAGTTTTGAAGAAAAACAAGCAATAATAACATATAATGAAAGTCAAATAGACCTTACACAAATAAAAGAAACTATTGAAGGCGCAGGATTCAAAGGAGAATAAGTATGAAAAAAGTATTATTAAAAATTGATGGAATGACATGTAGTGCGTGCTCATCAGGACTAGAAAAGTTTTTGAACAAGCAAGATGGAATAGAAACTGCATCAGTCAATTTAATTATGAATAATGCAAGCATAGAATATGATGATTCAAAATTGACATTAGAACAGGTAGAAAAATTTGTAGATAAAGCCGGTTTTACAAGTTTAGGAATTGACAATTTAGAAAAAGAAGAAAAGAAAAAATCAAATGAAAAATATAGACTAATAGGGATTTCTGCCATTTCAATATTAATATTATATATATCAATGTCACATATGACAGGGTTACCAGTAATACCATTTTTAAATATGATGACACATGCTATAAATTATGCAATACTATTATTGGTATTAACAATAATAGTATTATGGATGGGAAGAGATATTTTAAAAAATGGATACAAAAATCTTATACACAAAACACCTAATATGGATACTTTAGTAATGATAGGAGTTATGGCAAGCTTTATATACAGTGTATATGGAACAATAAGAATTTGCAAGGGAAATGCAATGTATGTAGAAAGCCTATATTATGAGTCATCAGCAATAGTAATCTTTTTTATAAAAATAGGTAAATATATTGAAAGCAAAAATAAGGATAAAACTAAAGAAGCATTGCAACAATTGATGAGTATAACACCAAACCATGCAACGATAATAAGAGGCGGAAACGAAGAGACAGTAACACTTGATGAAATACAAAAAGGAGATATCGTTATCTGCAAACAAGGAGAGAAAATTGCAGGAGATGGAGAAGTAGTTGAAGGAACAACACATATTAATGAATCATTTATAACAGGTGAAAGTGTTCCAGTAAAAAGAGAAAAAGGTTCAAAAGTAATTGCAGGAAGTATAAATTATGAAGGAACGATAAAATATAAAGCAGAAAAAATAGGTAAAGAGTCAACTGTATCTGAAATTGTTAGATTAGTAGTAGAAGCAACAAATACAAAAGCACCAATAGCAAAAGTTGCAGATACAATAAGTGGATACTTTGTGCCAACGATTATAGTAATAGCAATGCTAGCATTTATAGTATGGTTTTCAATTACTAAAAATGTCGCAATTGCAATAAATATATTTGTAACAATTCTAGTAGTAGCATGTCCTTGTAGTTTAGGGCTAGCAACACCACTTGCAATAGTAATAGCATCAGGAAATGCAAGTAAAAAAGGAATATTAGTAAAAACAAGTGAAGCATTAGAGAATGCTCATAAAGTAAAAACAATTTGCTTTGATAAAACTGGAACTTTAACAAAAGGTGAATTAACAATTTCTAAAATATATAATTACAGTAATTTAAGCGAAAATGAAATTATAAAATTAGTGGCAAGTATAGAAAATAAGTCAGAACATCCAATAGCGAGAGCAATTGTAAATGAAACTAAGAATAAAAAAATAGACTTAGAAGAAATTACAGATTTTAAAGCTATTCTAGGATACGGAGTTAGTGCAATGATAAAAGAGAATCAATACCTAATAGGAAACAAAAAACTAATGACAGAAAATAATATTACAGTTTCACAAGAGCAAGACGAATTAGACTTGGTTTCTGATGGAAATAGTATTTTATTTATTGCAGAAAATCAAAATTTAATTGCATTAATAGGTGTAAAAGATGTATTAAAAGATGAAAGTATAGATATAGTTAAAAAATTACAAAAAAGAAATATTGAAGTTGTAATGTTAACAGGTGACAATGAGAAAACTGCAAAAGCAATTGCAAAACAAATAGGAGTAGATAAAGTAATTGCAAATGTATTGCCAAAGCAAAAAGCAGAAGAAATCAAAAAATTAAAAGAAAAAGGCCTTGTTATGATGTGTGGAGATGGAATTAATGATAGTGTAAGCCTTGTTACTGCAGATATTGGAGTATCCGTTTCTAGTGGTACAGATATTGCAATGGACAGTAGCAATGTTGTATTGATGAATGATAATTTGGAGAAAATAGAAGATTTATTATCTATAAGTCAAAAGACAATTAGAAATATTAAACAAAATCTATTTTGGGCATTTTTCTACAATATTTGTATGATTCCAATTGCTTGTGGAGTTTTAGAACCATTAGGAATTGTTATGAACCCAATGATTGCTGCTTTTGCTATGACAATTAGTAGCTTGACGGTTATTCTTAATGCACTTAGGTTGAAACAATAGAGGGAAAGAAGTATAGATAAGTATTAAAAGAAAAATATAACATTAACATAAAAACTTGCCAATGCAGGAAAAATATTGTATAATATAGTAGAAAATAAAGAGATGGAGGTTTTTATGAGTAGGTTAAAAACATTTGCAAAATATGCAATTTGGCTAATATTATTTTGGATTTTATCAGATATTTTAATATATTATGGAGTCAATTCTACATATAAAAATTTAAAAATAAAAAATGAAATTCCAAGTCAAGTTACAATAAAGAATGCAGAAGCGACAAAAGTAAATGGAAGAATAAAAGGTACTATTGCTAATAAAGAAGATAGTGATATGAGCGGAAAGTATTTAAAGATAGATTTATATTCTGATAATGGAAATTTACTTGCAACAGAATATGAAGAGATAGGAAATTTAAGAGTTAATGAAGTCAAGAGCTTTGAAACATATTTTAAAATGCAGGATGTAAAGCAATATGAAGTAAATATTGTAGATGAAAAAACAGAAGAAACTACATCAGATGTATTTATGACGGAAGATATGAAAAAAGCAGGAGTGCTATTATTGTTAACATATATGATTTTCTTTTAAGGCAACATAATACATAAAAATAGTTGACATATATTGGAAAATGTGCTATTATTGTATAGATATAACATTTTAATTTATTTGCATTGCGCAGTGCGCAGAGGAGGAGAAATATGTGTAAAATAAATTTGAACGATTATTTAGGGTTGTATACAAAAGCTAAGGAATTAGTACGGCTAACTAAAATAAACCCAGTAATGCCAGGATATGAGATGATTATTAAAGCTGCTGTTATATATAAAATACAAGGAGGAGACGATTTGTATAATGCGGTAGGAGAAATGATGTCCGTAGTTCCAGGGCAAAAGCCGTTAACTTCTAAAGAAGAAGAAAGGCATCCTGTAAAACAGCAGATTCTGGAAGCTATGCGTAGTGTTGGAATAGATGATAGCGTTAAAAGCTTCATAGAAGAACTGTCAAGTCAAATTTAAACACATTCCCCTGAAGTAAGTATACTTACTTCAGGGTTTTTCATGTTTATAAGAAAAAAATATCACACTTTTCAAAGTTTTGCATATTATTAAACAAGAGGTGATAAAAGTGGCATATTCAGAAAGAGAATTATTAGCAAGAATTGCACAATGCGAAGCTGGCGGAGAAGGAGACAATGGGATGAAAGCAGCACTAACAGTTATAATGAATAGAGTAAGAGCTTCAGAAGGAGAATATGCAAGGGTATCTAAAGGTGGAAACATAAGAAATATTATTTTTCAACCAGGTCAGTTTGATTGTGTAAGAGAAACAATAAATGGAACATATAATCCACAAACAATTTATAATATGAATCCAACAGACATTCATTATCAAGTTGCTGATTGGGCACTAGCTGGGAATACTCTCAATGAAATTGGCGAATGCTTATGGTATTTAAATCCATTTAGGCCTTCTTGTGGTTCAACTTTTCCAATTAATGGCTCAGGAACTTTGCACACAAGATTAGGAAATCATTGCTTTTATAGACCTACTTCTAAATATGCACAAACCTAAAAAACGGAAAGGAAGGTGTGTTTTATAATGGCAAATATGGAAGAAAGCCAAGACAAAAGAGAAATTAAAGGTGAGAACAGAAATGTAAATATAGATAAAAATTCACCAGAAATATTAACAAATCCAATTTATACTCCTGCATTTTTAAGAGAACAAATAGGCAAATTGATGAGAGTTGAATTTTTAATAGGAACAAACACAATGACAGATAGAATTGGTATTCTTGAAGATGTAGGGGCAAGTTACATATTGCTACGTTCATTTGAAAATGATAGCTTAGTTTATTGTGATATTTATGCAATAAAATTTATAACTATTTCTACAACTGGATTTTATGGAACAATGAATGCAAGTATGATGAATAATAATAGATATTACCAAGCACCAGGTATGCCTAATTTTTAAATAATAAGAACTCCCATTACGGAATTGATATAACGTAAGGGAGTTTTCTTTTTGAAAAAATATTGTCTTTTTTGGGAGAGTATGATATAGTAGGAAATGAAAAAAATAAGAAAGGAAATGATAGAAAAATGTCATTCATAGAACAAATAAAACAAAGAGCAAAACAAGAAATAAAAACAATAGTATTACCAGAAGCAACAGATGTAAGAATATTAGAAGCAGCGGAAATAATAAAGGAAGAAGGATATGCAAAAGTAATACTAATAGGAAATGAAGAAGAAGTTAGAAAATTAGCAAATGAAAAAAATATTGATTTAGGAGAAACAGAAATTATAGATCCATCAAAGTCAAAAGAAACAGAAAGATATGCAAAGGAACTTTATGAATTAAGAAAAGCGAAAGGAATGACAGAAGAACAAGCAAATCAATTAATTCTTGAACCAGTATATTATGGAATGATGATGGTAAAATTAGACGAAGCAGATGGTCTTGTATCAGGAGCAGCACATTCAACATCAGATACATTAAGGCCAGCATTACAAATATTAAAAACAGCACAAGGAACAAAACTAGTATCAGCATTTTTTGTAATGGTAGTACCAGATTGTAAATATGGAGAAAATGGAACATTTATATTTGCAGATAGCGGATTAAATGAGGAACCAGATTCAGAAAAATTATCAGAAATAGCAATATCATCAAGCAAAAGCTTTGAACAATTAGTAGGAAAAGAACCAAAAGTCGCAATGTTATCATATTCAAGTTATGGAAGTGCACACTCTGCATCAACAGAAAAAGTAATAGAAGCAACTAAATTAGTAAAAGAAAAAGAACCAAACTTATTGGTTGATGGTGAATTACAACTAGATGCAGCAATAGTTCCAGAAGTAGCAGAATTTAAAGCAAAAGGAAGTCCATTAAAAGGAGAAGCAAATGTATTAGTATTTCCAGACTTAGGAGCTGGTAATATAGGATATAAACTAGTTCAAAGATTAGCAAAAGCAGAAGCCTATGGACCACTTTGCCAAGGAATTGCAAAACCAGTAAATGATTTATCAAGAGGATGCAGTAGTGAAGATGTCGCAGGAGTTGTTGCAATAACAGCGGTACAAGCTCAACAAAAATAGAACTGGAGGGATTATATGAAGATATTAGTGTTAAATTCAGGCAGTTCATCTTTAAAGTATCAAGTAATTGATACAGATACAGGAGAAATGCTAGTAAAAGGTAATTACGAAAGAGTAGGACAAGCAGGTTCATTTTTAACACACAAAGTAAATGGAATAAAGCATAAATTTGAACACCCTGCAAAAAATCATGAAAAAGCAATTCAATTTGTTATGAATAGGTTAACAAGTGAAGTGTATGGAATCTTTAAAGATTTGAATGAGTTAGATGCAATAGGACATAGGGTAGTACATGGTGGAGAAAGATTTAAAGATGCAGTTTTAATAACAGATGAAGTTATACAGGGAATAAAAGATAATGAAGAATTAGCACCATTGCATAATCCTGCTGCAGTATTAGGAATAGAAGCTTGTAAGAAAGTTATTCCGAATAAACCAATGGTAGCAGTATTTGATACAGCATTTCATCAAACTATATCAAAAGAAAAATACATTTATCCAATACCATATGAATATTATGAAAAATATCATGTAAGAAAATATGGGTTTCATGGTACATCTCATCAATATGTAGCAAATAGAGTTGCAGAAGTAATCGGAAAAAATATTGAAGATTTAAAAATAGTAAATTGCCATCTAGGGCAAGGTGCAAGTATATGTGCGATAAAAAATGGAAAATCAGTTGAAACAAGTATGGGATTAACACCACTTGGAGGAATTCCTATGGGCACTCGTTCTGGAGATTTGGATCCATCAGTAGTAACATATTTAATGAAAAAAGAAGGATGGACAGCAGAAGAAGCTGAAACAATTTTGAATAAAGAATCTGGAGTATTTGGAATGTCAATGGTTTCAGTAGATTTTAGAGATATTGAGGCAGAAGCATTGGCAGGAGGAAAACAAGCTAAATTGGCGCTTGATGCTTATCATTATGCTATTGCTGGATATATTGCAAAATGTGCAGTTGCTATGGAAGGAATAGATATTATAACATTTACTGCAGGAGTTGGAGAAAAATCACCATATTCAAGAAGTGAAATTTGTAAATATTTAGAATATTTAGGAGTTGAAATTTCAGGAAAAGCTAATTTAGCAAGAGGAGAAGAAGCAGAAATTTCTACACCAGAATCTAAAGTAAAAGTTTATGTAGTTCCAACAAACGAGGAACTTATGATAGCAAAAGAAACTGAAAAAGTTATTAAAAGAAATTAGAAAGGAAAATGAAAAATGAAAGTATTAGTATTAAATTGTGGTAGTTCATCACTAAAATATCAATTAATAAATATGGAAACAGAGGATGTTTTAGCTTCTGGAAAATATGAAAGAATAGGAGAAGATGAAGCATTTATAACACATAAAGTCAATGGACAAAAAATTGAAATACAACATCCAGCAAAAACACATGAAGAAGCAGTTGATTTTACATTAAAACAATTAATAAATCCAGAATATAAAGTAATAGATAGCTTAGATGAGATATCTGCAATTGGACATAGATTAGTTCATGGTGGTGAAAAAATAAATCAATCAGTAGTTATTACAGATGAAGTTGTAAAAGTTTTAAAAGAATGTATTGATTTAGCACCATTGCATAATCCAGCTGGAATTATTGGAATAGAAGCATGCCAAAAAGTAATGCCAGGAAAACCAATGGTAGGAGTATTTGATACTGCATTCCATCAAACAATGCCAAAAGAAAGATATATTTATCCAATACCATATGAATATTATGAAAAATATGGAATTAGAAAATATGGTTTCCATGGAACTTCACATATGTATGTATCACAAAGATTAGCAGAAATAGTTGGAAAGAATGTAGAAGACTTAAAAATAGTTACATGTCATTTAGGACAAGGATCAAGTATATGTGCTGTTCAAGGTGGAAAATCAGTTGACACAAGTATGGGATTAACACCACTTGCAGGAATTCCAATGGTAACACGTTCTGGAGATTTAGACCCATCAGTAGTAACATTCTTAATGAAAAAAGAAGGATGGACAGCAGAAGAAGTTGAAAATGTATTAAATAAAAAATCAGGAGTTCAAGGAATATCAGGATTAGCTCCAGATTTTAGAGAAATAGAAGCTGCATCTTATGGTGATGACGAAAGAGCTGCAATAGCAATTGAAAAATTCAAATATGAAATTGCATCATATATTGCTAAATATGCAGTTGCAATGAATGGAGTAGATTATATTGTATTTACAGGTGGAGTTGGAGAAAACCAAATAAACATAAGAAGAGGAATTTGCGAAAAACTAGAATTTATGGGAGTAAAAGTTGATATTGATGCAAATAACATGAGAGGAGAAGAAAAAGAAATCTCTACACCAGATTCTAAGATAAAAGTTTATGTAGTTCCAACAAATGAGGAATTAATGATAGCAAAAGAAACAGAAAGATTAGTAAAATAATGTTAAGGAGCAAATATGAATCCAAAACAAGAATATAAAAAAATTATAAATAGTTTTAAATATGCAATAGAAGGCTTTATTTCTTCATTTAAAACTGAAAGAAATATGAAAATACATGTATTGGCAATGGCGATGGTCATTGCCTTAGGTATATTTTTAAAATTAAGTAAAATCGAATGGTGTATTATAATCATAACGATTGTAATGGTAATATCAGCAGAATTATTTAATACAGCCATAGAGACTGTTGTAGATATTGTAAGTCCTCAAAAAAATCCTCAAGCCAAATTAGCTAAAGATATTGCTGCTGGAGCAGTATTGACTTTAGCAATTGGAGCTGTAATAATTGGAGCAATAATATTTATTCCGAAAATTGTCACTTTTTAGTCACAATTTAAATGTATAATAAAAATAAAAAGGATGTACTAATTATGAAATTAATAAAAAGAATAATATTACTACTAATAATTGTAATAGCAATAGCAGGAGGAATATTAGCATATAAAGGACACAAAATATATAAAGATGTGCTTGAAAAAACAAGTGTAGCAGATAAAGTTACTCAAATAAAAAGCCAAGAAAATTATACAGAGCTAAAAGATTTACCAGATTTTTATAAAAATGCTGTAATTGCAGTAGAAGATAGAAGGTTTTATAAGCATGGACCGATTGATCCTATTGCTATAGCTAGAGCTGTTTTTGTAAATATAAAATCTTGGGAATTACAAGAAGGCGGAAGTACAATTACACAACAGTTAGCCAAAAATATTTATTTTACACAAGAAAAGTCTGCACTAAGAAAAGTTGCTGAAATGTATATGGCATATGAAATTGAAAGAAATTGCGATAAAGATACTATTTTAGAATTGTATTTAAATACAAGTTATTTTGGAGATGGATATTATTGTGTAAAAGATGCGTCTGAAGGTTATTATGGCAAAGATCCTAAAGATATGAATAGAAATGAGGCTAGTATGTTAGCTGGTATTCCTAATGCTCCTTCTGCGTATTGTCCAACTAAACATTTGAATTTAGCTAAACAAAGACAAGTTCAGGTATTAGATAAAATGGTAAAATATAAGTTTATTACTGAGCAAGATAAAACTGAAATATTAAATGAAGAAAATGAAGTCTGCCAATAGGATATTCCTTTTTGGCAGATTTATTTCATATTTCATCTATTAGAAAACTTTAAAATATAAGCTTTTCATTCCATGGCTCGGCTTATTACGAAACTTAAGAGCTTCTAATTTGTTTTATGTCACCCTTCCACTATCGTGAACTCTTTCCATAAAACTGCGTAGAAGCTCTAGTGTTTCTCCATGCACATTCGCCATTTCATTCAAAGTTTATATTTTAAAGTTTTCTTTTTATTTCCTATAATATGAAAAAACTGCCAAAAAGGAATATCCTATTGACAGACTTAGATTTCTATAATTTTCATATTATACTTGTCTTCAAAAACTTTCTTTTTAGTAATGTATTCTTTAGTTCTAACACCTTTTACATCAATAACATCATAAGAATTATCAGTGTTAAAAACAATAAAATCAGCTTTGTATTTTAAACCAGGTGCTAACATAAAAGTTGGTTGTAAACAAAAACCATTAATTTCTTTTGCTTGCAATCTTAATTTTAATTGGCAGTAATAATCGGCTTCTTTTTGACTATCAAATGTATGACCATCTATAGAGGTTTTATTTGCTCTGTATTTAGTTTTTTTTATTTTATTATTTGTAAAATTTTTGTAATCTTCTATACTCCAATGTTCCATCTTTTGCATCCTTTCATTAAATTTGTCTAAATTATATACTAAATCTTGTAAAAATAAAAGATATTATTAAAAAAATTGCAAATTTATGGATCATTTGTTATAATATAAACGAAAATTAATGCTCAAGTAGCATTTTAAATAGAGAGTGTAACTTATTAATTAATATTTATAAGGAGGAAAATTAAAATGAAACGGGAAAAGGAAAAAATTATAGCAATAATATTAATGTTAGCTTATTGTGGATTGTTGAACTTTTTGGAATGTGCTTTTTTAAAACCTGTTTGGCAAATTGCAATAATAACATATTTTATGTATTTGCTACTGGCAATACCAGCTATAAGACGCAATACTAGATATCTAAAATATTGTAACTATGAAAACAAGAATAATAAAAATATAGAAAAGACATATTGGAGATTACAAGGTAATATATTCTTGCTAAATGCTATATGTTTTACTAGTATAGGAATAGGACGATTATTAATATATAAAAATGTATTTTTGGTATTTTTAATAGTGGGTATATTTTTCTTTGTGTTATGTTGGAGATGTTTTAAGTTATAACAGATAAAGCAAGGCGATGCCTTGCTTTATTTAATATAAGAATATATAATTATAAACAGGAAGTGATATTATGGTAAAAATATTGTTAATAGAAGATAATGAAATAATAACAAAAGGATTAAAATATTCATTAGAGCAAGAAAATTTTGAAATAGAAACAGCTGAAAATATAGTAACTGCTAAAACAAAAATAAAAAAACAAAGATATGACTTGTATTTACTAGACATCGGATTGCCTGATGGGAATGGATATGAAATATGCAATTATATAAAATCAAAAGAAGATGTACCAGTTATATTTTTAACAGCAAAAGACGAAGAATCAGATGTTGTGCAAGGACTTGATATGGGAGCAGATGATTATGTAATAAAACCATTTAGAACAAGAGAACTGATATCAAGAATTAAAAGTGTATTAAGAAGATATTATCATGAAGAAAATAAAGAAAATCAAATAAAATGTGGCAATATTACAATTGATGACAATAAAGCTGAGGTATATCAAAATGGTGAAAAAATTATATTTACTAGTTTAGAATATAAAATATTATATTTATTGATGTCAAATAAAAATATATTAGTAACAAGAGAACAAATTTTAGATAAAATATGGGATGTTGCAGGGAATTTTGTTAATGATAACACACTTACTGTTTATATAAAAAGAATTAGAAATAAATTGAATGATAAAGAAGGAAAAATCATCCAAACTGTTAGAGGTATAGGATATAAGGTGATTGAGTAATGAGAGAAAGAAAAAAATTAATAATTTTAATTTTATTAGTAACAATGTTCATTGAATTAATAAATTGCGTAATTATAGTAAAGCAAAATAAAAAATATCAAGATAAAGTAAATATAATAATAACAAATATAGTTGGAGAAATATCACAAAATTATCCTGAGATTAATGATGAAGAAATTTTAGAAATCTTAAATGATGATGGATTGGGAGAGCAGGGAAAAAATATTTTGTACAAATATGGTATAGATACAAACAAGATGCAAGCAATAAAAGGACTTGAAAGTCAGAAAAAGGAAATGCTAATTAATAGTATAATTATTAGCGTAGTCTTTGCATGTTTAGTGTTGGTAGTAATCTTTATTTATGAAAATAAGCAAAAGCGAAAAATAGAAAATATTATTACATATATAGAAGAAATAAATAAAGGAAACTATAACTTAAAAATAGAAGAAAATACAGAAAATGAATTAAGTAATTTGAGTAACGAATTATATAAAATAACTGTGATGCTTAAAGAGCAAACAGAAAAATCCAATAAAGACAAGCAAATATTACAAACATCATTAGAAGATATTTCACATCAACTAAAAACACCATTAACATCAATTTCAATAATGTTAGATAATATAAGAGAAAATCCACAAATGGATGAACATACAAGACAAGAATTTATACATGAGATAAGTAGACAAGTTGACTGGATAAATTGGTTAGTTATTTCGTTACTAAAATTATCAAAATTAGAATCAGGAACAGCAATATTTAAAGCTGAAAAAATAGATGTAAAAAAACTAATTGATAATGTAATTAAAAACCTTGCTATTCCATTAGATATAAAACAGCAAAAAATAAATGTTAGTGAAAATAAAAAAGATATATATTTTATAGGAGATTATAATTGGCAGCTGGAAGCATTAACAAATATAGTTAAAAATTGTATTGAACATACTCCTGAAAACCAAAATATTTATATAGAATATTCACAAAATAATTTTTATACTAAAATTATTGTAAGAGATGAAGGCTGTGGAATTGAGGCGGAAGATTTGAAACATATCTTTGAACGTTTTTATAAAGGTAAAAATTCTTCAAGCAATAGTGTAGGGATAGGACTGGCACTTGCAAAAAGTATTATAGAAAAAGATAATGGTTATATCATTTGTACTTCTAATGTTGGGAATGGGTCAACATTTGAGATAAAGTATAATTAAATAGATGTTGCAATTTAAAAGATGTTATAGTAAAATAAAAACGAGGTAGTATAAAATATCTTGAAAAGAGGTAGGATAAATGAAAAAAGTACCAAGGGGAAAACATCATAATACCAGCGGAAAAAGATTAAAGAAAAAGAGATATAATAAAAAGAAACAATTAAATAAAAGAAAAATTGCAATAGTAATATTAATAATTATTATAGTAATTACATTAATAGTAAAGAAATCGAAAAATAAAACAACAGTAGAAACAACAACAAATCAAGTAGAGCAAACAACATCAGAACAAGAAGAAAACAAAGTTGAAGAAGAACAAGTAAATGAGCAGGCTCAAGAACAGCAACCAGAAAAAGAAATAACAGATTGGAGACTAACTCTTGCGAATTACGAAAACTTATTACCAGAAAATTTTACAGTAAAAGTAGAAAATATAGACAAAACGCGACAATTTGATGCCAGAGCAATTGGAGAGTTAAATGACATGATGAATAAAATGAAAAAGGATGGGATAACTAACATTTGGGTACAATCAGCATATAGAAGTGTAGCAAGACAAAAAGAACTATATGACGCGAGTGTAAAAAAATATTTACAAGAAGGAAAAACGCAAGAAGAAGCAGAAACATTAACAAATGAATATATAAATAAGCCTGGTTCAAGTGATCACAATTTAGGACTTGCAGTAGACTTCAACAAAGTAGATAATGGATTTGAAAAGCTAGATGGATTTAAATGGTTACAAAAAAATGCAGAAAATTATGGTTTTATATTAAGGTATCCAAAAGACAAAGAAGATATCACGAAAATATCATATGAATCATGGCATTGGAGATATGTTGGTGTAGAAAATGCTAAAAAAATGAATGAATTGAATATGTGTCTAGAAGAATACATACAATATTTAAAAACACATTAAAATTTGGCAAATTACAATAAGAAGAATAAGAAAGGCGAAAAATGAAAAAAATATATATCATACTAACACATACAGGAACAGCATTATCAACAATAATAAAATATTATACAAAAGATGAATTTTCACATATTTCAATATCACTAGATGAAAATTTGGAAGAAATGTACAGTTTTGGAAGACTAAATCCATACAATCCATTTTGGGGTGGATTTGTACATGAAAATATAAAATATGGAACTTTTAAGAGATTTAAAAATACAAGAACTGAAATATATTCACTAGAGGTTGAAAATGAACAATATGAGAGATTAGTAAAAATTATAAATTATTTTAATATACATAAACAAAAATACAGTTTTAATATATTGGGACTTATATGTGTAAGCATAAAAAAGAAAATTAAAAGAAGAAACAATTTCTATTGTGCTGAATTTGTAAAACATGTTTTAAAATCAGCAGGAGTAACATCAGTATCAGGATTGCCTAAGATAATAAAACCAGAAGATTTTAAAAATATAGAAGGTCTTAATCTAGAGTATCAAGGGCTACTAAAAAAATATTCTAAGCGAAATAATACTAAGTTAAAAGATGTAATTGCAATGATGAATAATAAAGAAAGTTATATATAAATCAGGTTCGGTAGCAATGCCGAATCTTTTTTGATTTTGAAAATGTCACTTTAGAGTCACATTTCAATATTAATATATAATCAAATTACAAAGAAAGGAAAGTAGAAAATGGGAATTTTAAAAGTTGAAAATTTAAACAAAATTTATGGAAAAGGAGAAAATGAAGTAAAGGCAGTAAATGATATATCATTTTCAGTAGAAAAAGGTGAATTTGTAGCAATAGTAGGAGCGTCAGGAAGTGGAAAGTCAACATTATTGCATCTATTAGGAGGAGTGGATAGACCAACAAGTGGGAAAGTTTTTATAGATGGACAAGATATTTATAAACTAAATGATGATCAACTAGCCATTTTTAGAAGAAGGCAAGTTGGATTAATATACCAATTTTACAACTTGATTCCAATATTAAATGTAGAAGAGAATATTACACTACCATGCAATTTAGACGGAAAAGAAGTCAAAAGAGAAAGGCTAGATGAAGTACTAAGAACATTAAAATTAGAAAATAGAAGCAAACATCTTCCAAATGAACTATCAGGAGGACAACAGCAAAGAGTTTCAATTGGAAGAGCGATAATAAATAATCCTGCAATTATGCTAGCAGACGAACCAACAGGAAACTTGGATAGTAAAGCATCAGAAGAGATTATTTCATTATTAAGGCTTTCTAACAAAAAATATAATCAAACTGTTATTGTTATTACACATGATGAAAAAATCGCATTAGAAGCAGACAGAGTTATAACAATAGATGATGGGAGGATTATAAAAGATGAAAAATGTTTTAAATAATTTTACAATAAGAAGTCTAAAGTTAAATATAAAAAGAACAATTGCAACCTGTATGGGAATAATAATGTCAACAGCATTAATATGTGCTGTAGCAGGAGTATTCTCAAGCTTTCAACAAACATTGATAAAACATGCAAAAGAGTCTGATGGAGATTATCATGCAGTATTTTTTAGTGTCGCACAAAATGAAACTAAATATGTGTTAGAAAACAGAAATGTAAAAAATACATTTATAACACAAGGAATTGGTTATTCAAAACTTGAAAATGTTCAAAATGAATATAAACCATATTTATATTTAATGAGTTTTGATAAAGATGCATTGTCCAATTGGGGGTTAAAATTAACAGAAGGAAGAATGCCTCAAAATTCTAATGAGATAGTTATTCCAAAACATTTAGAAGAAAATGGCGGAATTACATATCATGTTGGAGATGAGCTAATATTAAATGTTGGAAAAAGAATGACTGACACTGGAGATGAATTAAAACAAAATAATCCCTATAATAATCAGGCAGATGAAGGAGAAGAAGATTATATAGCAGAACATATAGAAGAAAGTAAGCAAAGAGAATTTACAATAGTTGGCATTATAGAAAGACCTAATATGGAAATAGAAGATTATTCTGCACCTGGATATACAGTAATTACTTTATTAGATAATATAGACAAACAATTACCCGTAAATATAGCTGTAAAATATAAAAACATTAAAGAAACCTATAATATAACAAAAGATATTGAAAAACAATTAACAGATGCAAATTATACCACAAATTCAGAATTGCTAAGATGGTCTGGAGTTACAAGAGATAGTGGAACATTACAAATGCTATATTCTTTAACTGGAATTGTAATTGGTATTATAATAGTTTCTAGTGTATTTGTAATAAGAAATAGCTTTGCGATTTCTATAACAGAAAAAATGAAGCAATATGGGATGTTATCAAGCATAGGGGCAACTAAAAAACAAATTAAGAAAAATGTACTGCTTGAAGGAATGATTCTAGGAGTAATATCAATACCCATAGGAATACTTTGTGGAGTTTTTGCAACATTTATTTTGATGAAGGTATCAACAGAATTAGTAGGAAAAAGTGTATTTACAAATGAAGTTGAATTTGTATTTAGTATGCCATATTGGGCAGTTGCTATAAGCATAGTTTTAGGATTTGCAACAATTTATTTATCTTGCATATTTTCTGCAAGAAGAGCAGCTAGAATATCACCTATAGATGCAATCAGAAGTAATACTGATATAAAAATAAAATCAAAGAAAATAAAATCTCCAAAACTAATTTCTAAAATATTTGGAGTCGGTGGAGAGATTGCATATAAAAATCTAAAACGAAACAAAAAGAAATATAGAACAACAGTTATCTCTCTTGTGGTAAGTATTACAGTATTTATATCTTTAAGCACGTTTTTGAATTATGCTTTTGGAATGACAGGGATTTATTATAAAGAAATGGATTATAATATTACTATTTATTCAAGTAATTCGGACTATCAAAACAATGATGAGGATAATGCCAAAAATACTTTCGAGTATTATCAAAAACTTATGGATAGTTCGAACATCGATAAATATTCAATAATGAGAACTGTGGTTTTGAATAAAAGCAATTTAGAACAATTTGCAACAGAGAAATTTAAAGAGCAATATAGAAATAGTTATGATGGAGCAGAAGATGAAAATATGGAAGTTTCTATTACTTCAATAGGAGATAAAGCATATAGAGAGTACATTAACAAAATTGGTGAAAAATATGATGATTATAAAGATTCTATTATTTATTGTAACGATTCTAGTAATTATATATATGATCAAGACACTAAGAAATCGAGAAGAATAACACCATTTAACTTTAAAGAAAATGATGTGATAAAGGGAACAACAGTAGAAAATGAAGAGTTAGAATTGCCAATATGCAAAATTTCTGATGTGAAACCTTTAGACGGAAATAGATATACCTTTTCAGGGACATTTTTGGTAAGTGATGAATTGATGGATAAATTGAAAAGCTATGGCTGTTACAGTGCATATGTAAATGCAAATGATGCAGATGAATTTTGCAAAAAGCTAGATGAAGAAAAAAATAGACTTTCAAAAGAAGGAATAAGACTTGACTATACGAATTACAATGAAGAGGCTGAACAACAAAATAGAATGGTTCTTTTGATATCAATATTTTTATATGGTTTTATTATTGTAATTACATTAATTGGAGTAACAAATATTTTTAATACAATAACAACAAATATGAATTTAAGAAGTAAGGAATTTGCAATGCTAAAATCTATTGGTATGACTAAAAAAGAGTTTGATAAAATGATTAATTTAGAAAGCATATTTTATGGTGTTAAATCTTTAATAATAGGAATTGCAATAGGCTCAGGTGTTTCTTATTGGATTTACAAAATTTCGATTGGAAGCCAAGCTACAGAAAATTTGAAATTTGTGTATCCAACTAATGCTGTTATAATTTCTGTTGTATTTATTGCTATTATTGTTGGCATTATTATGAGATATTCTTTGAATAAAATTAATAAACAAAATATTATTGAGACTATTAGGAATGATAATATTTAGTTAAGTTTATTTGTTGACTTTTATTAAATTATAATTGTGTGATGAGCTTAATAAAAGAGCTCATCTTTTGTTTTTAAAGGTATTAATAAAAACTTAATAATTTCTCTATTTTTTATTAATAAAAATCTGTTATAATATAGAGGAAGAAAGGGAGAAGAAACATGTATAATATATTAGTAGTAGATGATGATAAAGAAATTGTAAAAGCAATTGAAATATATTTAGGAAAAGAAAACTATAAAATAATAAAAGCATATGATGGAGAGCAGGCACTAGAAGAAATCAAGAAAAATGAAATACAATTAGTAATATTAGACATAATGATGCCGAACAAAGATGGACTAGAAACATTAGAAGAAATAAGAAAAGACAAAAACATACCAGTAATAATGCTATCAGCGAAATCAGAAGATATAGACAAAATAAATGGACTAAATGTAGGAGCAGACGATTATGTTACAAAACCATTTAACCCTGTAGAATTAATAGCGAGAGTAAATGCATTAATAAGAAGATATACTAAATTTGGTGGAGAAAATAATGAAAATGATAGTAATACCGCTTCTAGTCAAAAAGAAGAAAATATTATACAAAATGGAGAGCTAATAATAAACGATGATTTAAAACAAGTAATAGTAGATGGAAAAGAAGTAAAACTAACACCAACAGAATACAATATATTAAAATTTTTAACAAAAAACAAAGGAAAAGTATTTTCAATTGAAGAAATATATACGAATGTATGGGATGGAGAATGCTATGCTGCAGAAAATGTAATTGCAGTACATATAAGACACATAAGAGAAAAAATCGAAATAAATCCAAAAGAGCCTAAATATCTAAAGGTTATATGGGGCGTTGGATACAAAGTGGAACATTTAAGAACCGGTCCCAAATGTGCAGTGAACAAAACAGAACCGGTCCCAAATGCGCAAGGAGGAGAAAATGAAAAATACTAAATTCTTAAAAGCATTAAGTTATGTGGTATTATCGATATCAATAGTAATACTTATTTTATCTGTTATGTGTATAGCCATAAAAAATTCAGATTACTTAAATGAGGACAAATATTTTAAATCAGAAAAATTTGCTTATAACTATTTGATGACTTTACAAGATAGTGCAGATAGACTAATTCATAATAATAGCTTATATGATAGTGTAAAAGATGGAGATATGAATATATATTATCTAGATATGCAAAATAGTTATTCAAATTATACTACTATAAAGAATATGAACTTTTTAATTATTTATAAAAATAAAGCTATTACTAATATAAGAAAGAATACAATTAATCAAATAAAAGAATATATAAATTCATTACAAGATTCAAAGACCAAAAAGGTTGATATTCTAGAAGGAAGTATACAAACAGATTCAGAAAGTATTTCACAATATGGAGACAAGTATCTGGATAATTTCTTAATTACGTATTACACAACAGATACTATAAGAACAGATACAAAGCTTGATGATGGGAGGTATATTGAATATATTTCAGCAGAGGCAAAAGATTTTGAAATTTATAGTTCATATACAGAAGAATTGAATGTAAGCACAGAAAGACAAATGGCAACATCTTTTTTGAATATGGTTGCACCAATTAACAATAATGTGTATGTGTTTTTGCCAATAAGTGCACTGTTAACATTATTACTTATTATATATCTAACAAGTGTAATAGGACATGATGGTAACGAGAATAGCACAATAAACATTAATACTTTTGATAGAATTCCTATAGAAATAATAGCTTTTTGTGCAATGTTAATTAGTAGTATGCCGTTCATATTGTTAGAATTTGCAGAAAATGACTACAACGCAATAAATTCTATTGCAATAACAGCATATTTTATTATATATATTTGTACAGTAATTACTATGATGACTGTTATAAAAAGAATAAAAGCAAGACAATTATTAAAAACATCTATAACAGGAAAAGTCTTATTATGGTGTTTAAAAATTGGTAAAAAGATTGTAAATAAAATAAATGAAATTTGGAATACAATTACATATTCGCCAAATACAACTGCTAAAGTAATAATTACAACAGGATTAACAGTCTTTGTATGGCTGTTGATTGTAGCAATAAGCGGAAACAGTACAATGTTTCCAATAATAGCAATTGGACTAATAGTTTTTATTTTATATAAAACAATAAAAATCTTTAAAGAATATTTACAGATAGAGAAAAAATTAAAAGATATATATGAAGGAAACACTCAAAGTAATCTTGACGAAAAAAGCGTTGAAAATGTTTTTAAAAATTCAGTAATATACTTAAATGATATTTCTAATGGATTTGAAAATGCGGTACAGGATAGAATGAAAAGCGAGAGAATGAAAGCAGAGTTAATAACAAATGTTTCACATGATATAAAAACTCCATTAACATCAATAATAAACTATGTAGATTTGCTAAAACAAGAGAATATTCAGGATGAAAAAGCAAGAGAGTATATAGAAATATTGGAAAATAAATCTCAGAGACTAAAAAGACTTACAGAAGATCTTGTAGAAGCATCAAAAGTATCAACGGGAAATATATCTCTAAACCTCGAAAAAATTAATATAGTCGAACTTATTAAACAAGCAACAGGAGAATTTGAAGATAAGTTTAAAAAACGAGAATTAGAAACAATAATAAATGCAAATCAAAATGAAATTAATATTATGGCTGATAGCAAATATATGTATAGAATTATAGAGAATTTATATAGCAATATTTCAAAATACGCATTAGAAAATTCGAGAGTGTATGTAGATATAAAAATGTACAAAACAGAACCGGTTCCAAATGTGCAAATAGAGATAAAAAATATTTCAAAAGATAAGCTTAACATTTCTGCTGATGAGTTAATGCAGAGGTTTGTTAGAGGAGATAAGTCAAGAACGACAGAAGGAAGCGGACTCGGAATTTCTATTGCACAAAATTTAACAGAATTGCAAAATGGTAAGTTTGAATTAAAACTTGATGGGGATTTGTTTAAAGTTAAACTAACTTTTAATATAATTTAGAAATAAAATATAGAAGGTAAAATATGAAAAAGAATTTAAGAATTTTAATAGTAATAGCCACTTTTTTACTGATTGGTGCTATAATAATAACAATATTTATAAATATACTGAACAAAAACAAAAAAATTGTTGTTTGTCTTGATGCTCGGACATGGAGGAAAGGATGTTGGAGCATCATTAGAAAATAGATATGAAAAAGATGATACTTTAAAAATTGCTAAATTAGTTGAAAAGCATCTTGAAGGTTATAAAAGTAAGAAGAAAATAAAAGTGATCATGACTAGAGAAAAAGACAAAGCGATAAGTTTGCAGGATAGATGCAAATTTGCAAATAAGAAGAAAGCCAATTTGTTTGTTTCTATACATAGAAATAGTGCTGATACTGGCAATGGAATTGAGATATGGGCTAATAGTCAAAAGAGAGAGTCTGATACTAAATTAGCAGAAACAATATTAGAAAAATTAGAAAAGACAAATATTCAGAGTAATAGAGGAATAAAATACGGAACAATTAAAAGCGAAGATTCAAATTATTATGTGCTTAATAACACGAATATGCCAAGTTGTTTAATCGAGTTAGGTTTTATTTCAAATGACAAAGATAATAAATTGCTAGATGAAAATATAGATGAATATGCAAAGGCTATTGCAGAGGGGATTATAGAAAATACATTAAAAGAGCTAAAATAATTTACAAATTGATAATAAGATGCTATAATAGTAAGGCAACTTTTTAACAACTCCGTTTTTCATCAGGAGAAGACAAATTATTAAAGAAATCTTTAGGAGGAATAATAAGTATGACAAGATTTGGAAAAATGATTTATGAGATTATATGCATTTGTTTTGCAATAGCAACGGGTATTATAGTCCAAATTACTGGAGGAACTTCAACTAGTATTAAAATGTTTTTAATAAGTGGATGGTTGATTTTAATTACAATATTTCTCTGTAACATAATAATAAGTAATAGAATCTTTAATAAATATTTGTATTTATTTAAAGTTTTAGAAGAACAATATATGTTAAGAGGAAGAATTGGTGAAGAGAAATCTGCACAAGAAAGACAGTTATTAGAAGACGGGAATTATTATATTTGGAAAGGAATCTTTGGAAAAAAAAGAAACAAAGAAATTGAAACAATGATAAATAAAATAAATCAATTTTCAAATACAAATAAGGGCGAATAAGCCCTTTTTATTAATTGTAACTACTAGTAATATTCAGGCTAAAAAAGTGTGAAAAATAATTGCCAAAAAAAAGAGAATATGGTATAATATGATAGAATTTAAGCGAAATTGAAAGGAGCAACACCAATGACATTAGTAGAAGAATTAAAATGGAGAGGGCTAATAAAAGACATATCAAGTCCAGAATTAGAAGAAAAATTAAACAAAGGTGGACTAACATTTTATATAGGAACAGATCCAACAGCAGACAGCCTACATGTTGGACATTTATCAAGCTTTTTAATATCAAAAAGATTAAAAGAAGCAGGACATCATCCAATTCTTTTAGTAGGTGGAGGAACAGGAATGATAGGAGACCCAAGGCCTACAACAGAAAGGGCAATGATAAGCAAAGAACAAGTAAAACACAACTTTGAATGTTTAAAAGCACAAGTAGAAAAAATATTCGGATTTGAAGTTGTAAATAACAATGACTGGTATCAAGATATAAATGTAATAGATTTTCTAAGAGATTATGGAAAATATTTTAATGTAAATTACATGTTAGACAAAGATATAATAAGAAGAAGACTTGATACAGGAATTACATATACAGAATTTTCATATATGATATTACAAGCACTAGACTTCAAACATTTACATGAATGCAATGGAGTAAACTTACAATGTGCAGGATCTGACCAATGGGGAAATATTACAGCAGGAATAGACTTAATAAGAAGATCAACAGGAGATGAAGTATATGGATTTACAATGCCATTAGTTACAGACTCACAAGGAAAAAAATTCGGAAAAAGTGAAGGAAATGCATTATGGTTAGATAAAAATAAAACATCAAGTTATAAACTATATCAATTCTTTGTAAATGTAGAAGACAGTATGGTAATAGATTATTTAAAAATATATACATTCTTATCAAAAGAAGAAATTGAAGAATATGCAAAGAAAAATGCAGAACATCCAGAATTAAGAGAAGCACATAAAGCATTAGCAAGAGAAATTATCACATTCTTACATGGAAAAGAAGAATATGAAAGAGCAGAAAAATTAGCACAAAGTTTATTTAATAATGAATTCAAAAATTTAACAAAGCAAGATATTTCAGACTTATTTGATGAACAAGATATCAAAGATGTAGAAAGCAATGTTGGAATAGTTGATATGCTAGTTAAGGTTGGAGCCGCTTCTAGCAAGAGAGAAGCAAGAGAATTTATACAAAGTGGAGCAGTTTCTATAAATGGAGAAAAAGTCACAGATGTAACAACAACAATAACAGATGAAATGTTCATAGATGATACATATATAATTATTAAAAGAGGCAAGAAAAACTACTATGTAGGAAGAAAATAAAATATAATAAAACAAAAGGAGCGTGAGGAAAATGAGTGAAGAACCGCGAGAAAATCCAAAGCTGAAAATGGATAAAATGATGATATATCAAAAAATGAGGAAAAGTTCTTTGCTCATTTTTTGATACGTTATTTTTTTAATCCGTTTCTTATTTGAGTTAATAGGGGGAAAGAAATGGAAATAGAAGAAATAAAAGAATTAGTTGCAAACAAAAAATTTACAACATTAAAAAGAAAATTAGAAGAAATGAATAGTGCTGATATATCAGAACTATTGGATGAACTAGAAGATAAAGAAAGTGTAATAATAGTATTCAGACTACTACAAAAAGAAAAAGCAGGAGAAACATTTTCTCATATGGAATCAGATATGAGAGAAAAACTAATACAAGATTTAACAGATGCAGAATTAAAAAAAGTATTAGATGAACTATTTATGGATGATACTGTAGACTTAATAGAAGAAATGCCATCAAATATAATTCCTAAAATATTAAAAGCGATTCCACATGAAGATAGAAAAGTAATCAATGAATTATTAAAATATCCAGAAGATAGTGCTGGAAGTATAATGACAACAGAATTTATCGATTTAAAAGAAGACATGACAGCAGAAGAAGCATTAAAAAGAGTAAGAAAAATAGGAGTAGATTCAGAGACAATATATACTTGTTATGTGTTGAGTTCAGAAAGAATTCTAAAAGGTATTATAAATATTAAAGATATTTTATTAAGTAAAAAAGAAACAAAAATAGGAACTTTAATGGAAACCAATATAATATCTGTTAACACATTAGAAGATCAAGAAGAAGTTGCAAAAATGTTTGATAAATATGACTATTTTGCATTACCAGTTGTAGATCACGAAAACAGGTTAGTAGGAATAATAACAGTAGATGATGCTATAGATGTATTACAAGATGAAGTAGAAGAAGATTTCGAAAAAATGGCTGCTATAACTCCAACAGAAGAAGGATATTTTCAAACATCAGTATTCAAACATGCTAAAAGCAGAATATTGTGGTTGTTAATATTAATGTTATCATCAGCACTTACAGGAAACATATTAACAAAATATGAAGACGCATTTGAAGTAATACCTATATTAGTAGCATTTATACCTATGATAATGGGAACTGGTGGAAACTGTGGCTCTCAAAGTTCAACACTTATAATTCGTGGTCTTGCAACTGATGAAATAAAATTAAAAGATGTATTTAGAGTACTTTGGAAAGAAATTAGAGTAGCAATAGTTGTTGGTATTGCTTTAGCTATTGTAAATATGATAAGAATAATGATTCAATATAAAAACATGCAACTTGCAATTGTTTTGAGTATTACATTAATTGCGACAGTAATTGTATCTAAAGTTATTGGTTGTACATTACCGCTACTTGCTAAAAGATTAAAATTAGATCCTGCAATTATGGCTGCACCATTAATTACAACAGTTGTCGATGTGTGTTCAATATTGGTGTATTTCCAAGTTGCGACGCATATTATGGGACTTTAGTAAGGAGGGTGAAGGTTGAAAAATAATTACAATTTTGGCTACTTCAAATTTCATTTAAAACGCGGTTACATATAATACATATGCGCCCTTGCCTTTTAAATAAAATTTTCATTGCCAAAATTTAATTCTTTTCCAACCTAGTAAGAGCCTTGAGAAAGGAATGAGATTTTGAATGAATATAGAAGAAATAAAAGAATTAATTGAAAACAAACAATTTACACAACTAAAAAAAGAGCTTAAAGAAATGAAAAGTGCTGATATATCAGAAATATTAGACAAATTAGATAAAGAGCAAGCTGTTATTCTTTTTAGATTGCTATCAAAAGAAAAAGCAGGTATGGCATTTTCTTATATGGAAACAGATATGAGAGAAAAACTAATAAAAGATTTGACAGATACAGAGTTAAAAAACATATTAGATGAATTATTTATGGATGATACTGTAGATTTAATAGAAGAAATGCCATCAAATGTTGTAACAAGAATTTTAAGGAATGTAAATAAAGATGATAGAAAAATAATAAATGAATTACTAAAATACCCAGAAGATAGTGCTGGAAGTATAATGACAACAGAATTTATTGATTTAAAAGAAGATATGACAATAGAACAAGCCTTAGATAGAATACGTCAAATAGGTACAGATTCAGAAACAATATATACTTGTTATGTATTAGGTCAAAATAGAAAATTACAAGGTATTATAAGTATTAAGGAGTTATTATTAGCAAAAGAAGAAACTTTAATTGCAGATAATATGGAGACAAATATAATATCTGTAAATACATTAGAAGATCAGGAAGAGGTTGCAAAGAAATTTGATAAATATGATTTATATGCATTACCTGTAGTTGATAATGAAAATAGATTGGTAGGTATAGTAACAGTAGATGATGCTATCAATGTATTACAAGATGAAGCCGAGGAAGACTTTGAAAAAATGGCAGCTATGGCACCAACAGAAGAAAGCTACTTTGAAACATCAGTATTCAAACATGCTAAAAATAGAATCGTTTGGTTACTTATATTGATGCTTTCATCTGCTATAACAGGAACAATTATAACAAAGTATGAAAATGCATTTGCGGCAGTTCCATTATTAGTAGCATTTTTACCAATGCTAATGGACACAGGTGGAAACTGTGGTTCACAAAGTTCGACACTTATAATTCGTGGTCTTGCAACAGATGAACTTGAAGTAAAAGATGTATTTAAAATTTTATGGAAAGAAATAAGAATAGCTGTTATAGTAGGAATATCATTAGCAACTATTAATGGCTTAAGAATTTTTGCACAATATAAAAACTTACAATTAGCATGTACAGTGGGAATAAGTATAACTACTACAGTTATATTGTCTAAGTCAATTGGTTGCTTGTTACCTTTACTTGCTAAAAAACTAAAATTGGATCCAGCAATTATGGCGGCACCATTAATTACTACTATTGTTGATATTCTTTCTGTATTAGTGTATTTTAATATTGCTACAGCTATTATGGGATTATAATTGTAAAAAATCATCATATAGTATTGACATAACAAAAAAATGTGGTTTTGATGTGATTTGTAGAAATGGTGGGTTCATATAATTGAGCCCACTTTTTTATATTTTTGATTGACAAGTTATAAAGTAGTATGCTAGAATAGATGATATTTTGAGGTTCCAATTTGGAACCTCAAACCAAAGTGAAAAAATAAATTATGAGACAAGGGGAGGAAGAAGATACCTACCATATGTCTTTACAGAACAGGGAATTGCTATGCTAGCAGGAGTTTTGAAAAATAAAATAGCCGTAAAAGTTAGTATTAATATAATAAAGTCATTTATAGAAATGCGAAAATTTATATCTACAAATGGTCAAGTATTTGAAAGATTAACAAATGTGGAGTACAAGCTATTAGAACATGATAAAAAATTCGATGAAGTTTTTAATCAATTACAACATGAAGAAAATATAAAACAAAAAATATTTTTTGAAGGACAAATATATGATGCATACAGTTTAATAATTGATATAATAAAAAAGGCAAATCGAAAAATTTTAATAATAGATAACTATGTAGATGAGAGTGTATTAAAAATGCTAACAAAAAAGAATAAAATGGTAGAAATTATAATAATAACATCAAATAAAAGTACTATTGAAAATATTGATATTCAGAAATTCAATAAAGAATATCCAACATTAAAAATAACCAAAACAAATAAATTCCATGATAGATTTATTGTAATAGATAATAAAGAAATGTATCATTTAGGAGCATCTATAAAAGATTTAGGAAAGAAATGTTTTGGGATTAATAAAATAGAAGACATGAAAATTATAGAGAAGTTCCTTGACATAAATATATAAGGTACTAGATATTTTATAAGTAATGAATTGTGAAAAGTTTGTGAAAACTAGCACTCTCTTATTGACATTGCTAAAATATAGATATATAATAGCAATATCAAAGGAGAGTGTTTTAATATGGAAACAAAACAATTTAAAGCAGAGTCAAAAAGACTACTAGATTTAATGATAAATTCAATTTATACAAACAAAGAAATATTTTTAAGAGAACTAATTTCAAATGCAAGTGATGCGATAGACAAATTAGCATATCGTTCATTAACAGACAAAAATTTAAATGTAGACACATCAAAATTAGAAATCAAAATAAAAGTTGACAAGGAAAATCGTCAAATAATAATAAAAGACAATGGATGTGGAATGACAGAACAAGAACTTGAAAACAATTTAGGAACAATTGCACAAAGTGGATCATTAGCATTTAAAGAAGCAAATGAGAAAAAAGAAGATATTGATATCATAGGACAATTTGGTGTAGGATTCTATTCTGCATTTATGGTAAGCGACAAGGTAACAGTAGAAAGTAAATCAGTTGATGAAGCAGAAGCACATAAATGGGAATCAACAGGAGTAGAAGGATACACAATAGAGGCATGTGAAAAAGAAGATATTGGAACAACAATAACATTACACATAAAAGAAGATAACGAAGACGAAAAATATAGTGAATTTTTAGACCAATATAAAATTCAAGAATTAATAAAAAGATATTCTGATTATATAAGACATCCTATAAAAATGGATGTAGAACATCAACATAAAAAAGAAGGAACAGAAGATGAATATGAAACACATATAGAAACAGAAACTATAAATAGTATGATTCCAATTTGGAAAAAAGAAAAAAGCAAAGTAACTAAAGAAGAATATAACAGTTTCTATACAGAAAAGTTTAATGATTTTATGCCACCTTTAAAAGTAATTCACTCATCAGTAGAAGGTCAATTTATATATAATGCATTATTATATATACCATCACATTTACCATATGATTATTATTCGCAAGAATATGAAAAAGGACTTCAACTATATTCAAATGGTGTATTAATAATGGATAGATGTAGCGAATTATTACCAGATTATTTTGGATTTGTAAAAGGACTAGTAGATAGTCCAGATTTATCTTTAAATATTTCAAGAGAAATGTTACAACATGATAGACAATTAAGAATTATAGCTAAAAATCTTGAAAATAAGATAAAATCAGAATTACAAAATATGATGAAAAATGAAAGAGAAGAATATGAAAAATTCTTTAATACATTTGGAATGCAATTAAAATACGGAACTTATGATAATTATGGAATGAATAAAGATAAATTAAAAGACTTGTTAATGTTCTATTCTTCATCAGAAAAGAAGTTAGTAACACTAGGGGAATATGTTTCAAGAATGAAAGAAGAACAAGATACTATTTATTATGCATCAGGTGAATCTATTGATAAAATTGACATGTTACCACAAGTTGAAGGTGTAAAAGATAAAGGATTTGAAATATTATATTTAACAGAAAATGTAGATGAATTTGTAATGCAAGTGTTACAAGAATATGAAGGAAAGAAATTTGCAAATGTATGTGCAGATAATATAGATTTAGAAACTAAAGAAGAAAAAGAAGAACTTCAAAAAGTAAATGATGAAAATAAAGATATGTTTGAAGTTATGAAAGAAGCGGTAGGAGAAGAAGTTGATAAAGTAAGATATACACATAAATTAAAAAATCATCCAGTATGTTTAACAAGTGAAGGTGCAATTTCAGTTAAGATGGAAAAAGTTATCAATTCTATGCCAAATAATGAAGAAAAAATAAAAGCTCAAACTATATTGGAAATTAATGAAAATCATCCAATTGCTCAAAAAATTAAAGATTTATATGGAACTAATAAAGATGAACTTAAAGAATATACTAAAGTTCTATATGCTCAAGCTAGATTAATTGAAGGATTACCTATTGAAAATCCAACAGAAATTAGCAACTTGGTTTGTAATTTAATATCAAAATAAAATGTAAAGGAGGCTATTTTTAAGTCTCCTTTTACATTACTTTACGTTGACATAAATATGAAAATGTGATATAATTTGACATGTATAGAAAAAATATATATGAAATTGATTTTTTTGATTTCAGTCAAGTAGCAAAAATATTTGCTATTAATACAAAAGAAAATAACTCATATCAAAAAATATATTAAAATGCAAAGGAGGAAAGTGTATTTAATACAGACTACTTATTTTTTGAGTGAGATAATATATAATTAAAGTAGAAAGAGAGGTTATTACTATTGAGAATCATAGACACTATTCGTAAAGCAGAGACATTTTTGATTCTTACACATGTTGGCCCAGATGGAGATGCAGTATCTAGTTCAATGGCAATGTATTATTTGCTTCGGACTTTAGGTAAAGAAGCTGATAATGTTGAAATATATATGCCATATGTCAGCAAAGATTTGACTTTTATTGATAAAGACAATGCTTTGAATGATAAAAGAGAAATCAGTAATAATGATTATGATTTAGTCATAATTGTAGATTGCTCTAATTATTCAAGAGTAGAAGGAATAGAACTACTAGATAAAATTAACTATAAAAAATCTATTCTTATAGACCATCATGAGTCAGCAGATAACTCGATAAAAGTTGATTACTCTTTGATTGACACATCCGCTTCATCATGTACATGTGTTATTTTCAATGAATTAGCTGAATATTTGAGTGGCGAAAACAGACAATTCTTTAGATATATTGCTACTGGAATTATTTCTGATACTGTTAATCTTACATTAAATGCTACAATTCAGTGTAAGGAAATTCTGAAATATTGTCAGGAGAGAGGCGTTGATATTGAAGAAATAGTAAACCAGCTGAAATCTACTGATGAGAGAACACAGAAATTAATAAATCTAGTTAATACTAGATTATTAATTGAGAATGGTATAGGATACACCTATATATTGCAGAAAGATTTGGTTCCAGAAGAATTTAACTTGAAAAGAGTGAATCATAAGGCAATCATACAGGAAATCTTGAATTCGAAAGAGTGCAAAACATTGATTTTGTTGATTGAAAATAATAAACATGAAATTAAGGGATCAATGAGAACACTCGAAGCGGATATCAACTTAAATGATATTTGTACTTCTATGGTAGAAAAAGGATATTTTTTACAGGGAGGCGGTCATTCAAATTCAGCAGGTTTTAAGAAGAGCATTTCAACAGAAACAATAGCAACTATGAAAAATATTTTTGAAGTTTTAACAAAAGTAATTTCAAAAAACTAGTCACAAAGAGAAAAGAAAGGAAGAATTATTATGCCAGGATATATGTTACATTTTGCAGCATGCAATGAGGAAGCACTTAAAAATCGGAGTTTTGTAGTTGGAGTAGAGGCTCCTGATCTGTTAAAGAAACATTTTAAAGTTTGTGGAGGAATTGATGGAGCACGAGCTAAGTATTATGATACATTAAAAACTACGGATATGCCAGATTATTCTGAACTGGAAGAACGTGTTCAGCAGAAGGAACGGAAGGGAAGCACAGAAGGACTTCACTATGGTTTAAGTAGTTCTCCAGATGTACGGCTGTTCTGGAAAGGATTATCCTCAGAACAGCAGAAGATGTTGTTTTATAGGGGATACGCTTGGCATCTTTTAACAGATGCAATAATGTATGCTCGTTTAGATATTGACTCTAAATTCCAAAAAGCATTAGATGCTTGGGGAGAACAAAATCAGGAAGAGTTCATTAATAATGAACGACAAAAGCTTCATGACGATTGGAATAAGACAAATGCTCTGGTAAGAGATACATACAAAAACATTAAAATACCAGTTGAAGTCGATGAACTGGGAGTAGTTAAGTTTATTGATGAGGGAGAACTGGTGTATGTTGATTGGAATATTCTTAAAGGAACAATTGATTACTTGAGAACATTTGATCCAATCAATGGCGATATGGATGAAATAATTGAAGCTGTATTAGGTAATATTTAAAGTAATAACTCTTAAACCCACAATTTTCTTAATTGTGGGTTATTCATATTATTAGAAGACTCTTATACACAGAGTCTTTTTTTATGGCATAAAATATAGTAGATTTATAAAATGGAGGCAATATTTATGAAGAAAATATTGGAAGTGAAAAATATATGCAAAACATATCAATCTCTGAATGGAGAGATTGAAGCACTGAAAAATATAAGTTTTGATATAAAAGAAGGTGAGTACATAAGTATAATAGGACCAAGCGGTTGTGGAAAGTCAACATTGTTATCAATAATTTCAGGACTTGAGAGTAAAAGTTCAGGAGAAATATATATAGATGGAAAAATAGGATATATGTTGCAAAAAGACAATCTTTTGGAATGGAGAACAATATATAAAAATGTATTATTAGGATTAGAAATTCAAAAAGACAATACACAAGAAAATAGAGAATATGTAGAAGAATTATTGAAAAAATATGGATTATATGAATTTAAAGATAAATATCCTGCTCAGTTATCAGGTGGTATGAGACAAAGAGTTGCACTTATTAGAACTCTTGCTATTCGTCCTAAAATTTTATTATTAGATGAAGCTTTTTCGGCATTGGATTATCAGACTAGATTAATGGTTACAGAAGATATTTTTAAGATTTTAAAAGCAGAAAATATTACTGCGTTAATGGTGACTCATGATATATCAGAAGGTAGATTTCGAAGTAGACAGTATGCATGATAAAACAATTTGAATTTAATATAAATACTTAAATTTTAGAGTTTGAAAAAATTTTGAAATTTATTTTTAACCATTGACAAAAACAAATGTTTGATGTAAAATTGAGAAAATATAAATTTTGTAAGTTTATGGAAATGTTTTGAATATTATGATATAAATAGAATAATTAATATAACTTATAATAATAAAAAGGGGATTGATAAATCTATGGAAGAAAAAAGATGTTTATTATGCAATAAACCATATGATTATAAATATAAAATGTTTGGAAGAGGATGCCTTGATAACATATATGTAGTATTAGATTTTCATAAACCACCAAAATTTGTATGGAATAAAGAATCATATTTATGTAATAGAATTGCTTGGAAAAATCATAAATATCTCTTAACAAAAAAGAAAAAATATGACTTAGCACAAAAATATATAGCATTTAATTATTTAGAAAAAATGAATTTGGAAGCTTTAAATGATGTAAAGACGATGTTAACAAATGATATAAATAATATAACTACATTTTCTAAAAGTAGGACAGAATTAATGTCATTTACATTAAATGATATATATAAATTATATAACTATTATCAAAAATTTGAAAAAATTATAAAGGAATTTCAAAATATAGATTGGGAAAAGATAGATAAAGAAACAGCAAAGAAACTTATAAAAAGTATAAGTTTTATATTTGA
>CAKOYU010000014.1 GCA_934130975.1 uncultured Clostridia bacterium | reverse complement strand
TGAAAGGAGTTGCTTTGCTACAAAGCTAAAGCCTATGTTACTACCGGCATAGCCGGAAGGTTATTCATACAAAAAAATAAATCAGCTCTAGTTAGAGCTGACTTATCTTTTATGCATTTTAGTTACCATTTAAAATCCCAATTAAAAAATGAATATGCTGCAAATATTCCAGCACCTTTTGCCGATTGCTCGTCCTTGTTTATAATTTCCAAAAATGGAATGAAGCCTTCTAACATTAGAATTTTTTGTGGTGATTCATTATTTTTGCAGATTTTTTCATTTATAGAACAAGAGATAATATCTTCAATTTTTCCTTTTCTAAGCCATTTTCCTCCTAGTATAAAATGCTCCGGATTAAATAAAGCTTTTAATTGCAGATATTCTTCAATTATTGAATCTAATTGATGTATATTAGACTTTAAACTACTAACATATGTTGAATCAGATACATTTTCTAATTCTCTAAACATCTTTTTCTGCTGAGTAGTAAATCTTGGAAAAACCATACCTGTAACTGGATTTGTATTCTTTTGAAGGATACCATTCATAATATAACAAACTGAATTTAAATCCAAATCATAATAAACAATTGAATTTGATTCAAAAACCTTTTCTCTACTATACAAAGTATTTGCTAATACTATATCCCCCACGAATACATCTCTAAAAGATGAAGTCCATAAACCTCTTGAACTCTTGATATGAACTGATATATTATATATTTTAAAATCTAATCCATTTTCATAATAAGCGATACTAGTTTGGTAGTTTATAAACTTATCAAAAATAATGGCAATAGATTCAATCTTTATATTTTTAGATATATCATCAATTACATTTTCAATTATACCTATTAATTCATGCAGTTCTTCATATTGAAATTTCTTTTTAAATCCCGGCATATTTTTTTCCAATACTGGTTCTAATGAAAAGTCTAACACCTCAATTTCTACTTCATTATCTGTTACATAAAATCCAGCAAAATATGCAAAATTCGGATTCACCAAAAACTTTTTACAGTCTAAGATTATATTATTTTTTGACATGTTATACAGCGACTTTTGCATTGTTTTATAAGCGTTGCCTATTTTTTTTGCTAACTGTACCAGTTCTTTTTCTGGTAAGTTTCTTCCGTTATTTCTAAATGAATATAGTATCTGTTGATTTTCTCCTATAATTTTCCGTTGTTCTGGTAACATAAAAAATCCTCCTTAAATAAATTTATTTGTTGTTTACTTGTTATATATGTTTAACTCCCAAAGGAGATTATAAGGAATTTACTGGTTAGTAGTATATCATACTTTTTTTTAAAAGTATAGTGTTATATATATTTTTTTGACATTACATAATCATGATTCTTTTAAAATTAATATAAAAAAAGCTAGAATAAAAATTCTAGTTTTAGATCATCTATATTGTTTTTGATTGTAAATATGTAAGATATTAATTATTTTTGATTCTAAATCCACATTATAAATTATGATATAATTTTTGACTATAAGTTTTCTATTTTTGTTTCTCGAATTTATAGTCCTATTTGCAAATGGAAAGTATTCCATTTCTTTAATTTTGCTAATAATGTTACCAACTGTCTTTTTGGCTATATTTTCTTCCAGTAAAGTATTTCTAATATATAAATATATATTTTCTAGCTCCTTGGAAGCTTCTTTATCATACACAATTTTATATTCCATATTTTTCTTTAAAATAAATCTCAACCTCCTCTTGAGAATAAACATTTCCTGCTTTTATATTTTCTTCAGATTTGGCTATTCTACTTAAAAATTGTTGTTTCTTTTCTTCATTTGCAAAATACATATTCCAATTTTCATCATAAACATTATTGGTGTTCTTAGTTTTAAACTTAGGAATAGATATAAATTTTTTTAATGATATCGTTTTTAACATTTTTCTCACCTCATAAATATTATATAGTCTATTTGCCCATATGTCAATAAATTATCCTTATTCTCTCAAGATTATTTTGACAAATTTCGACATAGCAATTCACTTGCCAAGAAGTTCTATTTTTAATCTTATTAGAACTTCTTGGTTATATATCCTTCAATTTAATTTTGTCTTCTGAATGTAATTTTCCAGCTCTAGTTATACTATTATAACCATATTTTTGTTTTAAATTATCAACAACTTTATCTAATTTATCTTGTTTTTCATTATCTTTATTATCAAATAGAGATATTTGCGCACTTTGCTTTTCTTCAAGTCCGTCAACTCTCATTCCTATTAGTCTTATGGGAGTTCCTTGTCTATACATTTCTTCTAATAACTCTTTTGCTAATGCATAGATTTCTTTGGTACTAGAAGTTGGTGACATCAATTTTCTTTGATGTGTCTTGTCTTCAAAGTCTTTACTCCTTAATTGCACATTTACAACATTGGCTACCATATCATATTTTCTTAGCCTATAAGTTACTTGTTCTGTCAAAGCTAATAAGACTTCTTCCAACTTAGAAATTTCACTTAGGTCTACCGGCAAAGTTGTAGAATTTCCAATCCCTTTTGGCTTTTCAAATTTGTATTGTATCTCAGACTCATCAATTCCATTAGCATATTCCCAAATCATTTTTCCATGTTTTCCAAACTTTTTTATTAAAAGTTGTTTATCTGTATGAGCTAATTGTCCTATTGTTTTTATTCCTATATTATATAATTTAGGAATTGTTTTTCTTCCTAGCATTAGTAAGTCTGATATTGGCAAACACCACATTTTTGTTGGTATTTCATTTTCATATAATGTATGTACTCTATCTGGTTTTGTAAAGTCTGATGCCATTTTCGCTAATAATTTATTATGCGCAACTCCTACATTTACTGTAAATCCTAATTCTTCTCTTACTCTTTTATTTATTTCATATGCCTTATCTATTAAACTTTTTTCCATCAAACAATTTGTCATGTCTAAAAAACATTCATCTATGCTGAACCTTTCTATTTTATCTGTATATTGTAACAATAGTTGATATAATTGGTTTGAATAATGTTTATACATCTTATAATTTCCTGGATATACTTTTAGTTGTGGACATTTTATTCTCGCTTGATATAATGTTTCTCCTGTTGATATTCCAAACATCTTAGCTTTGGGACTTTTCGCTAACACTATTCCTGATCTTCTATTTTCATCTCCACCAATTACTGATGGAATTTCTCTTATATCTATTGTACTTCCTTGTTTTAACTTTTCTACTGCTGTCCAACTTAAAAATGCATTGTTTACATCAACATGTAATATTTGTTTTTCCATAATATCACCACATTTATTATAAAACAGTTGTTTGCGTTTGTCAATAAAAAACATAGAAAAAATAGTGAACTAGAAAAATTATTTTCTAATTCACTATTTTGAGCATTTTTTATTTGAAGTAGTCTTTTTTGGTCTTTTCTAACATCCTTTCAATATTTTTCTTTTGCCTTATCGTTAAATTATGGCCAACTATTAAATCAGACCCTAAATCAAGCATAAGCTCTTCAGCTTCTTTAATTGTTTTTTTATATTCACTATAATCTTCTATTCCCGATTTTTTAACTATTTCTTCAAACTCTTTTTTCATCTTTTCAAGATGAAAAAAGAGTTTTTTTACTCTGTTATAAGCTTCATAAACTTTTATTCTAGTCATTATGAATAGTATTATTATAAAAACAGCTACTATTATAGCTCCTATTTTTACTACGCTGCTATCTTTTTCAGATATACTCATACTAATCAAACATACTACCATGTAAATTTGAAATAAAGACATCACATTGTCAAAAATATTATATTTCCGCATATATTTTTCCAATTTCTCTGTCCTTTTTTCATAATCCTTTTTGCTCATCAATTTTTCACTCATCTTTAATTCCTCCTAAAAATTTTTTTATTATACTGCGTTACCCCTTTGATGAAAAAATGGAGTTACAATTTAATGCGATTATATTATAGCAGAATTTTACATAAATTTCAATATATTTATGCAAAACATAAAAAAGCCAATAAGGATAAATCCCTATTGACTGTTTATTTATTTTGCATAATCTACTACTCTAGTTTCTCTAATAATATTTACTTTTATTTGACCTGGATAATCCATTTCATCTTCAATTCTCTTAGATACATCTCTTGCTAATAATGTCATTTTGTCATCTGAAATTTTATCTGGTTTTACTATTATTCTAACTTCACGTCCTGCTTGAATTGCAAATGATTTTTCAACACCATCAAATGAATCTGCAATTGATTCAAGATTTTCTAGTCTCTTTATGTATGCTTCTAATGTTTCTCTTCTTGCTCCTGGTCTTGATGCTGATATTGCATCTGCAGCTTGTACTAATACAGCTTCTAATGTTTGTGGCTCAACATCTCCATGATGAGCTTCTACTGCATTTATTACTAGTGGATTCTCTTTAAATTTCTTTAATATGTCTACACCTATTTGTACATGTGTTCCTTCCATATCATGGTCTAAAGCTTTTCCAATATCATGTAATAATCCTGCTCTACGTGCAAGTTTTGCATCTAGTCCAAGTTCTTCTGCCATTATTCTTGCTAAATTTGAAACTTCTATTGAGTGGTTTAATACATTTTGTCCATAACTTGTTCTATATTTTAATTTTCCTATTAATTTAACAAGTTCTGGATTTAAACCTATTACTCCAGTTTCTAATGTTGCTCTTTCTCCTTCTGATTTTATGATTTCCATTAACTCTTCCTTAGCTTTTTCTACCATTTCTTCTATTTTAGCTGGATGAATTCTACCATCATCAATTAATTTTTCAAGAGCAATTCTAGCAACTTCTCTTCTTAATGGATCAAAACCTGATAGTATTACTGCTTCTGGTGTATCATCTATTATTAAATCTATTCCTGTAAGTGTTTCTAGTGCTCTTATGTTTCTACCTTCTCTACCAATAATTCTTCCTTTTATGTCATCTGATGGAAGTGGTACTATTGAGACTGTAGTTTCTGCAGAGTGGTCTGCTGCACATTTTTGAATTGCATAACTTATTGTTTCTTTTGCATTCTTTTTTGCTTCTTCTTTGGCTTTTTGTTCTAACTCTCTAATTAAGACTGCCTTTTCAGCTGTGATTTCTTGTTCTACTGAACTTAGTAATTGCTTTTTGGCGTCCTCTCTTGTTAAGTTAGCAACTTTTTGAAGTACTTCTAATTGTTCAACTTTCAAGTCTTCAATTTCTTTTTCCTTTTCTTTTAATTCGCGTTCTTTTTTTTCTAATTCTCTTTCTTTTTTTTCAAAATTGTCTGAACGTTTTTCTAAGTTTTCTTCTTTTTGAATAATTCTACTTTCTTGTTTTTGAACTTCGCCTCTTCTTTCTTTAATCTCTTGATCTAATTCATTTCTAGCATTCATAATTTCTTCTTTTGCTTTGATTATTTCTTCTTTTTTTAAATTTTCTGCTTCTATTTTTGCTAGTTCTACTAATCTTTTGGCTTCTTTTTCTGCACCTTCTATTTTAGATTCAGCAATCTTTTTTCTTATTACCATTCCTACTGGCATTCCTATTGCTAATGAGATTAAGATAGCGGCTACTATGATTAAAGTATTCATAATCATACACCTCTTTCTTATTTAATTTTCAATGTTCGAATAAATATATCTTTTCTTTCTTTAATTTTTTCATATATTTTTTCAACCTATTATATTTTATAATTATTATGGTCAACTGTCAAGGGCTTTCACATAATTATTTAAAAATTTGTTAATAGTTTTTTGTTAATATAGAAAAAGATTTAAAATATAAGCTTTTCATTACATTCCTCGGCTTATTACGAAATTTAAGAACTTCTAATTTGTTTTATGGGTCCTTTCCACTATCGTGAACTCTTACCATAAAACTACATAAGAATTTCTAAAATTTCTCCATGCACATTCGTCATTTCATTTAAATCTTATATTTTAAATCTTTCTTATAAAAATTCAATTAAAAACATTAAATTAGCAAAAGTTAAAATCATTTCACGTTTCAGTCATAATATTAAATCACATAAATTTTAGAAAATTAATAATATATTGTTTGAAATACCGCGTAAGCGACCAAATGAGCGTAGCGAATGCGATATGGAGCAATCTACATACTATTATTTTTAATATGAAGATTGCGACACCAAGGTATTAAAAAACAATATATTATTAATTTTCTAAATATAATATTTTATAATTGTTGAAATGCTTTGATTTATATATTTTTAAGCGAAATCATTTTGTCATCAAACTTACTAATCATTTTTGCACAATTAACAAGCTCTTTTGAAGTCTTTTTATTAACTTCTTGTTCTGTTTTATATTTTACTTTATGTTCAAAACTTGCCCAAAAATCCATTGCAAGAGTTCTTATTTGTATTTCGCATTTAACATATATAGTATTTTGAGATAATTTAACTGGAACTTCAACTATCATATGATAACTTGAATATCCACTTGACTTAGGATTTGTAACATAATCCTTTTCTTTTAATATATGCACATCTGGTATTTGTTTAATTAAATCTTTTATAAAAAATATATCATCTTTTAATGTGCATACAATTCTCATTCCTGCTATATCATTTACTTTTTCAATTAAGTTCAAATATGTTTTTTCATATTTTTTCTTTTCCATTTTCTTTACAATACTTTTAGGTTCTTTTATTCTTGTATCTATGTGATCTATTAAATCGTAATTATACATTACTTTAAATTCTTCTTTAATTATATTCATTTGTAGTTCCAATTGTTTTAATGCTGATTGATAAAAAAACATGAGCTTGTCAAATGGTTCTTCTTTAACGTCTAATTTTTCCTCCTTATTTTCTAAGAAATTTTCAATTATTGTTAATTCATTTTCCCTCATACTCCAAACTCCTTCCATAATTTGCTTGGTAATTTATTAACGATAGTTTATATGTATTTTGTTACAGAATTATTCCTGATTTGTGTTTTTTGTGTGAATTAATTTAAACATAAAAATAACTCACAAATCGTTTAATAAATTTGTGAGTTATTTGTTGGTTAGCCTATAAACTTTACATTTGGATTTTTCTTACTAGTATATAAGCGAACCATTGATATGTGATATCCGTTATCAAATACCACTTTGTTTTTTCGAAGTTCATTATCTACCACCTGCGGAAATTCAATTATTTCAAATGCATCCACAAACTCTACTTTCCACTCTGGTATTTGCGCCAGTACTTCTGCAATAGAAGGTTTGAAAAGCATAGGATTTCCATACTTATGTATACATTCAAAATCATATTTTTTGCGAGGAATAAACTCTTCCATATTCACACTCTCTGTAATATCTTTTTTTACTTTAGCTATATAAGATATATTCGTTAATTCCTCTTCAGTAAACTCCCTTAAGTGATACTTAACTCCATTCATTTCTACTATTGGTTTGATTTTTTGGTACCGTTTTAATAGTTCTTCCCGGCTAATTTCTGGTATTGATACATTATACATATCTGCAATCCTCCTAAAAATTTTTATATATCAGATTATTTAAAATGTTACTTCTTAAATATAACATATTTTACATAATATTTCAAGTTTTTTCTTGAATTTTAAAAACTTTATTGATATAATCCAATTAAATTTAAAAATAAGGAGGAATTAGTATGTCTACACCACATAATGAAGCAAATCTAGGAGATATTGCAAAAACAGTTATAATGCCAGGTGATCCACTTCGTGCAAAATATATTGCCGAAAATTTTATGACAGATATAAAATTAGTAAATTCAGTTAGAGGAATTTATGCCTATACAGGGAAATACAAAGATAAAGAAATTACTGTAATGGCTTCTGGTATGGGAATGCCAAGTATGGGAATTTATTCATATGAATTATATAAATTTTATGATGTTGAAAATATTATTCGTATAGGCTCTTGTGGCTCTTATAAACCTGAATTAAAATTATTTGATATAGTTCTTGCAGAAAATGTATTTTCTGAAGGAAATTTTGCTTTAACTTTAAATAATGATGATTGCCATATAGTAAGTAGTAATGATGAATTAAATTCTATTATAATTGATTCTGCTAATAAATTAGGCTTAAATATTTTAAAAGGTAATACTGTCTGTACAGATTGTTTTGATGTCTATATGACAGATGTAAATAAATTTTTAGCTAGAATTCCTGAAGGATTTAATCCTGTCAGTGCTGAAATGGAAGCTTTTGCTTTATTCTATGTAGCTAAAGTTTTGAATAAAAAAGCTGCTTGTCTTATGAGTGTTGTTGATTCTAAATATATTAAAGAAATTGCAACACCTGAAGAAAGACAAACTGGGCTTAATAATATGATTAAAGTTGCTTTAGAAAGTAGTATTTTACTATAATCTTTGTAATCTGATTTCCAGATTATAAAATAATAGCTTTAAAAAATTAATACTATATTGTCTTGAAATACCGCGTAAGCGACCAAACACCAAGGTATAAAAAAACAATATAGTATTAATTTTTTACACTCCCATAATTTCGTACCCATTATCAGCATAAATAGTTTGACCTGTAATACAATCAGACATAGAACTTAATAAAAATGTAGCAACATTTCCAACTTGTATTGTAGTAATATTTTTGTGTAATGGTGCTTTTTCTTCAATAACGTCTAAAATACTTCCGAAGTCTTTAATCCCTCTTGCAGACAATGTTTTAATTGGTCCTGCTGAAATTGCATTTACACGAATTTGCTCTTTTCCTAAATTTTCAGCTAAGTATCTTACACTTGATTCTAATGCAGATTTTGCAATTCCCATCACGTTATATCCTTCTATTACTTTTGTTGAACCATAATATGTTAAAGTAACTAAACTTGCATTTTCATTTAACATATCTAATTCTTTTGCTGTTCTTACTGCTAATACAAATGAATATGCACTAACTTCACATGCGTGCAAATATCCTTCTTTGCTTGTTTGAATAAAATCATTGTGTAAATCCTCTGTAAATGCATGTGCTATTGCATGTACAATTCCATCTATTTTTCCATTTTCTTCTTTAATTTTTTCAAAAGTTGATCTTACTTGTTCATCATCTGATGCTTCATCTAAAAGATATACTTCACTTCCTTTAAATTCTGATACTAATTCTTCTATTTTCGCTTTATTTTCTTCTCCTTTACATGTAAACAGCAATTTAGCTCCATTTTCATATGCAGATTTTGCAATTCCAAATGCTATACTCCATTTATTTCTAATTCCCATTATTAGGATTTTTTTATTTTCTAACAACATTAATATTCTCTCCTTTTTCTATAGTAATGAATTCTCCCATATTCCTGTATTTCTGATATCTATCCTCGACCAATTCTATAGCAGATAATTTCTTCAATTCCAACACTATATTCTCGATTTCATTCTTTAAATCCTTTGCTGTTTGTTCAAATGATTTTTCCTCAACTATTTTATCAATAATATTTAATTCTAGCAAATCTTGTGCTGTTAATTTCATTTTTTCTGCCGCTTCTTTTGCACGTGATGCATCTTTCCACAAAATACTTGCATAACCTTCTGGAGATAAAATTGAATAGATTGCATTTTCTAGCATGATTACTTTATTTCCTACTCCAAGTGCCAAAGCTCCTCCACTTGAACCTTCTCCTATTACTATTGCAATTACTGGTACCTTTAAACCCGATAATTGAAGCATTGATGATGCAATAGCTTCTCCTTGACCTTTTTCTTCTGCTTCTATTCCTGGATATGCTCCTTTAGTATCGATAAATGTGATAACTGGTCTATTAAACTTTTCTGCCTGTTTCATAAATCTAATCCCTTTTCTGTAACTCTCTGGGTTAGGCATTCCAAAATTTCTTTCTATATTTTCTTTTGTTGTTCTTCCTTTTTGCTCTGCTATTACTGTAAAATTCTGATCACCTATTCTTGCAAGCCCACATACAATTGCTTTATCATCTTTTCCAGTTCTATCTCCATGTAATTCTATAAATTCATCAAATATTTTTTCAATATAATCTAATGATGTCTTTCTTTTTGGATCTCTTGCAATTTCAACTTTTTCCCATGCTGTTTTTTCCAATCTATTCACCTCCTTTATGTAATTTAATTAGTGTACTCAATGTATTTTTCATATCTTTTCTTTCAACAATTTTGTCTATAAATCCGTGTTCTAATAAAAACTCTGAAGTTTGAAAATCTTCTGGTAAAGTTTGTCCTATTGTTTGCTCTATTACACGTTTTCCAGCAAATCCAATCATTGCTTTAGGTTCTGCAAGTACTATATCTGCAATACTTGCAAATGAAGCTGTAACTCCTCCATATGTAGGGTCTGTTAGAACAGATATGTACAATAATCCTGCATCATTTAATTTTCTTATTGCTGATGTTGTTTTTGCCATCTGCATTAAAGACACTATTCCTTCTTGCATTCTTGCTCCACCTGATGTACAAAAAATTATAATTGGTAGTTTTAATTCTATCGCTTTTTCTATTGAATATGTGATTTTTTCTCCAACTACAACTCCCATACTTCCCATTAAAAATCCACTATCCATTACACAAATTACTACATCTTCTCCATTTATTTTTCCTGTACCACATCCTACTGCTTCTTGAATTCCTGTTTTCTCTCTTAATGCTTTTATTTTTTTAGGGTAATCTTCTAAATTTAGTGGATTTGTTGTATCTATATCTAAATCAAATCTTTTATAAGAGCCTTCGTCTAATGTTGTTTCTATTCTTTTATTTATATGCATTCTAAAATATGCATCACAATTAGGACAAATTGAATAATTTTCTCTTAAAGTTTCTTTATAAATTATTTCTTTACATTTATCACATTTTATCCATTTTCCAATTGGAATATCTACTTTATTTGCTGACCTTTTAGCTGTTGGCTCTCTTTTTTTTATTTTATCTACTATCATTTTTCTTTCCTCTATTTTAAAATTTCTTTTTCAATAAAAGAGGTATCAAAATTTCCTCTAATAAAATTTGGATTTTTTATAATTTTAAACAAGAAATCTATGTTCGTATCTACACCCTCTATTACTGTTTCCTCTAAAGCTCGTTTCATTTTGCTGATTGCTTCATTTCTTGTGTCACCATGTGTAATTATTTTTGCAATCATTGAATCATAGTTACTTGGTATTGTATAACCTGAATATATTGCTGTATCTACTCTTACTCCATTTCCTCCTGGCAAAATTACTCCTGTTATTGTTCCTGGACATGGTCTAAAATTCTTAGCTGGATTTTCTGCATTTATTCTACATTCAATACTATATCCATTAAATTTGACATCCTTTTGTTTTATTTTTAATGGTTCTCCTGCAGATACTCTTATTTGAGCTTTAACAATATCTATTCCTGTTCTTTCTTCTGTTATTGGGTGTTCTACTTGGATCCTTGTATTCATCTCCATAAAATAGAAATTTTTATCACTATCTACTAAAAATTCAATCGTTCCACAACTTGTATATCCTGATGCTTTTACTGCTTTAATTGCAGATTCTCCCATCTTATTTCTTAATTTGTCATCTATAGCTGTTGATGGTGTTTCTTCAATCACTTTTTGATTTCTTCTCTGTATTGAGCAATCTCTTTCTCCTAGATGAATTACATTTCCGTGCTCATCTGCTAAAATTTGGATTTCTACATGTCGAGGATTTTTTATGAACTTTTCTATATATATTTCATCATCATTAAAAGAGAGTTTTGCTTCTTGTTTTACAATATTATAATTACTTTCTAGTTCTTCTGGAACATTTACAATTCTTATTCCTTTTCCTCCACCTCCAGCTGCTGCTTTTAGCATAATTGGATATCCTATTTCATTTGCAATTTTGATTGCATCTTTTAGACCTTTTACACTTCCATCTGAACCCGGAACAACTGGAACACCTGCATTTTTCATTAATTCTTTTGCATTCGATTTATTTCCCATCATTTCAATTACTTTATAATTTGGACCTATAAATTTTATATTAGATTCTTCACATATTTTTGCAAACTGGCTATTTTCTGATAAAAATCCAAATCCAGGATGAATTGCATCTGCTCCTGTTATATTAGCTGCTTCTATTATATTTTTAAAATTCAAATAGCTTTTACTAGAATTTGCAGGTCCTATGCATATTGCTTCATCAGCTAGTTTTACATGCATTGCATCTTTGTCTACTTCTGAATATACTGCAACTGTTTTTACATTCATTTCTTTACAAGCTCTTATTATTCTTACTGCAATTTCTCCTCTATTTGCAATCAATATCTTATTTATCATCTTTCTTTTCCTTTCCTATAAGCTCCAAAATGACATCATTTTGAAAACTTAGAAATAACTATACTATGGCAAATGTTAATTCACCTTTAACAGCAATTTTTCCATCAACAGTGGCAATTGCTTCTCCTATTCCTATAGGACCTTTTCTTTTAATTATCTTAACTTCTAATTTTAATCTATCTCCTGGAACAACTTGTTTTTTGAATTTCAAATTATTAATTCCTCCAAATAATGCATTTCTTCCTTTGTTTTCTTCCATCGATAAAATTGCTACTGCTCCTGTTTGAGCTAATGCTTCTACCATTAACACTCCAGGCATTATAGGATTTCCAGGAAAATGACCTTTAAAATAATATTCATCTGCATTTACATTTTTATAGGCAGTACAACTTTCTCCTGGTACAAATTTTTCTACTTCATCTATCATTAAGAATGGATCTCTTTGAGGAATTATTTTTTTTATTTCTTCTTTATCTAACATTTTTTCCTCCTTATTTTAATTTAAAAAGTGTTTTCCCATATTCAACTGAATCACCGTCATTTAAACACACTTCTACTACTTCTCCATCAAATTCTGCTTCTATTTCGTTCATTAATTTCATTGCTTCTATAATACAAACTACTTGACCTTTTTTTACTTTATCTCCTACTTTTATAAATGCTTCTTTATCAGGTGATGGTTTTGAATAAAACGTTCCAACCATTGGAGATTTAATTTCTTTATATTCTTCTTTTGGCTCTTCTGGTATAGTTTCAGTAGTTTGAACTGCTGATATTGTTTGAATTACTGGTGCTATTGGTCTAACTGCATTTTCGCCTTTTCTCATACTTATTTTCATACCTTCTGGAAACTCAATTTCTAATTCTTCTATATTTGATTTTCCCATATCTTCTATTAGTTGTTTTATTTTGTCATATTCCATTTATCTTTCCTCCTCATATTTCTTTAATATGATGCTTGCATTGTGTCCTCCAAACCCTAAAGAATTTGACATTACAACATTCAAATTCACATTTCTTGGCTCATTTGGAACAATATCTAAATCACACTCTTCATCTGGAACTTTATAGTTTAATGTTGGCGGAACTAATTGTTCTTCTATTGCTTTTGCACATATAAGTGCTTCTACTACGCCGGCAGCACCAAGCAAATGTCCTGTATTTCCTTTTGTTGAACTTACCATTACCTTTTTACTTGCTTCTCCTAATGCTCTTTTTATTGCTAAAGTTTCACATACATCATTTAAATGTGTAGAAGTTCCATGTGCATTTATATAATCAATATCTTCTGGTTTTATATTTGCATTTTCAATTGCTCTTACCATAGCTCTTGCAGCACCTTCACCATCTGGAGATGGTGAAGTAATATGATATGCATCAGAAGTTGCACCATATCCTACAAGTTCTGCATATATTTTAGCATTTCTTGCTTTGGCATGTTCTAATTCTTCTAACACAATAATTCCTGCACCTTCTGCCATTACAAATCCACTTCTTTCTTTATCAAATGGAATACTTGCTCTATTTTTTTCGGTTGCATGTGTTAATGCTTTCATATTTTCAAATCCTGCTACTCCACATTCACAAATTGCAGCTTCACATCCTCCTGCCAAAATCACATCTTCATATCCATCTTGTATATTTCTAAAAGCTTCTCCTATAGCATGTGTAGATGATGCACATGCTGTAACTATAGATATAGACTCTCCTTTTAATCCTAAATCTATTGCAACATTTCCAGCAGGCATATTTGTAATTCCCATTGGTATAAACATTGGAGAAACTCTATTATTTCCTTTCTCATAATTGATTTCACATTGCTGTTGTATTGTTGATAACCCTCCTATTCCAGAGCTAACAAAAACTCCAACATTATTAAAATTTGTATTTTCTGTCGTTATTCCACTATCTTTTAAAGCTTCTCTTCCTGCAATTATTGCAAATTGTGAACTTCTATCTAATCTTTTAGATTGTTTCATATCTAGATAATCTAATGAATTAAAATCTTTTACTTCTGCATCAAATTTAGTTTTAAAATTTTCTGCATTAAATAGTTTAATTTCATCAATTCCACACTCTTTATTTTTTATTCCATTCCAAGTTTCATTTGCTGTTTTACCTATTGGTGTTATTGCACCTAAACCTGTTATTACAACTCTCTTTTTCATTAAATCATTCCTCCATCTACTGAAATAACTTGCCCTGTAATATATGAGCTATCTTCTGATGCTAAAAACTTTACTACATTTGCTACATCTTTAGGTGTTCCCATTCTTTTTAATGGAATATTTTTAGCAATTTCATCTTTTACTTCTTGTTTTAATATATCTGTCATATTTGTTTCTATAAATCCTGGTGCTACTGCATTTACTAAAATATTTCTTGATGCAACTTCTTTTGCTAAACTTTTAGTAAATCCAATTATTCCTGCTTTTGATGCAGAGTAATTTGTTTGACCTGCATTCCCTGCAATTCCAACTACTGATGAAATATTTATAATTCTTCCACTTCTTGCTTTCATCATATATGAAATTACGTTTTTAGTCATATTAAATGTTCCAACTAAATTAACATCTATTACTTGTTTAAAATCTTCTTCTTTCATTCTTGCAAGTAACATATCTTTAGTAATTCCTGCATTATTTATTAATACATCTATTTTTCCAAATTCGTTAATTGCTCTTTCTATCATTTGTTTGCAATCTTCAAAATTTGTTACATCACCTTGTACAGTTAAGCAGTTTACATTTTTACTTTCAATCTCATTCTTTGCTTGAAATAATTCATCATTTTCAGTTCTATAATTTAATACGATATTATAACCTTCATTTGCTAATGTTAAAGCAATTTGCCTTCCAATTCCTCTAGTTGCACCTGTAATCATTGCTACTTTATCCATTATTTTACCTCCTTTAAAACATTTTCTAATGTCTCACAATTATTGATGTTTAAAATTTTTATCTCTTTATCTGTTGGCATTTTCTTTATAAATCCTGACAACGTCTTTCCTGGTCCAACTTCAATAAAAGTGTCAACTCCAAGATCTAACATCTTTTGAAGTACTGCTGTAAATTTAACAGGACTTATTATATGTTTTGCTAATATATCTTTAATATCATCTGTTTCTTTGTATTCTGTGCCATCTATATTTTTTACAACTGTATTATTAAATTGATTAAATTTTACCTGTTCCAAATCTTTTTTTAATGCCTCTGATGCTTTTTTTAGTTTTTCTGTATGGAATGGCCCTGATGTTTTTAATGTTCTAACTTTTCTTACCCCTTGCTCTTTAGCAATAACTTCTGCTGTTTCCACACCGGCCTTATTTCCTGATATTACAATCTGACCTGGACAATTAAAGTTTACTGGAACCACAAAATTTTCTTTTGATTTTTCATTTGCTAATTTGCATATTTCAATAACTTTTTCTTCTTCCACTCCAAGTATTGCTGACATCAGCCATTCACCTTCTGGAACTAGTTTTTGCATATATTCACCACGTTTTTTTACTAATTGTATACCATCTTCAAAGCTTAACGTTTCACTATTTATCAATGCTGTATATTCACCTAAGCTTAAGCCACTTGAAACTTCTGCTTTGATTCCATTTTGTTTTAATATTTCTAAAATTGCTATACTCATTGTTAAAATACAAATTTGTGTATATTGTGTTTGATTTAGCAACTCCTCATTTTCAAATGTTATTTTAGCAACATCTATTCCTGTTAACTCTTTAACTTTTTTGTATACATCTTTTACAACATCATATTTTTCATATATATCTTTTCCCATTCCTAGACTTTGTGCACCTTGACCTGGAAATAAGTATCCTATTTTCATTTATTTTTCAATCCTTTCTGATATTTTATTTTCAAATCTATTACAAAACTCTTCTATAATTTTCATTCTATCTACATCTATTCCGAATTCATTTTTTATTGATGTTGCAATATCTTTTATTTCTGCATCAAACTTAGTTTGACATGTATTTATTCCTATTCCAACAACAATATATTTCACAATATTGCCACTTACTTTGGTTTCTGAAAGTATTCCTCCTACTTTTTTGCCATTGTAAAATATATCATTCGGCAATTTTATTTGAAGTTCAATTTGATATAATTCTTTAAAAATATCTAATATGATTTGTGCCATTTCAGTAGTTAAGCCTTCTAATTTGTCAATCTCACAATCAATTTGTCTAAAACATGAAAATGCAATATTATTACCTTCATCTGTATACCACTTTCTTCCATGAGTTCCTTTTCCGTCTGTTTGTATATCTGCAATTATAACACTCTTATTTTCCATTTTATTTTCTTTAATTCTTCTCCAAATTTCTAATTGCGTTGAATCTATCTTATGATAGAAATATTTTTTGTACATAGATTTCCTCTTTCTATAATTGACTCATAATTTGGTTAAAATTATCCTGTCTTTTTATTTTATTTGTAGTCGTTTTTATAAGTGGATCTTCACTTATAAGTACACCTTTAATTGCCTTATATCTTGGCATTTCTTGATTAATTTCTTTTACTTTTTTATTTATAATTTTATATATATCTGAACTTTCTTGTACATTATATATATCTTTCATTACTTCTTGATTATATATAACTTTGACAAATATTTTTATATTATTTTTATCCTCTGAAACTGGTTTTCCAAAAACAAATGATTCTTCTACACCATCAATTCTGTTAATTCTACTCTCCATTTCTTCTGGAAAAATATTTTTACCATTTTTTAATACTATAACACTCTTTTTTCTGCCACATATAAATATGTATCCATCTTTATCAATTCTTGCTAAATCGCCTGTATTAAACCAACCATCTTTTAATACTTTATCTGTTTCTTCTTTATTTCCATAGTAACCTAGCATTATACTTGGACCTTTTGCAACTAATTCTCCCATTCCTGTTTCATCACAATTTATTACTTTTGCCTCAACACTTGGAACTGCAATTCCTACAGAACCTGTTCTATAATGTGCATTTGTACCAATTGCAATAACAGGTGATGTTTCTGTTAATCCATATCCTTGAACTAGATTAATTCCTAAATCTCTATATTTTTTTTCAATTGTTGGATCTAAACTTGCTGCACCACTTATTAATAATTTTACATGTCCGCCTAACAATTCTTTGGCATTTTCTTTATTCTTGCTTATTATTTTATATATTCTTTCATAAATTGCTGGAACAGATGCCATTACAGATACTTTATATTCATTCATATTTTCCATAATATGTCTTATTCCGTCGCAAAATACTGTTTGAGCACCTGAATATAATGCAAACAAAAATCCAACAGTACATTCAAATACATGATGTATTGGTAAAAATGATAAAAATACATCATCTGAATTAACATCTAATATTGATGAAATATCCATCAAATTTGATACTAGGTTTTTATGTGATAATGCAACTATCTTTGAAGCTGATGTTGTTCCAGATGTAAAAAGCATAATACTCATTTTTTCATTATCAATTTTTGCATCTATAAATTCTCTGTTTCCTTGCTTAATTAATTCTTCACCTTTTTTTATTAATTCTTGTTCTTCTTTTTCCATAGAAATTAAGTATTTTAGTTTTCCTACTTTTTCTTCTAATATCTTTTTTAAACTATCTTCATATTTTTTAGTATAAAAAATTGCTTCTATTTCTGAACGTTCAATTAAACTTCTTAATTCATTTTCTGGCAAAGATTTATCTAATGGTACTACGGTTCCTGTCCCACATACTATTGATAAATATGCAATTTCCCATTCATATCTATTTTCTCCAATGACACCTATTCTTTTGCCTTTTAGTCCCATATCTATTAATGCTGTTCCTAAATTATCTATCATATCTCTTACTTGTTTATGTGTTATTTCTTTATATTTTCCTTGTTCTATTCTTATTTTATATGCTATTTTTTGGGGATATTTTTCTCCTGATTTTTTTAGCATATCTTTCAAATCTGTTATTTGCATTTTTTCGCCTCCATTTTTTTCCTTTCATTTACCTTTTAAATTTTAGCACAATTTTTATTTGTTGTTCATTGTACTGGGAGGTCAGTATAAAAATGTGCAAAAAAGAACCGGTCCATAATGTGCAGTGCACAAAACAGAACCGGTCCATAATGTTCTTATTCTCCTTTAACAGTATTAATTTTAAATAATTTCATTAATTCAACAATCACAACTGGAGCAATAATCAAAGCAATTGTTTCAATCATATTATTCATTGGTAATATTGGAATACTAAATACATGCCTTAATCCAGGAACTGCCAATATTATTACCATTAAGAATGCAGAAGCTAATACTGCCCAAATCAATATTGAATTTCCAAGTATTCCTGTTTTAAATATTGAATTTTTATTATCACGTATATTAAATACATGCACTAATTCTGAAAATGCCAATACCATAAATGCCATTGTTTGGCCAATTTCTATTTTAGTTTCTTCTTTTGATACATATTCTCCACCATTTGCTAGAATTTCTTCCAAATTATCTATTTCTTCAACAGCTATAGTCTCACCCTCGTATTTTACCATAGTTGGTAATTTACTGTCTGGTGTTGCTAAACCAATTATAAATGCAGATAGTGTTAAAATTCCAATCATTGCACCCTGATAAATAATTCTAAATGTTCTACCTTTTGTAAATATTCCTTCATCTTTTTTTATTGGTTTTCTATCCATTATATCTCTATTAGCAGGATCGAATGCTAATGCTAATGCTGGGAATGTATCTGTTACAAGATTTATCCATAATATATGAATTGGAAGTAATAACTGAATCATTGTTACATCAGATATTCCAAATGTTTTAGCTATTAATGGAGCAAATAATGTTGCTAGTAATAATACAATAACTTCTCCAACATTACAAGAAATCAAGAATTGTATTACTTTTAATATATTGTCATAAATACGTCTTCCTTCTTCTACTGCTGATACTATTGTTGCAAAATTATCATCTGTTAGTATAACATCTGCAGCTTCTTTAGCAACCTCTGTTCCAACTTTTCCCATTGCGCATCCAATATCTGCTGTTTTTAATGCAGGGCTATCATTTACTCCATCACCTGTCATAGCAACTATTTCTCCATTAGCTTGCCATGCTTTTACTATACGAACTTTATGTTCTGGTGATACTCTTGCATATACTGAATATTTTCTTATGTTTTTAGTTAATTCTTCATCAGATATTTTATCTAGTTCTAATCCAGTTAATGCTTCATCTTCATTTTCTAATATTCCTAATTTTTTTGCAATTGCTACTGCTGTAATTTTATGGTCACCTGTAATCATTACAGTTTTTATTCCAGCATGTTTACATTTTTCAACTGCTTTTTTAGCTTCTTCTCTTGGTGGATCTATCATCCCTACCATTCCAATGAATGTTAATCCACTTTCAATTGTTTTCATTTCTTCTTTTGATGGCATATGGTCAATATCTTTATATGCGAATGCTAATACTCTTAATGCATCTTTTGCCATATTTTCGTTATTTTCTCTTATCCATCTTGAGTAATCTTCTAAGTTTGTTCTTATTTCACCTTTAAATAAATATGAATTACATCTTGCTAAAAGTTCGTCAACTCCACCTTTTGTATATACTCTATATCTTCCATTGTTTTCATTAACTGTTGTCATCAATTTTCTTTCAGAATCAAATGGAACTTCTTCAACTCTTAGATTTTCTCTAACAATTGCTTCTTGATATTCTAAGTTAAATGCCATATCTATTAATGCTGTTTCTGTTGGGTCTCCTGCAAGTTCTCCAGTCTCTAGCATTCTTGAATCGTTACATAACATACAGTTATATACTAATTTATTAAAATCTTCTGTTGTTTCTACTTTATTTACATCAACTGTTACATCATTACAAAATACTTTTTCCACAGTCATTTTGTTTTGTGTTAATGTTCCTGTTTTATCTGAACAAATTACTGTACTACTTCCTAGTGTTTCTACTGCTGGTAATTTTTTAACAATAGCATTTTTCTTTACCATTTTTTGAACGCCTATTGCTAATACAATTGTTGATACTGCAACTAATCCTTCTGGTATTACTGCTACAGCTAAAGAAACTGCTGTCATAAACATACTTATTACATCTTTTCCTTGTAATAATCCTAAAACGAAAATAAATGCACATATTGCAAGTGCTGCAATTCCTAATGTTTTTCCTAAACTATTTAATCTTCTTTGAAGTGGTGTTTCTTGTTTTTCCGTATTATTTAACATTCCAGCAATTTTACCAACTTCTGTATTCATTCCTGTTTCTACTACAATTGCTTTTCCTCTACCATAAGTAATTAAGCTTGAAGAAAATAGCATATTTACTCTATCTCCAATCCCTATCTCTTCTCCTTCTATAGCTTCTATTGACTTTTCAACTGGTACTGATTCTCCTGTTAACGAACTTTCTTGAGATTTTAAATTTACTGCCTCTATTATTCTTAAATCTGCTGATACATAATCACCAGTTTCTATTATTACAAGATCTCCTGGCACTAGCTCTCTTGCAGGAATAACCTGTTCTTTTCCATCTCTAACAACTTTCGCCGCATGTTCACTTAATTTTCTTAGTGCTTCTAATGATTTTTCTGCTTTGCTTTCTTGTGCAACTCCTATAACTGCATTCAATAGTACTACTATTAATATTATTATTGTATCTGTAAATCCTTCTCCTTGTGCAACTCCTACTACTCCAGATACAATGGCAGCTATTATTAATACTATTATTGAAAAGTCCTTAAATTGAGCTATAAACTTTTTAATTAATGGTTCTTTTTTCTTTTCTTGCAATTCATTTTCACCATATTTTGCTTTGCTTTCTTCTACTTGTTTACTACTCAAACCATTTTCTAAGTCTGTTTTTAATTCTGCTTCAACATCTTTTACTTCTTTGTTAAACCAATTTTTTTCCATTAATATCTTTCCTTTCTTCAGCAATTTTATATATTATAACCATTTTATAAAAATTGTATAAAAAAAACAAGACTCATAAAGAAAAAACTTTACATCTTTTCTTTAAAAGTCTCGTTTACTTTTATTTAAAGCTTGTTAACCAGATTTTCTACCCTAATTTATTAGGAAAATCGCGACTGTTGATTAACAATTTAAAACTACTCCCTTTTAAGGTTATATAATATATTGGTGACCCCTACGGGAATCGAACCCATGATTCCACCTTGAGAGGGTGGCGTCTTAACCGCTTGACCAAGGGGCCAATAAAATTACTCTATATTTATATCATAATTTTCCCTATCGGTCAAGTGATTTTCTCTATTTTTTCTTTTTCTTAAAATTAACTACAATTGCATCTTCATTATCAAATTCAAAATCAGCATCTGTATTATTAATTTGAACTGGATTAAATTCATCTCTTTCATCTGTAAAATCTATATGTTTAGGGTCAAATTTTGCTTTTGCTCCTTCATCAGTGTCTCCTTCATTTGCTACACCTGGCGTAAACCTTGCAAAATTATATTTCTTTATCGGTTGTTCTTCTTTATACTTAGATGCTATAAAGTTAAATTTTCCTTCTCCTACTTGGTATTTTCCATTATCTAGTTTCAATTTAACGGCTGCACTTTTAAAGCTTAATGCCGCTAATTTATTCGGTGCAAAATAACCTTTCCAATCATATTTAACGCTACCGTATTTAGAATCATATTCTAATTTACTCATATCCATACTATTTGAATATGTCCATTCTCTTCTCTTTATAAATTCTTTTGACCACCATTCTAAATCTTCTGGAGTTCCACCTCCAACAAATATTTTACTAGCACAGTTTGCAAGAATAGTTTCTTTATATTTCATATCAGGTGCATTTCCTTCTAATTGTGAAAGATTTTGCGTTGTTATTGTAGTTGCAACTTTATATTTACGATATAAAGTAAATATAGCTTCAGTATCTTTACATATAAAATCAGGGAACTCATCAATATATAAGAAGTGTGGTATTCTACTATTTTCATTTCCTCTTCTTCTTAATACTGCATTTTGCATTGATAATATAAAGAATAATCCAAATGCTTTGTGAGTAGATCTTCCTAAATCTCCTCTACGTGTACATAGCAATGTAACTTCTCCATTTTCCAATGCTCTATCAAAATCTATATTATTATGTCTGTTACATAGTATTGATTTTACTCCTGGTAATCTTAATAAATTATCTAGTTGAGCTACTGCTATATAAATATCTTTTTCTGTATCTCTTCTCGCAGAACTATTAGAATAGAAATTCTTTTTAAAATATCTAATTTGTGAACTATATTTTTCTGCAAGTATCTCATCTGTTTTCATTATTTCGCACATTTTTTCTACTAAATCAAAATTAGTTAACATTTTTAATAAGTCTTCTAAATTTGGTATTTTTCCATCATTCATTTTTGGATACATTTCTTTTAGCATGATTGATATATTTTCAATCGCTTGTATTATGAACTCTTCTCTATACAACTCTTCTTTTTCTAAATGAGTGCTTGTATACATTCCCTTTAATACAGATGATATAGTTATTGCTATTTTTGCTGGATCATCATATACAAATGGATTTAATCCAATTGAATCTGAACTTGATGGATCAATTATATTACATTTTATATGATAGTTTTTACAAACATTTTTTATTCTTGATACTGATTCAAAGTCCGGTGCTACTAATGTTAACCCTAGATTTCTATATACATACTCTTCATCAAATGATGCTATTATCATTTTTTTCATATATGCTTTGTACACAGCTTCTTTTCCTTGTGTTGGTGTTATCATATTCAAATTGAAATTTTTATTTAAATATTCATTATCATATGGTTTATTTAATACTGCAATTCCCGTCTTTAATGCTGTATATCCCATTTCTTTGGCATTAGCCATATAAAATGCCTTTTTTTCAATATCTTTTGCCATCATTGGTTCTAATATTAATGATGTTTTTCCTGTTCCTGATCCTCCACAAGCTAATAATGATTGATATCTACTTTTCTCCATAAATATCATCTTTTTACCTGATTCATAATCATTACACATATGCATATCACATGTAAATGGTCCATGTCCTGCTTTTGTGTCAGCTAAACTTATTCCTTTATAATCCCAAATGGATCTTGATTGATCTTTACTGTCCAATATGCTCAATCTTATCCATTTATAAACCCCATAAAAAGTTGTTAATGGTAAATATAATGCTAATGCCGTAAGTGCTGGTCTTATTAACTCAGAATAATTTGTTACTAAATCAGTATATCCTGGTAGTGATATCAAAAATAGCCAAATACCTCTATTGCTCCACTGTACAAACATTGATAATGCTATTATATATAAAGCAACTACATATGTAAGGAATAATGTTACTTTCATATTTTTACTTGATGCAAACTCTGATGAAGGTGAAAACAAGTATGCAAATATTGGGCATGCTAGTGCTAATGTGTACTGTAATGGTCCCCAATATGATACTGAGACACCTGTAAATATCATAAATAATAGTTCCACTAATCTATCAACTATTAGATATAATGATATTAATGTTAGTATATATGTTACAAATGTATTTCTACTTGCATTTAATTTTTTCAAAAATTTATCTATTATTTTCATTATTTTTGTTCCTTTCTAGGCACAATCCCTTTTATTACAATATTTATTATCTTATAAATTAGCTAAAATTACAAGGCTTTTCAGTAAATTTATATGAATAGTTCTAAAACAATCCCTGATATTACACCGATTGCATACAATATTCCTATTATGCTTACATTTTCTTTAATGTTCTTATTAGTTTTAAAAAGCACCAATAATCCAACTCCAGCATTTACTGCTACTCCTGAAATTAGTACTGGCATTGAAATAACATTTGAAATAAATAACTCAGTCAATATTACAGATGATGCACAATTAGGTACCAGACCAATTAAACCTGCTATAATAGGACCTAGTATTACATTTTTGCTTATAAAGTGTGCTATTGTATCTTCTCCAATATATGTAATTATTCCATTTAGAATAAGTGTTATTACAAATATGAATATTGTTATATTTAATGTATGTTTTGTTGCAGAAGAAACAATCCCTTCTTCACAATGACAATGCTCATGTTCACATAGTTCTTCTATATCTTGTTCTTGATGTTCTTTTTTTACAAGCTTAAATATAAAATCAACTATAAATCCTGCAATTATTCCTAGAACTAATTTTATTCCTAAAATTGTTAGAATTGTAGTTATTGGTACAGCTTCTGTTAATAGAATCGGTAACATTTCATCAGATGTAGTTATATATACAGCAATCAATGTTCCTATTGTTATTACTCTTCCTGCATATAAATTTGTTGCAGATACAGAAAAACCACATTGTGGAAAAATTCCAACCACTGCCCCTAGCAGTGGTCCAAACTTTCCTGACTTTTTTATAGTATCTCGTAACTTATTACTTGTTTTGTGTTCTATATATTCCATAATTAAATATGTGATAAATAAAAATGGTATTAATTTTATAGTATCTATTGCTGTGTCTTGCAATATTTCTAATATATTTTGCATTTTTTCCTCCTAAATTTATGCATACCACTCAAAAGTCCAGTTAAGAATTTTTACATAATCTCCTTCTTTTATTCCTTGACGTTTTAATTCATCTTCAATTCCAAGATTTTTTAAACTCTTTTGGAAATAATACATTGATTCATTATCATCAATATTAATTCTTCCCATAAGTCTATTTATTGCTTTTCCTTCTATAACAAAAGTATCTCCTTCTTTTCTTACAGTAAATTGGTCTTTGTCTTCTTCTAGTGTATATACAACTCTTTCTTCAACTTCTTCGATATCTTCTTTTGGTAATGTTTTTAATACTTCTGCTACATGGCTTAATAATTGTTCTACACCTTCTCCTGTTACTCCTGAGATTTTATATATTTCTAATCCTTCTTTTTTTGCTAATTTTTTTAATTCTTTATATCCTGCATCATCTTGCATTACATCTATTTTGCTTGCAACTATTATTTGCTTTCTTGTACTTAATTTTTCACTATATTTTTTTAGTTCTTCATTTATTGTATAAAAATCTTGTACAGGGTCTCTTCCTTCTATTCCTGATACATCTATTACATGTAATAATAAACGTGTTCTTTCAACATGTCTTAAAAATTGAATTCCTAGTCCAATTCCTTCACTTGCACCTTCTATTATTCCTGGGATATCAGCAATTACAAAGCTTTCACCATTTTTTGTTTTTACAACTCCTAAATTTGGTTCAATTGTTGTAAAATGATAGTTTGCAATTTTAGGTTTTGCATCTGTTACAACTGATAAAAATGTTGATTTTCCAACATTAGGAAATCCTAGTAATCCTACATCTGCTAATAGTTTTAATTCTAAGATTACTTCTTTTTCTTCTCCTTCTTCTCCAGCTTGTGCAAATCTTGGAACTTGTCTTGTTGCTGTTGCAAAATGAGAATTTCCTTTTCCTCCTCTTCCTCCTTTTAAAACAAGTTCTTTTTGTCCCTCTTTAGATAAGTCTGCTACAACTTTTCCAGTTTCTGCATCTTTTATTACAGTTCCTATTGGAACATTTATATATAAATCTTCTCCAGATTTTCCGTATTTATTATTTCCACTACCATTTTCTCCGCTTTGTGCTTTGAATTTCTTTGTGTATCTGAAATCAATTAATGTATTGGCATTAGGATCAACTTGAAAGTAGATGCTTCCACCTCTTCCGCCGTCTCCACCATCTGGTCCACCTGCCGCTACATATTTTTCTCTTCTGAATGTTATTGCACCATCTCCACCATTACCTGATTTTATGGTTATTTTTGCGTAATCTGTAAACATATTTCCTCCTCTTATTCAAAATAATCTAATTTCATAGCTTTTTTTACTTTTTTCATTGTTTCTTTTGCTGTTTGTCTAGCCTTTTCGGTTCCTTCTTTTAAGATTTTTTCTACTAATTCTGGTCTTTCTTCATAATATTTTCTCTTTTCTCTTATAGGATTAAGTGTTGCATTTATATTTTGGGCTAGTTGTTTTTTACATGCTACACATCCTCTTTTTCCTGCTTTACATTCTTCACATACTGTTTTGTACTCTTCTGGTTCTGTAAATAAATTATGATAATATGCCACCATACATATATCAGGATTTCCTAAGTCATCTTTTTTTATTCTGTTAGGATCTGTTACTGCACTCATTACTTTTTGGTTTACTACTTCTTCTGTATCTGATAAGTAAATTGCATTTCCTAATGATTTTCCCATTTTATCATTTCCGTCTAGCCCTTTTATTCTTTTTTCTTTTGATAATACTGCTTCTGGCTCTACTAAAACATCTCCATATATATTATTGAATTTTCTTACTATTTCTCTGCATTGTTCAATTAATGGTAATTGATCTTCTCCTACTGGTACAACTGTCCCTTCTAATGCTGTTATATCTGCAGCTTGGCTTACTGGATATCCTAAAAATCCATATGTTACACTTTCTCCAAACACATCTCTTTTTTGAGCAAGTTCTGTTTTTACTGTTGGATTTCTTTCTAATCTAGCTATTGTTACTAAATTAGAATAAAATACTGTTAATTCTGCAATTTCTGGTATCATTGATTGTATATATATTGTTGTTTTTTCAGGATCTATTCCTACTGATAAATAATCCATTACAACTTCTTTTACATTTTTTCTTACCTTTTCTGGATTATTAAAATTGTCTGTTAGTGCTTGAACATCTGCTACTAATATGTATTGTTCATATTCTCCTGAATCCTGTAATATTACTCTATTTTTTAATGAACCAAAATAATGACCAATATGTAGTCTTCCTGTTGGTCTGTCTCCTGTTACTATTCTCTTTTTGCTCATATATATCAATCCTCTCTTTTTTACCTAATTTTCCTAATATATTATACTATATTTTAAAATAAAAATAAAGGTTTTTTCAAAAAAAAGATAAGGCTTGTAACACAAGTCTTATCTTACTAAGGAGATTTTTTGTATCAGAAATCGTCTTCCTCATCTTCTTGACTGAAAGCCTCTTTTATTTTATCTAAAAAACTTTTAATTTTTTGGATAACGGTATTTTTTTCATTAATACCTCTTATGTCTTTTTTTTCAGCTGGGCCTATACCAAATTCTCTGGATTTGTTATAACCCACTTTGAAGCCATAGCTTCTCAGTTCTTCATCAAGGAGATCAAAAATCATTTTCCATACTTCTTCTGCAACATTTGGATATTCGTTTTCTAAAGTTCTTGCTCCTTTCTCTTCAAACACCTCTTTTGCAATTCCTCTTAGGTTTCCCATTGATATTGGTATAAACCTATTGTCCCAATATTCCCAGGTGTTTTTGCCAACTTTTTCATCAATCATAGTGAAAATCCGTTTTTCACTTGTTTTTGCTGCTTCTGTTATCCAGTCACTTTTTTCTTTCATAATGTCTTCTTCTTTTTTCATCTTGCTTTCCTCCATTTTTAACAACCTCATTTATTGTTGTTTAACTAAATCAACCAGTTACTGTTATATTATACCATATTATGTCACTTATTACAATTATTTTTGCAAAAAATAAAAACCTGTATTATTACAAGTTTCTATTTTTATCTTATCCAAATAATCCTCTTTTTTTCACTGGAGGTTGTTCATTCATAGTTTTAGCTAATTTCTCTAGCAAATCTCTTTGTTCTTTATTTAACCTTTTTGGGGTTTGAACTGTTACAGTAAACACAAAATTGCCTCTAGCAGAAGAATTCAATGATGTAAATCCTCTATCTCTTATAGTAAATTTTGTTCCTGTTTGAGTTCCTTCTGGAATAGCATAGTTTTCTACACTGCCATCAACCATAGGTATTTTTAAATTTGCACCTAATGTTGCCTGTGTAATTGTTATAGGAACTTCACACATTACAGTAGTTCCCTGCCTAGTATATACATTACTTTTCTTCATTTTTATAGTTATGTATAAATCTCCTTTAGGTCCACCTTTTTCTCCTGGTTCGCCTTCTCCTCTTAATACTACAGTTTGATTATTATCTATACCAGCTGGAATTTTAACTTTTATTTTGGCTTGTTTTCTAACAGTTCCCTTTCCTTTGCAATTATCACAAGGTTCTTTTATTATTTCACCAGTTCCATGACATGCTGTACAAGTTCTACTTGTTTGCATTTGTCCAAGTATTGTATTTTGAACTTGTCTTACTGTTCCTGTTCCATTACATGTTGGACATTTTGTAACAGATGTTCCTGGTCTCGCTCCTGAGCCATGGCAAACACTACATTCTTCTGGTCTTGTAATAGAAATTTCTTTCTCTACTCCTAAAAATGCTTCTTCAAATGTGATGTCCATATTTAAGTTAAGGTCTGCTCCTTTTCTAGGTCCACGTTGAGCTTGTGTTCTTGCACCAGTTCTAGCACCTCCACCAAAAATTGATGAAAATATGTCTCCTAAATCTCCGAAATCTGAAAATCCGTCAAAGCCAGAAGACGTATATGAATAGTAATTACCTCCACCAAATGGTCCTCCAGCTCCTCCAAATCCTTGAGGATCTGCTGTTCCAAATTGGTCATACATTTTTCTTTTTTGTGGATTTGATAGCACTTCATAAGCTTCATTTACTTCTTTAAATTTTGCTTCTGCTTCTGCTTTATTATCAGGGTTAGCATCTGGATGATATTTTTTTGCCATTTTTCTATATGCTTTTTTTAACTCATCATCTGTTGCTGTTTTTTGAACTCCTAATATTTCATAATAGTCTTTTTTTGTAGCCATCTATTTCACCTCTTTATCCTTCTCTAACATTAAACTTGCAGGCAGATATTCAATTCTGCCTGCCTCATTATTTTTTATATATTATTTGTTGTCATCATCTTCTACTTTGTAATCTGCATCATATACTGTTCCATCATTTCCAGTATTATTTGCATCTGTTCCATTTGCTTCAGCTCCTGCTGCATTTGGATCTACTCCTCCATTTGGATTTGCATTTTTGTATAATTGTTCAGACATTTCATAAAATACTTTTGTTAATTTTTCTGTAGCTTCTTTGATGTTTTCTGTATTATTTGAATCAAGAGCTTTTCTTGTATTTTCGATTTCAGCTTCTACTTTAGCTTTTTCTTCTCCACTAATTTTGTCTCCTAATTCTCCTAATGTTTTTTCACTATTGTAAATTAAGCTTTCAGCATTATTTTTAACTTCGATTTCTTCTTTCTTCTTTTTGTCTTCTTCAGCATGTGCTTCTGCATCTTTAACAGCTTTTTCAATATCTTCATCTGTTAAGTTTGTTGAAGCTGTAATTGATACATTTTGTTCATTTCCTGTTGCCATATCTTTTGCAGATACGTGAACTATACCATTTGCATCTATGTCAAATGTTACTTCTATTTGAGGAACTCCTCTTGGTGCTGCTGGAATTCCTGTTAATTGGAATCTTCCTAATGTTTTGTTATATGCAGCCATTTCTCTTTCACCTTGTAATACGTGAACTTCTACTGATGTTTGACCATCTGCTGCTGTTGAGAAGATTTGTGATTTCTTTGTTGGTATTGTTGTGTTTCTGTCTATTAATTTTGTGAATACTCCACCATATGTTTCAATACCTAATGATAATGGTGTTACATCTAATAATACTAAGTCTTTAACATCTCCTGATAATACACCACCTTGGATTGCTGCACCAACAGCAACACATTCATCTGGGTTTATTCCTTTATCTGGTTCTTTACCTGTTATTCTCTTAACAACTTCTTGAACTGCTGGTACTCTTGTAGATCCACCAACTAATAATACTTTATGAATATCATTTGCTGTTAATCCAGCATCTTTTAATGCTTGGTTAACTGGTCCAGCTGTTGCTTCTACTAAATCATGTATTAATTCTTCAAATTTTGATCTTGTTAATGTTACGTCTAAGTGTTTTGGTCCTGTTGCATCTGCTGTGATAAATGGTAAGTTGATTTGTGTTTGTTGAACACCTGACAATTCGATTTTAGCTTTTTCTGCAGCCTCTTTTAATCTTTGCATTGCCATTTTATCTGTTGATAAATCAATTCCGTTTGATTTTTTGAATTCGTCAACCAAATATTTGATTATTGCTTCATCAAAGTCATCTCCACCTAAATGTGTATTACCATTTGTTGCTAATACTTCAAATACACCATCACCGATATCTAGTATAGAAACATCAAATGTTCCTCCACCTAAATCATATATCATAATTTTTTGATCTTGTTCTTTATCCATTCCGTAAGCTAATGATGCTGCTGTTGGTTCATTGATAATTCTCAATACTTCAAGTCCTGCTATTTTTCCTGCATCTTTTGTTGCTTGTCTTTGACTATCACTGAAGTATGCTGGTACTGTAATAACTGCTTGAGTTACTTTTTGTCCTAAATAGTTTTCAGCATCTGCTTTTAATTTTTGTAATATCATTGCTGATATTTCTTGTGGAGAGAATTTATCTCCATCTATGTCTACTTTTTCGTTTGTTCCCATTTTTCTTTTTATTGATATAACAGTATTTTCTGGATTTGTTACTGCTTGACGTTTTGCTATTTGTCCTACTAATCTTTCTCCATTTTTAGAGAATGCTACTACAGATGGTGTTGTTCTGTTTCCTTCTGCATTTGGTATTACTACTGGTTCTCCTCCTTCCATTACTGCTACACATGAATTTGTTGTTCCTAAATCGATTCCTATTATTTTTCCCATAATTAATTACTTCCTTTCTTTTACTTTAAGTCAGGGGACACATCTTTCTTTTCATGATATGTGCTGACTTCATATATATTTTTAAAATTAATAACTATTTTACTTTTTATAATTGACATTAAAAGTGCTGAGATGTGCATTTTCAATAGTTATTGTAAGCAGAAGTCGTACGTTGGTACGTCGATGTTTACAATAGCTATTGAAAATGTGCAGATTAGTACTTTCAATGTTAATTAGCCACTACAACCATAGAATGACGTATAACCCTTGAGCCTATTTTGTAGCCCTTTCTATATTCTTGCACAATTTCTTGAGCATTTTTATCAGGATCTTGAATACTACTTACAGCCTCATGTAAACTTGGATCAAAAGTTTCTCCAATAGCTGGAATTTCTTCAACTCCTTTTGCTTTTAAAACATCTTTAAACTGTTTTAAAACTAATTCTATACCTTTTTTGTATTCAGCGTCTTGTGTTTCAACTTTTAAAGCATTTTCCAAATTATCTACTATTGGCAAAAATACTTCTACTATATCTCCAAGTATTGAATTGTATAATGTTTCACGTTCTTTACTGCTTCTTTTTTTGTAATTTTCGAATTCTGCCATAACTCTTTTATATCTGTCATTTAGTTCATCTAGTTCTTGTTGTTTTGGATCTATTATGCAGTCTTTTTCTTCTTTATTTTCAACTTCTTCAACTTTTTCGTCTTTTTCCATTTTATACCTTCTTTCTTTTAATTTGTATTATCTTCTGAATCATCTTTGTTTAATTTTTTACTAATATATTTCATTACAGAAATTACTTTTGCATAATCCATTCTTTTAGGTCCTATTATTCCAATTGTTCCCAAATCTTTATTTCCTATTCTATGTTTGAATGTTACTACACTAAAGTCTTTTAATTCTTCTTTTTCATTTTCTTCGCCTATATATACATTTATATCTTTTGCAAATCCTGTGTTTAACATATCTGCCATCAAGTCTTTTTCGTCTAATATGTTTACAAAGTTTTTTGCAACTTCTAAACTATTAAATTCTGGTAGTTCAAATAATTTATTTGCTCCTTCTAAATGAACGCTTTCTTCTTCTACGACTTTTTTCATTTGCTCAATAATTGGTTTTATTAAGTTTACACTATAACTCATTTCCTCTACCAAGTATTTTTCTAATGGTTTATCTATCTTTGTTATAGGTTCTCCTTTTAATTTGTTATTAAACATATAGCTTAGTGTTTGAACTTGATTTTCTGTAATGTCTTCATCAAATTTTATTATTGTTTCTTTTACTAATCCTGAGTCTGTTAAGATTACAGCCATCATCATTCTAGGACTTAATAATACAAATTTTATATTTTCTATTTTTTGTACATCTGAACTTGGTCCTATTGCAACTGTTGTGTAATGCGTTATTTCTGATATTGTATTTGATGCTATTTTTGTTATTTCTTCTAATTCATTTACTTTTGTTTCTAGTTTTTCACTAATATATTTAATTTCATCTAGTGTTATCTTATCTTCTTGCAATAGTTCATCTACATAGTATCTATATCCTTTTGCAGATGGCACTCTTCCTGCTGATGTATGTGGTTTTTCTAAGTATCCCATTTTTTCTAGTTCTGCCATTTCATTTCTTATTGTGGCACTACTACATTCTAGCCCTTCTAAGTTCATTATTGCATTTGAACTTACAGGTTCTGCTGTTTGAATATATTCTTCTACTATTGCTTGTAATACTCTTTTTTTTCTTTCTTCTAACACTTTTTATTCCTCCTTATTTTAGGAATTGTTAGTTTTTAGCACTCATTTTATCTGTTTGCTAATTTCGTATATAATAATACAATACTTTTTAGCACTTGTCAAGTGTTTTTGCTAACTTTTTTATAAAAAAACCTGTTAGACAATGTCTAACAGGTTTTTCTAGAATAAACTATTTTTTATTTTTCAGAGTTATCATTTTTATTCTTCTGAATCACTTGGCTTTTCTGTTCCTTCATCGGCTTCAGATTCTGATGTTTCTTCTGTCTTTTCTGTTTCCTCAGAGCTTTCAGATTCCTCTTTCATCTCTGTCGTTTCCGGCTCATCAAAATCATCGAGCACAGGAATCTCACCACGTATATCATCGAAGTCAAAATCATCATCATCATCTTTTGATTCTTTATACTTTTTAAAGAAATTCTTTAATTCTGGTGCAAAAATCACAACTGCCGGAATTAAAGGTGCTATAACCGGAATAATCTGTTTAATCATTCCATTTGCCGTTTCAGCATTTTTGTCTTTGCTGTCAAGTTTCTTACCATATACCATAAATGTAGTAATTGCAATTCCTAACAGCAATCCAAATTTCTTAAGGTTCTCTTTACTGAAGAAGTCCTCATCGAGTCCAAGTTTATCGCAGAACTTGTCCTGTGCAATTAATACACAACCTTCCAGTTTGTCTTTGATTCCCTCAATGTTTGAACCATTGAAAAGCTTAACTGCACAAATTGCAATAGCTGCTGGTAACACTTTCTGGATTGTACTTTCCCAAGGTTTAATTGCTTTAAGCAATTTGTCTAAACCTTTGGTTACTTCTTCTTCATTACAATCGGTAGGTGTATCTTCTGATGCAGCTTTTTTGACAGTATTGTTAAAGTATGTTACTGCTGCAGTTGTTGCCAACCCAATGGCTGCGATTCGTTTCAAGACCTTTTTATCTTTTAAGCAATCCAGATCGACACCAAAATTATCTTTAGCAGTTTTTGCTAAATCATTTACTCTCATGTCGTCACCTTTCATTGCATAAGCTGCAAATGCAACAAATGCAAATGGCGCTAATGTCTCAATATATTTTGAACTTTTAGCCGTTGCTTCGCGAATCTTTTCATTCGCTGAATCTACGCCTTCAGAAAATACTTTATTAGCTACCATTGTAAGCAACCACAGGAATATTTTCGTATTCTGTGGATTATCACCCTTGAATCCCATGATTTCTCCAATAGAAATCAGTCTTGTATATGTTTTTACACCAAGCGGATTCGCTATTGGCAATAACTTCTCCTCTTTTGATGTAAGAGGATTTGCTCCCCAGACATCGCCTACTTTTGCTTTTTCGATGAAGAATGGCTCTCCATTATGAATGATTGTATCTCCTACCTTTACAGTAGTTGACGGTATCAGGATTGATGGCAAATAAACAGTCGCCAAATTAGCATAATTTACCATCTCTTTTTTCTTCCGATCAAATCCTCTAAGCTTTCCATCTTCGTACTCAACTACTGTTCCTAAGATAGTTGACTTAATACGTTCGTCTGTATTTAAGCCAAAGTTAATGCCTAAATCTTCTGCCATTTTATTTATATCTACTGGTAACATTTTGCTCATTTTGTTTGCTTCCATTTTCTTTTCCTCCTGCTTTGTCTCTGCATTTTTTTCATCAAATTCTAACAACATTTCGATTGGCATGTGCATCAAATTCGATGCTTTTTTATGTTTTTGAATTATACACTCTCTACAGTGTTCATCCGTGAATGCTCCAAACCAACAATTTCCTACAATTTTTTCTATATTTTCCTTTCTCTTCATATCATTAGTGACTAGACAATCCGAATATAACGCCATTTTAAAAGTTGTTATCTCTGTTAATGCAGTTATTTTAATTCCATTTGGATCATACTGCTGGTCAAAGTCTTGTAATGGAATTTTGATATCCTCTTTAAATTTCTTCACAAATATGCAAGGATAATCCATCGTGATCATTGCAAATACTTCGTTTGATTCTTCTAAAAATTTAACTTCTACCTCTGATTTTGTATCCCAGGTAGGGCATTTCATTTTGAAGAGATCATTTTCTCTTTTTAATGGATGCCACTCTCCACAATACGGACAACGCATCCGTATCTCTGATTTCAGTTTTTTTATATCTGACATCTTGATACTTTTTACATCCAATGTCATTTCCTCCTTTAAATTATATAGTTTATTCTCCTTTCTTTTAGAGTATACCTACTCTTGCTAGAGAAAACACACTTTATGTCTTCTCTTATTTTTCAACAGTAAATATCATGCATAATTTTATCATAATCAACATAATTTGTCAACCAATTTTCTAATATTTCTGCCTAATATATTGTATTCTTTGCCAATATCTATTTAACCATAAAAGAGGTGCTAACTTAGCATCTCTTTTATAATTTATATATAATATTATAAATGTAAAACTCTAGATTTAATTTCTTTTGTTTTTCCAACATTCCAGAAATTCTCTCCTAAATATCCACAGGTACGACGAACAACATTTAATTTAGAATGATCTTTATTTCCGCATTGTGGGCATTCCCATTCATTTTGATCATTGATAATCATTTCTCCATCATATCCACATACTTGGCAATAATCTGATTTTGTATTAAATTCTGCATATTGAATATTATCATAAATATATTTAACAACTTCTTCAAGAGCTGGTAAATTATTTTTCATATTTGGAACTTCCACATAAGAAATAGCTCCACCTTGTGACATTGGTTGGAATTCACTTTCAAATTTAAGTTTACTAAATGCATCGATTTTTTCTCTAACATCAACATGGTATGAATTTGTATAATATCCTTTGTCTGTTACATCTGGAATACTTCCAAATTTTTCTTTATCTATACGAGCAAATCTGTAACATAAGCTTTCTGCTGGTGTTCCATATAGCGCAAAACCAATATTAGTTTCTTTTTTCCATTTTTCAATTGTTTCATTTAAATGTTTCATAACTTTTATTGCAAAATCATGACCTTCTTTTGTTGTATGAGAAACACCTTTCATTAATTTTGTAAGTTCATATATACCAATATATCCTAATGATATACTTGAATATCCTCCATATAAATATTTATCTATTTTTTCTCCTTTTTCTAAACGAGCAATAGCTCCATTTTGCCAATGAATTGGTGAAATATCTGATTTTGTTCCTACTAATGCATAATGTCTGCACATTAATGCTTCTTTACATAGTTCTAATCTTTCATCAAATAGCTTCCAGAATTTTTCTTCATCACCTTGTGCTATTATTCCTATTTGTGGTAAGTTGATACTTACAACCCCTTGATTAAATCTTCCTTCAAATTTATAGTTTCCTTCTTCATCTTTCCAAGGAGCTAAGAAACTTCTGCATCCCATTGGACTAAATACATTTCCTTCATAATTTTCTTTCATTTTCTTTGCAGAAATATAATCTGGGTACATTCTTTTTGCAGAACATTTTACTGCTAATTTTGTTAAATAATCATATTTTCCACCTTTTAAACAGTTATGTTCATCTAATACATATATTAATTTAGGAAATGCTGGTGTTACATATACTCCAACTTCATTTTTTATTCCTTCGATTCTTTGTTTTAAAACTTCTTCGATAATCATTGCATTTTCTTCTATGTATTCGTCATCTGGCTCTAAATGTAAAAATAGTGTTACAAATGGTGATTGTCCATTTGTTGTCATCAATGTATTTATTTGATATTGAATTGTTTGTACACCTGCTGAAAGTTCTTCTTTTACTCTATCTTTTACCATATCTTCTATTACTTGTTTAGAAAGTTTTCCACCATATTTTTCTGTTAATCTCTTTTTAAATTTATCATGACTTCTTCTTAAATATTTTCCTAAATGTTTTAAATCAACTGATTGACCACCATATTGATTACTTGCTACTGCAGCTATTATTTGGGTAGTTACTGTACATGCTACTTGGAAACTTTTTGGGCTTTCTATCATTTTTCCGTTCATTGCAGTTCCATTATCTAGCATATCTCCAATATTTATTAAACAACAATTAAATATTGGTTGTACATAATAATCAGCATCATGGAAATGTAAGATTCCGTCTTCATGTGCTTTTGATATCTTTTCTGGTAATAACATTCTTCTAGTTAAATCTCTTGAAACTTCTCCTGCAATATAGTCTCTTTGTGTTGAAGCTAACATTGTATTTTTATTTGAGTTCTCTTCAGCCAATTCTTTATTTTCATTTCTTATTAATCCTAAAATTGACTCATCTGTTGTATTTGATTTTCTTACTAATGCTCTTGTGTATCTATAAACTATATATTTTTTAGCTAGTTCATATTTATCAAATTCCATTAATTTTTCTTCTATCACATCTTGAATATCTTCAACAAGCATTCTTTTTTTACCTAGTTCTTCTATATATTCAATTATTTCATCAATTTCTTGTTTTGTAGCTTTTTCTTTTCCTCTTACTTCTTTATTTGCTTTTTGAATTGCAACTTCGACTTTGTGTCTATCAAAATCAATTGTTCTTCCGTCTCTTTTAATAACTTTCATCTTACCCATTTCCTTTCTTTCATAAAATCCTTTATTTTCAGCCATTTGCGTGTTTTTGTTACTTTTGTTTTTATTTATTGTACGTTCTCATTATACATTTATTTTTTCAAAAAACTGTTGCAAAAGCGACAAAAATAGAATATAATATTTTCAAAATTTCATAATTTTTAGTATAATTATTATGTTGAATTTTGTAACTTTTGGTACATAAGATTTTGATAGTTTGGGGGCATTTTTTATGGATACTAATTTCGACAAAAAAAATTTTATAGAAAATTTTAGACATAGTTGTCATAGAGTTCAAATAAAAAAATTTGATAAAGGTGATACTGTAACAACATATATAGAAAAGCGTAATCAGCTTTGTATAGTACTTTCAGGTGAAGTTGATCTAATAAGATATGATGTTAATGGAAATAAAACTATTATTAGCCATTTTGTTGATAGTGATGTTTTTGGCGAAGTTTTTTACCCTGCTAACACAAATAATGAGCTTTTCGCAGTTGCACATAAAAACTCAGAAATTCTGTTTTTTACATATGATACTTTACTTACTAAGTGCAGACGTAATTGCGATTTTCATAAAACTCTTACTAGTAACTTGAGCGAACTTTTTTTGAATAACATTATAGAATTAAATTTACGTATTGAACTTCTTACAAAAAGGACAACTAGAAGTAAAATTCTTTCTTATTTTGATATTTTATCTAAAGGTTCTTTGCAAAAAACTTTCACTTTGCCATTTTCTTATACTGACTTAGCAGATTTTTTAAGTGTTGATAGAAGTGCTATGATGAGAGAGTTTAAATTGTTAGTTGATGATGGTTTTATTGTAAAAAAAGGAAGTAAAATTACTCTATTATATTAATAATTGTTAGGATATATAAGTCACTTCTGTGCAAATTTTAAATGGGGCTAAAATAGCCCCATTTTTTACAGCAAAAATATAAAACTAGTCTCAATTTCATTTTCTGTAATGTCTTTTAGAGTTAAACCATATTTTCTAAAAAACTCAACGGCAATTTTTTCATCTCCACAACCTTCAAATATTCTATTTGAATCATTTTTGCGAATTTGAATCTTAAATGAATCATTCGTTTCAAAACAAATTTCTTTATTTTCTTCTAACTCAAATTTTATTTCTTTTATTGCAATTTCAGAAATTTGGATAATTTTGTCTCTTCTCTTTTTTAACTTTTCATTTATGTGTTTATAAACTCTTGATTCCTTATTCTCTGTATCCACTGTTATTATCGGTTCTTTAATTGAAAAACCTTTTTTTTCCATTATTGAATAACATGATTTTGGAATCTTTAGCCCAGAAACTCCAATGTGAACATCTTCAATCTTGTTACTGAAACTTAATTGTTTTTCCATCCGTTGAATAACTTCATTTTCTAAATTTTCTACTACCTTTTCTAATACCTTTGCTTGTAAATCTTCCATAATATTTCCTCCTAAATTTTTTGTTATTAACTTTTATTGCATAATATCCTTCTGTAACATCGAGGATTTATATTGAATTTATATAATTTTATCACTTATCATTAATTATGTCAATCAATAATGTTATATTTATTTATTTCTAGCATATATTTTTATAAAATGATATTAAAATGGAGGAAAATTATGAAAAACTCAAAAGTAATTTATTGTTTATTATTAATCATTTTGTTATGTTCTTTCACACTTCCTTGTCTTAGCTTTTCAAATAACTATACTTGGTCTGTATTAAATCCAACATTAGCAACAACATCATCGTTATCAGAGAACACTGATATTTCAAACAACAATTTTTTAAATTTAGATGCTGGTTCGGCTATTTTAATTGAGCAAAATACTGGTCAAATCTTATATGAACATAATATTCACGAGCGTTTACATCCTGCAAGTGTTACTAAAATAATGAGTCTTCTGCTTATTATGGAAGCTTTAGATAGTGGTCAAATAACTCTTGATACTCAAATTCCGTGTAGTAATAATGCTGCAAATATGGGCGGATCACAAATCTGGTTGGATACTACAGAAAAATTAACAGTTAATGATATGCTTAAGGCAATTGCAATAGTCAGTAGTAATGATTGTGTAGTAGCAATGGCAGAATACATCGGTGGAACTGAAGAAAATTTTGTTCAAATGATGAATACACGAGCTAAAGAACTTGGAATGAATGATACTACTTTTAAAAACTGTCATGGACTAGATGAAGATGAACATTTAACATCTGCATATGATATAGCATTAATGTCTAGAGAATTATTGATGAATCATCCTGCTATCACTAATTATTCAACAATTTGGACAGATACTTTAAGAAATGGAAAATCCGCTCTTTCTAATACTAATAAATTAGTTCGAAACTATTCCGGATGTACTGGTTTAAAAACAGGTTCTACATCACTTGCATTATTTAATCTTTCAGCTTCTGCAACAAGAGATGGTCTATCTTTAATAGCAGTTATAATGAAAGCTCCTACTTCCGCTCTTCGATTCAGTAATGCAAGTACTCTTTTAGATTATGGCTTTAACACTTATTCTTATAAATCATTTGGTAATCAAGGTGATGTTGTAAAAAATATTAATGTAACAAAGGGAGTTTCGGCAAATGTAAATGCAGTTTATGAAAATTCCCCTTCCTTTCTTGTAAAAAAAGGTGGAGAATCTAATATAACTTACGAGATATCTTTAAAAGACTCTGTTCAAGCACCTATTGAAAAAGGTCAACAACTTGGAACAATTACTTATTCTTTGAATGGTTCTAATATAAATACAGTCAATTTAATTGCTGACAATTCTGTAGAAAAAATAGGTTTGATAAATATGTCAAAATTTATTTTTAATAACTGGTTTAATTTATTAAGAGCTTAAAAAGACACAATATATGTGTCTTTTTATCTTACCTTGCTTCATCATTTTCTGTCTGTGCTTGTGTTAAATTACCTAGTTCTTTTCTAAAGAATATATGTCCAACCATACTAGATCTAACTCTATCACAAAATTCTAAAGTTGTTTTTAACATTTTTTGATTATTTTGATTTTCGTCTTTTAATTTTTGGTTTTCAGATTCCAATTGTTCTATTCTTCTTGTTGCTTCCATAAGAACTCTTCTATTTTCTTCTGTATTACGTTTTGATTCTTGATTTCCATCTGGTCTTGTATTTTCTTCATTTTCTTGTATTGTAGAGTTTTCATTTTCTTCTCTTTCTCTAAACCAACCTTTTGTTATTGGATATTGTTGAGTTAAAAACTTTTTATTTTCTCCTCTTATTCTTGTGTATTCATATAGCAATACATCTGGATTGTCCAATATATTATAGTTTCCTAAATCATTAACTTCTCTTTTTACATATTGAGTTCCATCATTTGCTGTTCCTTTAAATTTTATAGAATTAGTTTCTGGAATTCTTATTACTTCCTCATCATCAGGCATTCCAAAAGTTGCTGATAATGGATCAGAATCTCTATAATATCTCATATCCATACCGTATTGATCAACATCTATTGTTGTTAATCTTTTTTCTTCGTCCTTAAATTGTATAATTGCTCCATTATCATCTTTTCCATGTTTAAAATCATATTTTCCTAATGAGAAGTCTCCATTTTCGTCTACTTTGATTTTTTCATCTAATACTATATTTTCAATTTTTTCTGTATCATGTTCTTTAAATATTATGTATATTCTTTCTAAAACAGCAGGCATCTCTAGTAATTGTTCAGAAACTCCTATATTTATCAATTCATTTTTTAATTCATCTCTAGTAATCATATTATTATCTCCCTTTAATAATTTATAATTATATATTACACAATATTACTTATATTGTCAATATCTCTTTATAGTTTCTTATTATATTTATTTTTTTATAAAAAACACTTGTAATTTTATAAATATTATGATAAACTTAGTATTAGTCATGTTTATAAAATAAAAATAGGAGGTGTATTTAATCATGGCAAAATGTGCAATTTGTGAAAAAACAGCAATTCATGGAAATAAATTAAGTATAACTCGTTCTCATATAAGTAAAAGAGCACCACGTACTTGGAAACCAAACTTAAGAACAGTAAAAGCTGATGTTGATGGAGAAATCAAAAGAATCCATGTATGTGCAAAATGTTTAAAAAACGGAAAAGTTAAAAGAGCATAGAAAAAAACGCTTAATTAGAAAGCGTTTTTTCTTTTTGTTAAAATGGACCATCCCTCTTAACAGATAATTTTATTACTTCATCCATATTATCATCTTCTGCAACTTTATTCTTTCTTATTGCCCCACACTTTTTACATCTAAACACAATAACATATCCCTTTTTAGAATTATTTTCAATACCAATAGGCTCTAGCATTCCATGGCAAGTTTCTGCTCTATCTCCAGGATTAACATCTAAATGTTTAGAATGCAGACAATATGGGCAATGGTTCCTACAAGTGTATCCCAACTTAGGAACCTTTTTACCACAATTTTCACATATAAATTCTTCGTCAATCTTTGTAAACTTACTTTTTTCTAACATCTTTTTTCTCCTATTAGAACATTTGGAACCGGTTCTGTTTTGTCCCTATTTTATATCTTTACCCCTTAAAATCTCCTCCTCCAAGGAATTCTTTCAATAATGAATTTCTTGGAACTATATCTTTAGATATTGGCTCAAAATAACGCAATATTTCAAGTAATCTTTGTGCTTCAGCATATTCTGGTTCATCATTTGTTATTTTCTCTAATAATGGCATCGCCTCATTTTTTAATACTCCTAATTCGTAAATTAAAGAAGTATTAAATATGCTATCAGCTTCTTCTTGGAATGGGAATATATTTTTTTCTTCTCCCCTATTTACATTATCCCAAGTAGAAATTGTATCTTTTGCTGAATATCCTCTAAATTGATTATCTCTAACAATTCTTCTTATTAATCTTGTATCTGTTGTTGAAATTCTGTTATATGCATCCATATTAAGTACTGTTAAAGCACTTATATAAATTTTATATTTTTGATCTTGAGGTATTCTTTTTGTTAATTCATCATTCAAACAATGAATTCCTTCTATTACTAATACATCATCTTTTTCTAGTTTTATCTTGTTTCCATTATATTTCTTTGATCCTTCATGAAAATCAAATTCTGGCATTTCTACTTCTTCACCATTTAATAATGCTAATAAATGCTTATTAAATAAATCTATATCTATAGCATGAATACTCTCAAAATCATATTCACCTTTTTCGTTTTTTGGTGTATCAGGTCTTTCTACAAAATAGTTGTCTACTGATATTGTTACAGGTCTTAAACCATTAATCTTTAACTGAATTCCTAATCTTTGTGCAAATGTTGTTTTTCCAGATGATGATGGTCCTGCTATTAAGACCATTTTTACACCTTTTCTTTTAGCTATTTTATCAGCTATTTGAGAAATTTTCTTTTCATGTAATGCTTCTGACAATAATATTAAATATCTTATTTTGTCTTCTTTTACTGTTTTGTTTAATTTATATACTGTTCCTACATTTAAAACTTTATAAATTGTTTCATATTCTTGTAATGCCCATAGCAATTTTTTTGTTTCTTTAAATTCTGGCAAATTGTTTATATCTTGTGTACTTGGATATCTTAATAAAAATCCTTTACTATATTTTTGTAAGTCAAAAACTTTAGTAATTCCTGTATGTGTTGCAATTGTTTCATATATATAATTGAAATAATCATCACAATAATACATGTTAATGTCTTGTTTTTCTTCTACATCAAATTGTAATCTTCCTTTTGATGTATTTGTATGATTAAAGAATTTTCCTGCCTCTTTTCTTGTCATTGTTCTTTTTTCTATTTTTAAATCTTGTTCTATTATTTCTTGCATTTTTGCTTTTACTTTTTCTAGCATTTCTTCTGTTACTTCCATGTTGTCAATATCACAATACATAGAATTTGATAATTGATAATTTACAGTTATATATGCTCCTGGATATGTATGCCAAAAAGCTTTTCCCATTATATATGTTAATGTTCTTCTGTATATTTTCATTCCTTCTTTAGAATTTATATCTATTAATTCTATTTTCCCTTCACTTGATACTATATCATCTAAGTTTTTATATTCATTATTATATTTAGCTCCAACTACTGGATATTCACTTTTTTCTATTTGTTCTTTTAATAGTTCTGATATTTTTCCTTCCATATTTTTCTTCCTTTCTTACTTTAGTATATTCATCGACTTTTCATATTTTACTATATATTTATTTAAAAATCAAGCATTGAGTTTTTGTATACTATAATAACCATGCGATTATTTAAAATCACATGGTTATTATAACTTTCAATTATTTCTTTTTTACTGAAGTCCTATAGCTCATGCCGTTGCCCAAGTTTACGGTTACATTTCCTCTTGAGTTAATAGTAGTTCTTCCTACTTTCTTACTTATAGAAGCTCCACTTTTACTCAAATTCAAATAAGTTCCGTTTCCAAGTTTAATCCTTTTTCTAAAGCTAAGTCCCATACCATGTTGCTCCTTTCGAAATAAAAGTTTTTCTTTTAATATAAGAAAAATATTATAATTTTTTATCGCTCTTATTATATCATCATTTACATAATTTTGCAATATAATCTTAATATAACTATTTATTTTCCAAATAATAATGTCTTATTGGTTTTAAATTATCATCTAATTCATAGCAAATTGGATTACCTGTTTGTAATTCAAGTTTAATAACATCTTCATCACTCATGCCATCTAAGTACTTTATTAAACCTCTTAAACTATTTCCGTGAGCCGCAATTATAACTCTCTTTCCATTCTCTAGCTCAGGCTTTATATCAGTATCCCAATATGCAACAACTCTTTTAATTGTATCTACTAAGTTTTCTGTTTTTGGTAGTTCTTCTTTAGTTAAATCTTTATATTTAGGATCATTACCTGGATATCTTGGATCTGTTTCTTCTAATTCTGGTGGTCTTACATTTGTACTTCTTCTCCATAATAATACTTGTTCTGCACCATATTTTTCCCTTGTTTCGTCTTTATTTAATCCTTGTAAAGCTCCATAATGTCTTTCATTTAGTCTCCAGCTTCTTTTTATTTCTATATTTTCTTCGCCCATTTCTTTTAATATATAATCAAGTGTATCTTCTGCTCTTTTTAATACAGATGTAAAAGCTATATCAAAATAAAATCCTCGTTCTCTTAAAACTTTTCCCGCTTCTTTTGCTTCTTTGATTCCTTGCTCAGACAATTCAACATCTGTCCAACCTGTAAATTTGTTTTCTAAATTCCACATGCTTTGACCATGTCTAACTAATATTAATTTAATCATTTTTATCCCTCCGTATTTTTATTCATTTCCTTTTAAGCTTGTAACCATATCAATCTTATTAACTTTTTTAGCTAATATTTTAGAAAATATATAAGATACAATAAAAGTTCCAACTATAGCAAATATATATGATAACAGTTTGATATGACTGCTAAAATCATAAGTTTCTGCTAATGCCATTTTGAAAATAAAGCTTGTCATATAATATCCTAATGGAAGTCCTATAATAATTGATATTATTGTTATCCAATTATTTTGTTTTATGTATATTTTCTTTATTTTTGAATTTTTAAATCCAAGCACTTTTAGTGTAGCAAATTGATATTGTTTTTCTGTAAATGACAATATTCCTAAATTATATATTATTACTCCACCTAAAATTGATGCTATAACAATTAATAATATAATCATAGTTTTCATTGTATTAATCATACTATTCATACCATCTTCTAATGCTTGTTTGTCTTGTATTATTTCTACTCCATCAATTTCTTTAATATTGCTTAAGTCTTTATTTGTATAAACAGCATCTGGCTTATATTCTATACCTAAAGATTCTAAATACTTTCTAGTCATTTTTATATTTTGATTTTGTGGATCTCTGTCAAATCCAACTATTTCGCTTTCATAATATTTGTCATCTCCATAAATATGCCAAGAAATTTTATCTCCTATTTTATATCCTTTGTTTTTAGCTAATTTTTCTGTAACATATACTCCATCATCTGAAGAAAGTTCCGTAAATTCTCCATTATGTTTTATAAATCTTACATAACCATTACTATCATCTACAAATATGTTATTCGCTTCTCTAGTATCTCCATTTTTGACTTCTATTCCTAGAGTTTTAGAAGTATTATTTCCATATTCAGCTGTTATTTTATCTAATACATCTTCTGTATATTCACTTTTTAAAGTTAATTTATAGTCAAAATTATATAGCTTTTCAAATTGTGTGTCAATAAAATTTTTCATTGTATCTAGCATTCCAAATGCACATACTAAAAGCATACAACATCCTGCCATTCCAGCTATTCCCATAAGAGTTCTCATTTTATTTCTTATGATATCTCTGATATTCCATTTTGAAGAAAATCCCATCTTTTTGAATTAACTAAAAATTAATTTCTTCCCCTATACATTAATTCCTATCCCTGTATAGGGGTTATTTTTATACTTTTCTTGATTTTTCACATTTATGAATGTATAATAAACTCTAAGAGGTACATAAAATGACTAGAATTCCAACTCAAAAAAGATCAATTGAAAAAAGAAATAAAATAATTGAAAAAGGTTTTAAACTCATGTGTGAAAAAGGATATTATAACACATCAACTCCAGATATTGCAGAAAGCGCAGGAGTTTCAACGGGTATAATTTATCAATATTTTAATGATAAAAAAGATATATTTATAGAGGGTATTAAAGAATATTCAAATAGTATAATGTTCCCTATGATTAATGTATTAGAGAGTCAAAAAATTGAAATAAATAATTTTGATAAACTTTTGAATACTATGATTGATAAATTTATAGAAACTCATACTATTTCTAAAAAAGCTCATGAAGAACTTATTGCTATGTCACATTTGGATAGTGATATTTCTGCTATCTTTAAAAATTTTGAATTTGAAACTACTGAAAAAATTGTTACTTTACTTGAAAATAATAATATTCATCTTGAAAATTCTAGAGAAAAAGTTCATATTATTATTAATATAGTTGATAACTTATGTCATGAGATTGTTTATCATAAGCATCCTCAAATTAATTATGATATTATGAAGAATGAAGTTGTCAACATTATTAAAAATATATTAATATAGAGCAGAAATTTTTAGTTTCTACTCTATTTTTACTATTATAATTAAATATTATTTAATTATGCATTTTTAAGTTCTTTTAACATTTGTGCAATATGATTTTTTCTTCTTTCAGTATCAGCATTTAATTCATCAGTTTCTTTTTCATATAATTTACATAGATTATCAATATCTTCGTCTGACATGTCTTCTTCATCTATTTCTCCATTTTCATATTGTTGTTTTAGTTGAAGCAATCTTAATTCTTCTTTATTTTCTTTGATTTGAATATTCTTTATAAAACTGTTATTTTTATCATTATTTACTATAGTATCTTCTTTTTGCAATACTTCTTTCTTTGAAAATATTTTCTTAAAAAAATCACTTATTTTTTTAAAGATACTCTTTTTATAAATTATCAATTTATTGTTCTTCATGAGCTTGTCCTCTTTTCTTTAGTTGTTCTGATACTTGTTTTTCTAATTCTTTTGCTTGATCATTTTTAATTTTTGCAGAATCTCTACCATTTTTAGCATTATTCAATTTTATTTTTTTTGAATTGTATTCTCTATCTAATCTATCTATTATTTCTAAAATCTGTTTATCTTCCTCATTTTGAATATTTGCAATTTCTTGTCCTTCATATTGTTTCATTTTTATTCTTAATGTCCTTAATGCATTTCCAAGCTTTTTTTCCTCTTCATTTTCTGCTTTGGAACTTGGCAATCTTCTTTCATATATCTCTTTTTCTCCATATTTTTCTTTACACCATTTTTCTATTTTTAAGGCATTTTTTAATGATTCTCCTAATCCGTATTCTCTATCTAATCTACTTATTATTTCTAAGGTCTGTCTATCTTCTTCATTTTGAATATCAGCAATTTCTTGTCCTTTATATTGTTTCATTTTTCTTCTTATGCTTCCTAATGCTTTTCCAAGCTTTTTTTCTTCTTCATTTTTTGCATAGGTACTTGGCAATCTTCTTTCATATATCTCTTTTTCCCCACAATTCTCTTTACACCATTTTTCTATCTTTAATGCATTTTTTAATAATTCTCCTATTCCGTATTCTCTATCTAATCTATTTATTATTTCTAAAATCTTTCTATCTTCTTCATTTTGAATATCAGCTATTTCTTGCCCTTCATATTGTTTCATTTTTGTTCTTAATCTTGCTAATGCTTCTCCAAGCTTTTTTTCTTCTTCATTTTCTGCATAGGTACTTGGCAATCTTCTTTCATATATCTCTTTTTCCCCATAATTTTCTTTACACCATTTTTCTATCTTTAATGCATTTTTTAATAATTCTCCTATTCCGTATTCTCTATCTAATCTATTTAT
>CAKOYU010000013.1 GCA_934130975.1 uncultured Clostridia bacterium | reverse complement strand
TCTTTGATTTATTTAGTCGTAAATTATTATATCAAAGGACTTTCTTTTTGTATATTCCGAAATCATTTTACACTATTTTATTTTTCCATTTTTTGACTTTTACTTATAATTGTGTTAAAATAATATATAGTTACTTATTAATTATTTATTCAGGCGTAATGCCAGGAGGAAAAGAAAATGTCACACGAAATTTTAGAGAAAAATGGTCGCAGATTCATCGCAGCAACATCTCAGAAAGATTCTAATACTATTTACATAGGAACAGTTGGTTTCTTCTCAAATGTTTCTGCTCAGATGATTTGCCATGAAGCAATGGAACATCTGGAATGGCCAACCTCTGGTACATTTGTTGATCTTGAATTAGATGGAAACTATTGTACTGGTGTTGGGTACACCATACCGGATTCCAAGAACTATGATAATCCTTTGGATTATCTGGCTATGTTATTCTAATAGTGACAAAAGAGATGTCCAATGGACATCTCTTTCATTTTTTATTATTCAGTTGCAAGTTTAGATATTGCTGCTAAGTCTATTATATTTACTTGTCCATCTCCATTTACATCTATTGCTATTTTTTCTATTTCTTTTTCGTCTTTTTCTATTCCAGCCTCTATTTTTGAAATTTTTGCTAATTCTAACACGCCTATTTTTCCGCTTCCATTCAAATCTCCCATCACTACTAATGTATATGTTTTACCATGTTTAGTTTTAATGATGTTATTTGCGTTAATTGATTACTGTCTATCTTTATTGTATATGTTGTGTCATCATTGGTAATTATTTTATCACTTAGTCGCTCTGTTTTTTTACCTTTATTTCCATTGTTTCCTCCTAAATATATAAAATATTTTTCTCGTTTATAAATTCAACTATATACTATATTTTTTTAAAATTTTATCATAAGTTTTATATTTAATCAATATATCTAATCATTATTCAACCTTAAATTTGTTTTTTCTTCTTCAATTGCATCAATTAACTCTTTTTCAGTAGGTAAGTGTAATTTATATTCAGAAGAAAATATTGTTTTATTATCTTCTGGAAGAGTATATTTTACTATTGTTTCATTTTTATTTGTTGATAGTAATATTCCAACTGTAGAATTTTCATCTTTTTGCTCTGATTTAATTTTTCCATTTTTTGACTTTTACTTATAATTGTGTTAAAATAATATATAGTTACTTATTAATTATTTATTCAGGCGTAATGCCAGGAGGAATTATAATGGAACAGAAAATTTTAGAGAAAAATGGAAGACGTTTTGTTGCAACATCTGATGGAGATAGAACTGTATTTATAGGTACAGTTGGTTTCTTTTCAAATGTAGCAGCACAGATGTTGTGTCATGAGGCAATGGAGCCTCTTCATTGGAAAACTACAGGTACATTTGCCAATCTTGCATTAGATGGTAGCATATGTACTGCGGTTGGGTACAAAATACCATTAACTAAAAGGTTTCTTTACGATAATCCTTTAGATTATCTCGAAACCGTTTTCTAAAAGAAGTTTCATCATTAACAAAGGAGATGTCCAATGGACATCTCCTTCATTTATTATTCAGCTGTTGCTTCTGTTTTTGCTTCTTCAGCTACTGCTTCAACTTCTTTAGCAGGTTCTTCTTTAACTTCTTCTTTGATTGTTATCATTTTGTTTTCAATTCTAGCTCCAACCATTTCTTTAGTCTTAGAAGCTTTACCTGTTCTTTCTCTTAAATAGTAAAGTTTAGCACGTCTTGCTTTACCTACTCTAACTACTTCTACTTTTTCTACTAATGGTGAATGGATTAAGAATGTTTTTTCAACACCTACACCGTAAGAGATTTTTCTTACTGTGAATGTTTCGTTAAGTCCTCCACCTTGTTTTTTAATTACAATTCCTTCAAATACTTGGATTCTTTCTTTGTTTCCTTCTTTAATTCTAACATGAACTCTAACTGTATTTCCAACTTTGATTTCTGGAATAGCATTTTTTAATTGTTCATATTCGATTGCTTTTATGACATCCATCGTATTTTACCTCCTTCTTTCTATATTTTCTATAAATTTTCTGTCTTCGTCTGACAATTTTACATTTTCTAAAAGTTCTGGTCTTTTTAGATATGTGTTTTTTAAAGCTTCACATCTTCTCCATTTATTTATATTTTCGTGGTGACCTGAAAGTAAAACTTCTGGAACGCTGACTCCATCAAAAATTTCTGGCCTTGTATATTGAGGATATTCAAGTATTCCTTGTGCAAATGATTCTTCTGATATTGAATCTTTGCTTAATACTCCGTCTACATATCTACTTACACTATCTATTAATACCATTGCTGGAATTTCTCCACCTGTTAATACATAATCTCCTATAGATATTTCCTCATCTACAATTTTGTCAATCACTCTTTGGTCTATACCTTCATAATGTCCACAAAGGATTATAAGATGTTCTTCTTTACTTAATTGTTCTACCTTTTTTTGATTTAATACTTTTCCTTGTGGTGACATATATATTACTTTTGCATTTGAGTCTTTTATTGATTCATATGCATCATTAACTACATCTGCTTGTATTACCATGCCAGCTCCACCACCATATGGAGTATCATCAACTTTTTTATGTTTGTTTTTTGAAAAATCTCTAATGTTTATTAAATTTATATCTATTAGATTTTTTTCTTTTGCTCTTCCTATTATGCTTTGCTTTACTGGCTCAAACATTTCTGGAAAGAGTGTTAAAACATCAAATTTCATAGTTCCTCCATTTTTTAAATCAATCCTGGTATAAGATGAACTATAATTCTATCATCTAATTTGACCTCTTTTATTACCTCATCAATTCCTGGTAACAAAACTTGTTTTCCTAATTCATCTTTTACTACATATATGTCTTTACTTCCAGTATTATAGATATCATCAACTTTTCCTAGTAATTTTCCATCATCAGTGTATACTTCTAATCCAATTAAATCAGCTATAAAATATGTACCTTCTTCTAAAGGTATTGCATCTTCTCTGTCTATTTCGAGATATGCATTTTTTAATTTTTCTACTTCTTCTGGATTGTTTATACCTTCTAATTTTAGTAATACCATATTTTTATGATATCTTACAGATTCTATTTTATATAGAGTTTCTATTTTTTTGGTTTTGACATATACTTTTTTTAAAGCATCAAATCTTGTTATATCATCTGTAAAAGGAACTACTTTTGCTTCTCCTTTTATTCCAAATGTATTTACAATTTGACCTATTTCAAATCTTTTTTGCATTTTTGTACCATTCCTTTATCCAATAAATTCAACAGTTATTTTTTTATCTTTTCTATTTGCAACTGCTTTCATTACTGTTCTAATAGATTGTGCAATTTTGCCTTGTCTTCCGATTATTTTTCCCATATCTCCGTCAGCAACTCTTACTTCGAAGATTATGTTTTTTTCACTTTCAACTTCTTTGATTTCTACTGAATCTTGGTCGTCTACTAAGTTTTTTATAATTGTTTCTAATACTTCTTTCATAGGATAACTCCTTTCTGAGTATTCTTTTAGCTAACTTTGCCTAAGCAAGGTGGCTATTATCAAGAAAATTAAGCATTTTTGATTAATGCTTTTACAGTATCAGTTGGTTGTGCACCATTTTTAATCCATTGTTCTAATTTTTCTTTATCTAGAACTATTGTAGATGGTTTTGTCATTGGATCATAAGAACCAATTTTTTCGATGATTTTTCCATCTCTTGGAGATGTAGAATCAGCTACTACTATGTGATAGAAAGGAGCTTTTTTCTTTCCTTGTCTTTGTAATCTTATTTTTACCATTATTTTCACCTCCTGAATTAGAATATATATATAAATTTAAAAATTTAATAACAAATTAATTTAGATTTTGAAGTTTTTCAAATCTTTTGGATCCATATTTTCAATGTTTTTCATCATTTTTCTCATGCCACCTTTGTTTGATTTCATTTGTTTCATCATTTTTTGTGTCATTTCAAATGATTTCATAAATTTATTGACATCTTGCACTGTTGTTCCACTACCTTTTGCTATACGCAATCTTCTGCTTCCATTTAATATTTTAGGATTTCTTTTTTCCTTTTTGGTCATTGAACAAATCATTGCTTCTATTTTGTCAAATTCTTTGTCATCAATATTTAAATCTTTGACTTTGTTCATTCCTGGTAACATTTTTAATATTGATGAAAGTGAACCCATTTTCTTTACTTGTCTTATTTGTGCTAAATAGTCGTCTAAGTCTAATTCATTTTTTCTAAGTTGTTGTTCTAATTTTTCTGCATCTTCTTGACTTATTGCTTCTTCAGCTTTTTCTATTATTGAAAGTACATCTCCCATTCCTAATATTCTTGATGTCATTCTTTCTGGGTTAAATACTTCAATATCACTTAATTTTTCACCTGTTGCTGCAAATTTTATTGGCTTTCCTGTAACTTTTTTTACTGAAAGTGCTGCACCACCACGTGTATCACCATCTAATTTTGTTAATACAACTCCATCTATTCCAACTGTTTCGTTAAATGTTTGTGCTATATTAACTGCATCTTGACCTGTCATTGAGTCTACTACTAATAGTATCTCATGTGGTTTGATGTTTGTTTTTAGATTTTTTAGTTCTTGCATTAATTCGTCATCTATATGTAATCTACCTGCTGTATCTATTATTACTACATCATTCAATTTTGACATTGCTACACTCATTGCTTGTCTACTGATTTGTACAACGTCTTTTGAATTTTCGTTACTGTATACTGGTATATTTAATTGTTTTCCTACAACTTCTAATTGTTTTATAGCTGCTGGCCTATATACGTCACATGCAACTAGTAATGGTTTTTTTCCTTGCTTTCTTAATAAATTTGCAAGTTTTCCTGCTGTTGTTGTTTTTCCTGATCCTTGCAATCCTACTAACATGATTACTGTTGGTGGATTTGGTGTAAAGTTTATTTTACTTTCTGTTCCTCCTAATAGTTCTATCATTTCGTCTTTTACTATTTTTATTACTTGTTGACCTGGTGTTAATGATTTCATTACATCTTGACCTAATGCTTTTTCTTGTATGCTATTAATGAATTCTTTTACAATTTTGTAATTTACATCTGCTTCAAGTAGTGCAAGTTTGACTTCTCTTAGCATTTCTTTTAAGTCAGATTCTGTTATTCTTGCTTTTCCTCTAAGTTTTCTCGTTATTTCTTGTAGTCTTGATGATAATCCTTCAAATGCCATAATACCATTCCTTTCTTTTGTTTATACTAAACAATTCAATTCTTTTTTTACTTCTTCTAATATATTTGTAACTTTTTTGTCTGATGAATCTTTTTGTATTTTGTTTAAGTTTACTAATATATGCTGTACTAGCTTTTCTTGATTAATTGTCTTTTTCATAAACAATAGCTTTTCTTCGTATTCGAAAAGTTTTTTCTCTCCTTTCTTGATGATGTCTCTTACTCCTTGTCTTGTTATTTCTTCATTTTCTGCAATTTCTGATAATGATAAGTCTTCATTGTAGTAGTAGTCTATTACTCTATATTGTTTTTCTGTTAATAGTTCTCCATAGATTTGTAATAACATACTTACTTCTACGTTTTTTTCCATATCATTACCTTCTTCCTTTTGTTATTACTTTTCCTTTTCACATAATAAAAAGGTGTAATGCTTATATACTTTACACCTTTTTTGCTGATTTGTCAAGTGTTTTGCCTAAATTTATAAAATCTCTGGATTTTCTTCAAATATTTTATGTGCAATATTATCGTTCATTTCAAAAGGAACTACATATCCTTCTAGTTTATCTGCTTTTTGTCGTAATAATTCATTTTCTTGATTTACATATATCTTAGATTTTCCTTTACCATTTTTAGCTTCTTGCACTAGGTTTAAGACTGGTGAATTTCCATCAAATGCTATTACTATTGATTTTCTTCTTTCAAAAATTTCATAATTAAAGCTTTTATATATTCCAAGTTCTTCTGTTTCAGGAGAAATACAAATTCCATCTACTTTTTCTTCTAATAATCTGTTTTTTACTTTTTCAGTTACTACTTTAGGGACTATTGCATTAACTTCAATATTTTTATTCATTTCCTTTGCAATATCTACAACTGCTTTTTCATATCCCTGCATTTTGTGTCCAACTACCAAATATGCATTATTGCTATTTATGTTTTTTATGAATTCTCTTAACGCTTTTATTCCTTCTTCTGATGGTACTGTTTCTCTTCCTTTTGTATTGAAGCTTCCTCCTGCTATTATTACTGGTACTTTGTCTGTTGGTAATTCTTTAATTTTATCTTTTAATTCTTTTTCTGTATCTAGATTATTTGAAATTCTAAGTTCTTCTTGTCCTTCTGTTTCTTTCATATTTTTTTCTTCTAATTCTAATACCGCTTCTTTTATTGTTCTTCCATTTAAGAATTTTTCGAATTTCTTGCTCTTTTCTTTAAAATATTTTTCTCTATCTTCTATTATTTCTTTTTCTGTTTCTCTCATTTTGCTAAATTCTTTTTCTGTTAGTCCTAATAAGTTTTGTAGCGCTAATTGTTCATCTATTGTATCTGATCCATAAAATCCACATCCATCTGTTCCTTGTACACATTTTACTCCATTCTTTAGAAATGTTTTTATTGGGTGATTTGATAAATCGCTTAAATTATTTAATCTAACATTTGATGTTAGTTGAAATTCTATAACTACCCCATTTTCTTCCATTAATTCCATTAGCTCATGCCCCGCTTTACTTCTTAAGTCTTCTGAGTAAAGCCCATGGCCTAACCTACATCTTGGCATTTCTTGACCTTCTTGTAATGATTCTTTTATACACATTATTGATTTTCTTACATTATCTCTTAAACTATCATTTTCTCCTGCATGTATTCTTATTGTAAACTCTTTATCTTCTTCATTTATATATTTTACAATTTCAGTAATTGCTGGTTGTAAATCAGAAATATCATTTATTTCTTCTCCTATAAAGTCACTTCCTACAATATATGGACTTTTTGCCACTGCTCTTAATACATTTACATTTTCTCTTAAATATGTGTTGCTTGTTTTTTGGTCTTTTATTATTGTTAGTGGGATTCTTCTTATTCCTACTAGAAATCTTATTTTTACGCCTGTTTCTTTTTCTATTACTGGTAAAATTTCATGTATTTCTTCAAGTAGTTTTATTGCTGGTTCTCCTGTTTTTGCTAAATCTGTATCTGCTATCTCTACATATTGTATTCCTTGCCTTTGATATTCTCTTGCTGTCCATAATAACTTATCTTGTCTTAATGTATTGTTTTCATATGGACTGTCTGCTTTTTTGTCTTCTAGCATTTTTAGTACTGTTTTTACTATATCTGGTTCTGGAATTTTATTAATTTTGTTTTCTGTTAATTTTATTTTTTCTGTATATTCGATTCCTTTTGCAAATACATATCTATAAATATAGCATTTTTCTAGGTTTGTGAATACTGCTTGTCCATCTTTCATTATTGCAAGACTTGCTCTTATTTTGCTTATATTGTATTCTGCATTTTCTAAATTATTTAATATAAAGTCTGCAAAGTTTATAAAAGTATTATCATCTATTTTTCTTATTTTATATTTGCCAGTTAATGGTGAATTTTCATATTGTTTTTCTATTTCTTTTCTTTGTTTGCAGATTTTCTCTTCTTGTTCTTGACTTAATTTTAAGTTTAACTTTTTGATATAATATAATGGATATCTTATTTGACGTGCTATCCCTAGTGCTATTAAACAGTCTGGTGTTAAGTTTGCATTCATGTGTGTGTGCAAGTCTGTTCTAAATTTTGACTTTTTTAATATATATGTTTTTACTATTGTTTTTTCAATTGGTAATTTGTAATTTTTGGTTTGTGACATTAATGTTTTGGTTATTGCTGGAATTTTTGCTTTTATTTCTATTCTATCTTCAAATATGTTTGCTATTTTTATTCCACCTAATCTAAAGATATATACTTCTTCATTATCTCCATTTATACTTGCTGGTATTTTTCCTGTTATTATTTTCATGTCTTTTTCGTTTTTGATTGTTTCTACATTACATATTTTTGCTAAGTTTGTGATTAGGTTTCCTGAATTGTGGTTTGGTGTTTCTAATATATATGTTATTTCGTCATCTCCTGCTTTTTCTAGATTTACTATTATATCTTTTTCTTTGTCTAAATAGAATTTTTTTACCATCGTTCCTCTCCTTTTCTCTTCTAGAAATCTACGCCTTTCTGGCTTTTTTTCTTTTTACAAATATTAATCTATATTGTACCATATTTAAAGGAAGTTTGCAATAGTTATGTTAAGTTTATTGCTATAATTTTAATATAAAAAACTACTCCAACTATTAGACTATTATCTAACAATTGGAGTTTACTTTATTTTTTATTCAAATTTTATTTTCTTAATTCTGCCCCACATTTTTTAGAAACAGTATCAATAATTTTATCCATTAAAGAATTAACCTCTTCATCAGTTAAAGTCTTTTTATTATCAGAGAAAGTTAATGAATATGCCATAGATTTTTTATCTAAACCTACTCCAACTCCTGTATAAACATCAAATATTTCGATATCTGTAAGAGTACTTCCTCCTCCGTTTTTTATAGCTTTTTCAACTTCTTTAGATGTTAAAGTTTTATCTACTACAAAAGCTACATCTTTTTTGACACTTGGGAATTTTGAAATTTCTTTATATTTCATTTTTCCAACTCTCTTTTTAAATAGTTCATCTAAATTAATTTCTAATACAAATACATCTTCCATAGTTACATTTGGATGTACTTTTCCTATAATTCCCACATTTGTTCCATTTACATTGATATATGCGCTTTGACCTGGGTGCATTTCTTTTGGCATCTCTTGTTTCATAAAGCTGTATCTTCCTGCATATCCAAGATAGTCTAATACTTCTTCTGCAACGCCTTTGATTGTGTAAAAGTCAACATTTTTTGTATTATCTAATCCAAGTGAATATTTTCCTGTCATTAATGCACATAATTTTGTATCTTCTCCATATACGTCTCCTTTTTTGTAGAAACCTTTTCCTATTTCAAATATTGATACATCTTTTTGACTACGTGCAAAATTATATTCATATATTTTATAAAGTGATGGTATTATGCTATATCTTAATGTATTTCTATCTTCTGTAATTGGGTCTAATAGCTTTAATGGTTCAAATTCATCTAAAGTATAGCTTGTTACTTCTTTATCATTTATTAAAACATATGATAGTGTTTCGTTTAAGCCTAATGCTATCATTTTGTTTCTTATTTCTCTTTGAGTTTTGTCATAACTTCCTTTTCTCATTGGAACTACTGGAAGTTTTCCTTGTATGTTGTCTACACCATATATACGGCTTACTTCTTCAATTAAATCTTCTTTAATTGATATATCCATTCTTCTTGATGGTACTGTTACTGTTATTTTTTCTCCATCTACTTTATATGTAAATCCTAGCTTTCTAAATACATTTAGAATTTCTTCATTTGGAATTGTTGTTCCTAATACATCATTTATATTTTGGAATGTAATTTCTATTTGTTTGTCTTCTTTATTTGTTTTGTCATATACTATGGTTCCTGTAACAACTTTTCCTCCTGCATATTTTTCTAATAATGCACATGCTCTTTCTATTGCCATATATGTTCTGTTTGGATCTAGTCCTTTTTCAAATCTGTTACTTGCTTCACTTCTTGTTATTTTTTTAGATGTTAATCTAACTTTTACAGAATCAAAGATTGCTGATTCTATTATTACATTTTTTGTGTCTGATTCTACTTCTGTTTCAAGTCCTCCCATAACTCCTGCAAGCCCTACTCCATGTGTACTATCTGCTATTACTATATCATCTGAGCTTAATGTTCTTTCTATATTATCAAGCGTTGTAAGTTTTTCTCCTTCTTCTGCCATTCTTACAACTAGCTTATTTCCAAGTCTATCAGCATCATAGAAATGTAATGGTTGACCTAATTCTAACATTACATAGTTACTAATATCTACTACATTATTTATTGGTCTGATTCCTGAAGCTATTAATCTATTTTTTATAAATTCTGGACTTTCTTTAATTTCTACATTTTCTACTTTTTTTACTAATAGCATTGAACAATTTTCTGTTTTTACTTCTGTTTCAAAACTTTTATTAATGTCTTCTCCTTGTTCACTATGAGTTAATTCTACATCTTTTACTTTTTTGTCATATATAGCACCTATTTCATATGCCATTCCTAATATACTTAACAAATCTCCTCTGTTTGCAGTTAATTCGAAATCTATTACACAGTCATCCATTCCCATATATTTTATTGGATCTTCTCCTGGTACGGCATCCTCTCCAAGTTCTGCTATTCCTTCTGAATCTTCTGGTTTTAAAAATTTATGATCTAACCCAAGTTCTGCTATTGAGCATAGCATTCCATTTGATTCTTCGCCTCTTATTACTCCTTTTTTTATTATTTTATCTGGTAATACTGCTCCGTCTAATGCAACAATTACTTTTATACCTTTTCTTGCATTTGGTGCACCACATACTATGTCTAAAATTTCGCTTCCTATATTTACTTTGCACAAATGTAAATGGTCTGAATCTGGATGTTCTTTACATTCTACTATTTCACCTATTACTAATTTTGTTGCATTTATTAATTTTTCTGCTGAATCATATTCATTTCCTACTCTTGTCATATCTTCTGCTAATTGTTTTACATCAACATCTATGTCTACATAGTCTTTTACAAAATTTGTACTTAATTTCATTTCATATCCTCCTCATCTTTTCTGTCAAATTGACTTAAAAAACGTATGTCATTTGCATACAAATATCTCATATCTGGAATTCCATATTTAAACATAGCCAATCTATCAAGACCTGTTCCAAAAGCAAATCCACTATATTTTTCTGGATCATATCCATTCATTTTTAGTACATTTGGGTGTACAATTCCTGAGCCAAGAACTTCTATCCAGCCTGTTTGTTTACATAGATTGCAACCCTTTCCGCCACATTTAAAGCATGTTACATCAACTTCATATGATGGTTCTGTAAATGGAAAATAACTTGGTCTAAAACGTAGTTCTGAATTTTTTCCTATTAATTTTTTTACAAATACTTCTAGTGTTCCTTTTAAGTCTGCTAATGATACATTTCTTTCTTTTTTATCTATTACAAGTCCTTCTACTTGACCAAATTGATGTGAATGTGTAGCATCATCTTCTCTACGGTATGTTTTTCCTGCACATATCATTCTTATTGGTGTTTTTTCTGTATTTGCTAACATTGTTCTTGCTTGAACTGCTGATGTTTGTGTTCTTAATAAATGTTCGTTTGTGATGTAGAAACTATCTTGCATATCTCTTGCTGGGTGTCCTTTTGGTAGGTTTAATCTTTCAAAACAGAATTCATCTGTTTCTAGCTCTGGTCCTGATACTACATCATATCCCATTGATACAAATAAATCTTCTATTTCTTCTATTACTCTGTTTACAGGGTGCTTACTTCCTCTTTTTATTTTTGTTCCTGGTAAGGTTATATCTATTGTTTCTTCTTCGATTTTTTCTGCTAACATATTTTCCATTATTGCATCTTCTGCAATAGATATTTTTTCTTCTATTGATTTTCTTGCTTCATTTACTAACGCCCCTACTTTTGGTCTTTCTTCTGGTGTTAAGCTTCCTAATGTTTTTAATAGGCTTGATAACTCACTTTTCTTTCCTAGCATTTTTACTTTAAAATCTTGTAATTCTTGTGAATTTTTGATTTCTTTTATTTTCTCTTCTGCTTGTTTTTTGATTTCTTCAATCTTTTCTTGCATTTTTCTTCCTCCTTTTTTATTTTCGATGAATGTTTAAAAAGAGCCTATTCATCCTGTTTTAGGACGAATGGCTCTTTCGTGGTACCACCTAAATTTATTAATAGTGCTTTTCTCTGCACTTGATTAACCTCTTTATAGTTTTAACGGTTCTACCGCTTCTTTCTACTTGTTTTGCTTGAATTAGCTTTACTTTGAAAAGAAGATCTCTAAAGTGAAATTTCAATATATTTTGCATAAATAGCTCTCAGCTTTGCTATTTTCTCTGTATTGCTTTTACAATATATCTACTTTACTTTTTCTTTGATTTTTTATTTTACTTGTGCTATTTTATCACATTTGTTTAATTTTGTAAATACCTATAAAAAGACATACCAGAAATTTTTCTGGTATGTCTTAATTCAAGAGATTAATGTTACGTGTCGGGTTCCTCAATTAGTTCCTGCTTCTTTAACAGATTTATTAATACTTCGCTGTCAATTAAGAGCTTATACTTTTTATCTTCAACAAAATATTTAGTAACTAATTTCAGATATTCATTTGCTGCTTTGGCTTCCTCCATATTATCAAATAGAAAGATATCTTCTGCTGACATTTCTGTAGTCAAAGTTGTATCTGAAACATCTTCAACTTTTGTTCCTTCCATTGGTATTGCAGAAATTACAGTACCAAAGTCTGGTTTTGCACCTTTATAGTTTGGTGCAATTAGAAATATTATTTTTGAATCAATTTCTTGAATCTTATTGACAACTTCTTCTTTGTCTCTGTTTAATGTTTCTAATCGCTGAACTACTTTTTGCCGTGCTTTTTTAGCATTTTCCTCAACTTGCTCTGCAAGTTTTAAATTTTCTTTTGCCTTATGCACTTCTGTACTAGCAATTTCAATTTTTTCTTCGCTTTGTTCCATTTCAATATTGCTCTCTGCAATTTGTTTTTCTATAGAACTAAGCTTCTTTGACATCTCCATTCTCATTTTTTTCTGTTCCTGCTCTGCATCTACCTTATCTACTTCCTGCTTCTTAGTTAAAGTTTTGTTGTTACCTATTCTACTCCGCACAGCAATATATTTATCGTTTGCCTTAAGTAATCGTGGAAAATCTTTATCGTTAACCACCCTTGCAACAACTTGTTTAAATTCTTCTTCTGTCATACCATATCTTGGAGCTAAATCTGAAAATGTTTTATGTCCTTCCAAAATCTGTGGTATAACTGTCTGTGCTGTTACCCGTAATCTTCCTTCTTGAATCATTTTTCTATTCCTCCTTTTGGCTTTTGTTGCTAAATTATAACATATATTTTAAATTTTTTCAATACTATGTCAACCTTTTTTTTATTTAATCATTTTTTAATTGAATATGTACATCATCTAATTGTTGTTTACTTACAACTGATGGTGCTCTCATTAATAAATCTCTTGCTCTTTTATTTTTAGGGAATGCTATAACTTCTCTAATATTTGTAGAATCTGCTATTAACATTACCATTCTATCTACACCTGGTGCAGCTCCTGCATGTGGTGGTGTTCCATATTGGAATGCATTATATAGCGCTCCAAACCTTTCTTTTACATCTTCTTCTGTATAACCTGCTATTTCAAATGCTTTTACCATTATTTCTGGATTGTGGTTTCTTACTGCTCCTGATGCCATTTCATATCCGTTACACACTAAGTCATATTGATATGCTAATATTTCTAATGGATCTTTGTTTTCTAATGCTTCTAATCCACCTTGTGGCATTGAGAATGGGTTATGACAGAAATCTATTGTTCCTTCATCTGATAATTCATACATTGGAAAATCTACGATAAAACAGAATCTATATACATCTTTTTCTATTAAATCTAATCTTTTTCCTAATTCTATTCTTACTAATCCTGCAATTTTTTGTGCCTTATGGAATTCGTCTGCTATAAAGAATATACTGTCTCCAGCTTTTACTCCAAATTCATTTTCTAATTTTGCTTTTGCTTCTTCTGTTATGAATTTTGCAATTCCACCTTGGACTACTCCGTCTTTTTCGAATTTTGTCCATGCTAATCCTTTCGCTCCAACTTCATCTGTTGTTGCAAATTCTGTCATTTTGTCAAAGAATTTTCTTCCTTGTTCTGCTCCGTTTGGCACTACTATTGCTTTTACTGTTTTGTCTTTAAATGCATTAAATTCTATATTTTCAAACACTTTTGTTACATCTTGAATTATCAATGGATTTCTTAAATCTGGTTTATCTATTCCGTATTTTTCCATTGCTTCTAAGTATGGTATACGTACAAATGCTCCTTCGTCAACTTTCCAATTTGTGAATTTTTTAAATGTATATGGTACTACTTCTTCTATTACTTTGAAGACATCTTCTTGTGTTGCAAAGCTCATTTCAAAATCTAATTGATAGAATTCTCCTGGTGCTCTGTCTGCACGTGGGTCTTCGTCTCTGAAACATGGTGCTATTTGAAAGTATTTGTCAAATCCACTTACCATTAATAATTGTTTAAATTGTTGTGGTGCTTGTGGTAATGCATAAAATTCTCCTGGATTTAATCTACTTGGTACTAAGTAATCTCTCGCTCCTTCTGGTGAAGAATTTGCAAGTATTGGTGTTTGTATTTCTGCAAATCCTAGCTCGTCCATTTTATCTCTTAATGTCTTCAATATTTTTGAACGTAATAATATTGAATCATGTAATTTTTTGTTTCTTAAGTCTAAAAATCTATATTCTAGTCTTAAATCTTCTCTTACATCTTGGTCTGTATTTACTTCAAATGGTAATACATTTTTGCATTTTCCTAATACTTCAATTTTTTCTGCTACTACTTCAATTTCTCCTGTTGCCATTTTAGGATTTTTACTACTTCTTTCCACAACTTTACCACAAATGTGTATACAACTTTCTGTTGTTAACTCTTTTGCTTGTTCTTGTAACTTTTCATCATTTATTACTATTTGTGTTATTCCAAATTGATCTCTTAAATCGATGAATACCATTCCTCCTAGGTTACGGATTTTTTGTATCCATCCTGATAATTCAACTTCTTCTTCTATATTTTTTATTGTTAGTTCTCCTAAATTATGTGTTCTATACATTTAAAGCTCCTCCTATTATTAACATTTCTTTCCTATTTTACTATAAAATAAAGAAAATAGCAAGATTTCCTGCTATTTTCAAAACAATTTTAATTTTTTGTTATATTTAAAGACATAAATCATCACTATCTACTTTCGGTTCACTATCACCTAATTTTTTCTTAATAGCATCATATTGCTCTGACACTTCTTGTCTTGTTCCGTGTTTTAATTCCTCAAGGTTATAGCTTATACTTATATCTTCTGGTACATTGCTTTCTTTATTATATATTTGAAATGAAACAGGACTTTGCTCTTTTGCTAATTCTGGAAATTCTTCTCTTAAATAATCAAATAATTTTTCAATGTTTGGATACATATCTGCGTATTTTTCAACTACTTCTGATTTTATTACACCTCTTCCAGTTGTCTTCTCTCTTTCTTTAATATTTTTCATTGAAAGTTCCAATGTTGGATTTATTATTAATATTTCTGGTGTTATACCATTTTCTATTGCTAACTTAACTTTTTTACCAAAAGCTGGTGCAGTAATAGATCCTTCATAAACTATAGCATCCTCTGGAATTGCACCTGCTACAAATAGTGATTGTGCTAAGAATGATTTTCCAGCACCATATGGACCTGCAATATATACACATCTTTTAATTTGTGGATTACTAACTGCTCTTGTATAATATTCATTTGCTAAACATGCTGCACTATTAGTAACTGCTAAATTATATTTATTTCTATTCTCTGGACTCTTTGCATAAACTTCAAAAACCATTTTCATTAAATCAGAGTTTATATATACTCCTTTATGTGATTCAACAAAGGTTTTATATTTTTCTAACAATTCATCAGTTTTTTCTGTAGTAATTTTTACTGTTGAAGCTTGTACTTCTTGTAAGTCTAAGCTATCAAACTCCTTTGGTAAAATTTTTGCTTTGTCTATATTTCCCATTTTAATATTCCATCCTTATAAAACTAATAACTTGATAATTTTTTTATTTTTTCCTCTAACTTTGGATTTTTTGAAGCTTCTATAGATATTACTTTTCCTAATTTAACTAAATTTTTTATATATTCTTCTTCTTTATTCTTTTTTGTTTTATCCATAATTATTTACATGAATATTATATTAAAAATATTCATATTCTCCTTTCCAAAATGATTTCTTTATTCTTGTTCAATTTTTTTCATAATTTCATCATATTCACAAGAAAGTTCATCATATGTTCCGTGATTTAATTCTTCAATATTTGTACTTACATCAAAGTTCACTGGTATATTAGTTTCTTTATTATAGATAACAAAACTAATATCTTCATATTTTTCTTTTAATCTTTTTAAGGCTCCGTATATATTTGCATATACATGTACACAGTCTTCTTTTCTTACGTCTCTTCCTATACGTTTAGCTCTATTTTTTATGTTTCGCATAGAAAGTTCTAATGTTGGATTTAAAACAATTATACTTGGTGTAATTCCATTTTGCAAAGCTGTTTCTATTTTTTCATCTATTGCTTTTGTTGTAATAGATCCCTCATAAACTATACTGTCTTCAAGTTCTTCTTTATTTTTTTCATATAAAGATTGAATCAAAAATGATTTTCCTGATCCATATGCTCCTGCAACAAATATACAATGTTTAACTTTTGAGTTAGCAATTTCTTCTCTAAACGCTTTATTTGCTAAGCATGCAGCACTGTTTGATACTGCCAAATTATATTTTTTTCTAAAATTTATATCTTTTGCATAATCATCAAATACAAGCTTCATTAAATCTGAACTTATATATTTTCCATTTCTTGATTGTTCTAATTGTTGATATTTTTTTATACATTTTTCTGTATTAGAGCTTGCTTCTATTCTAGCTTTTTCTTCTACTTCTATCATATCCGCATCTTCAAATCCTCTTTTCCAGATATTTTCAATACAAATGTTTTCCAACATTGTCCCTCCATTCTTTTTTATTATATATCTTTTGTATTATATCTTATATTTATTAAAAAAACAAGATTTTCTGTCATTTTTTCTCTAATTGTTATAATGTAGTTGTAAGAATAAAAAATCGGTAGCTAATTTAATTCTTAACTACCGATTCTTAATATATCATTATATGTTACAAATAGTGATAAAGCAATTAATATTGAAAATCCTATTAATTGAATTTTGGCTTCTGTTTCTATTTTCATAGGTTTTCTTCTTATTATCTCTATAATTAATATTAATATTTTTCCTCCATCTAATGCAGGTATAGGTAACAAATTTGTAACCCCCAACGAAACAGATATAACTGCTAATAAATTCAAATAATTTATTATTCCATTAGTTTTTACAACAACTTCTGAAATTCCTACAATACCTACCATTTGATCTGTTTTCAATCCACCAGAAAATAGTGTTTTTATACTATCTGCTACTGCTTTTATAAATTCACCAGTTCCCTGTGCTCCGTAATAAATTCTATTTGCTATAGTGTCTTTTGCTGGGTCTACAAATTGTATTCCTACTGTTGATACTAGTATAAAGTATACTAATATTCCAAATACAATATTTACTGTTGCACCTGCAAGCACAATTGCCATTCTCTTCCATACACTTGCTTTTGAAAATGACCCTGGAGCATCAGATTCCTCATCTTCTCCTTCCATACTACAAAATCCACCAAGTGGTATAAGTCTCAAAGAATATTTCGTTTCTTTTCCTTGTTTTTGTAAAAGTATTTTTCCAAATCCTATTGCAAATTCGTTTACTTTGACTTTACACATTTTAGCTACAAGGAAGTGCCCACCCTCATGGATAAGCACTAAAAAACCTAGTAAAAATATTATTTTTATTGCATTAATAACAAAAGCTATCAAATTTTATTTCCTCCTGAATTTTAAAATTTATATTAAACTTAATAATATATATGCATAAGGAGCTAAAAACATTAAACTATCTATTCTATCTAACATTCCACCATGTCCTGGAATTAGATTGCTATAATCTTTTATATCTACATATCTTTTTATGCTTGAAGCTGCAAAGTCTCCTAATTGTCCAGCTATACTTAATATTACTGTTATTATTCCTATTAAAACATATGAATATTCAAGATTATATATTGAATTCATAGCAACTGTATATATAATTGCAATTACTACTGCACCTACAATTCCTGCGATACATCCTTCTATTGATTTTTTAGGACTTACTTGACTAAATTTGTGTTTTCCCCATCGCTTTCCTATAATATATGCACATGTATCTGTTCCCCATGCTGAAATTATTGCATACCATACTAATATTACTCCATGTTCCATTCCTCTTAAAAGAGATATAAATAGTATATTTCCAATTACATATATTATTCCAAAAAGTGTATATGCTATGTCTTTAAAATTTATTTTCATATTTGTAATTATTACATGAGCAAATAATATTAAATTTATTAATGGTATTGTTATTAACGAAATATTTTTTAATAAGTATTCCGGCACATATTGTGGTAATATATGAACAAGTGCTATTGAAACACATGATAAATACCCCAACCACCTTACAGGCTTAGATTCTTTCGCTACTGCATTAAAATACTCTTGCATTCCTAACATTGCAACTAATGCTAAGAAAACATCTACAACATATTTGTTTCCAAATGTTAATATTAATACAACTAAAGGAAATCCTAATAATGCTGACATTACTCTTTTTATATCCATATTTTTTCCCTCTTCTTCTGCTTTATTTTTTAATTTGCTCCAAATTTTCTCGTTCTTTTTTGATATTCTATTATTGCTTCATCTAAATCTTCTTCTGAAAAATCTGGCCAGTTTTTATCTATAAATAAAAATTCTGAATACACAACTTGCCAAGGTAAAAAGTTACTTAAACGTAATTCTCCACTTGTTCTTATTACTAAGTCTGGGTCTGGTTCTCCTTCTGTATACAAATTATTTGATATCATTTTTTCATTTATATCTTCTACTTTTATTTTATTTTCTTTTATTTGTCCAGCTATCTTCTTAACTGCTCTGACAATTTCGTCTCTTCCCCCATAATTTAATGCAATATTAAAAGTTACTCCTGTATTGTTTTTTGTTCTTTCCATACAATTTATAATACTTTTTTGCATTCCTTGTGAAAGTGCAGAAATATCTCCAAGGATCTTTACTTTGATATTCTCTGAATCAGCTCTTTTACTATAATCATCTAAATAGTTTTGTAATAGCATCATAAGTGCTTTTACTTCTTCTTCTGCCCTTTTCCAGTTTTCTGTTGAAAATGCATATACAGTTATATATTCTAAACCTATTTTATTAGCATATCTGACTATTTTTTCAAGAGTTTTTGCACCTGCTTTATGCCCAAAGCTTGCAGGCTTTCCTTGTGCTCTTGCCCATCTTCTATTTCCATCCATGATTATAGCTATATGTTTTGGCATATTTTCTTTGTTAAATTTCATTGTTTTCTCCTTGTTATACACTCATTATTTCTGTTTCTTTATTTGCTAATATTTTGTCAATTTCTTCTATATTTTTATCTGTTATTTTTTGAATTTCTGTTTCAGCCATTTTTAATTCATCTTCTGTCATCTCACTATTTTTTTGTTTTGTTTTTGCTTCATCTATTCCATCTCTTCTGATTGATCTTATTGCAACTTTTGCTTCTTCTGCTATTTTCTTGATTTCTTTAACTAATTCTTTTCTTCTTTCTTCATTTAATTCAGGGAAAGCTAGTCTTATTACTTTTCCATCATTGTTTGGATTAATTCCAATATCTGATGCTAATATTGCTTTTTCAATATCTTTTAATACACTCATATCCCATGGTTGAATAACTATTAATCTTGCTTCTGGTACTGATATTCCAGCCATTTGATTAATTGGTGTTGGTGTTCCATAATAATCAACTTTTACTTTATTTAATATTGCAGGGTTTGCTCTACCTGCTCTTATTTCTGATAATTTTTCTTGATATGCTCCTATTGATTTTTCCATTCTTTCTTTTAAATTTGTATAATCCATAATTTTCTCTCCTTTATTTTTATTTGCGCATTTGGGACCGGTTCTGTTTTGCTCACTGCGCATTTGGGACCGGTTCTGTTTTGCGCATTAAGATACAATTGTACCTATTTTCTCACCTTTAACAGCTCTTACTATATTTTCTGGATCTGCTATTCCAAATACTAATAATGGTATATTGTTGTCTCTACACATTGCTGTTGCTGTTGAATCCATTACTTTTAAGTCTTTATTTAGCACATCTAAATATGATATTTCTTCAAATTTTATTGCATCTGGTTGAACTTTTGGATCTGCAGAATATACTGCGTCTACTGCTTTTCCTAAAAGTATGATATCTGCTTTTATTTCTGTTGCTCTTAATACTGCTGCTGTATCTGTTGTAAAGTATGGATGCCCTGATCCACATGCAAATATTACTACTCTTCCTCTATTTAAATGTTTTTCTGCTTTTCTTTGTATAAATGGTTCTGCTATTTCTCTCATTTCTATTGCTGTTTGTACTCTTGAATGTACTCCTCTTGCTTCAAGTGCATCTTGTAATGCTAATGCATTCATTGATGTTGCTAACATCCCCATGTAGTCTGCTGTTGTTCTTTCCATATCTAGTCCGTTTCTGCCTCTCCAGAAGTTTCCTCCTCCTACTACTATTGCTACTTGTACTCCCATTTCTACTACTTCTTTTATCTTATCACACATTTTGCCGATCACTTCAGGGTTTACTCCTGTTTTTTGCTCTCCAGCTAATGCTTCTCCACTTAATTTTAAAAGTACTCTTTTATACTTTGCTTCTGACATCTTGTATCAATCCTTTCTTTTGAATAATCTTTTTTCCTTATTGTCGTTGCTATTCTATCATACTTTTTTTAAAATTAGTAGTATTTTATTAAAATTTTCTTAATTTACTGTTACTATTTAATGCAGAAATTGGCTAATATATTGTTTTGCAATACCGCGTAAGCGATCAAATGAGCGAATGCGAATGCGATATGGAGCAATCTACATACTAATATTTAATATGAAGATTGCGACAGCAAGGTATAAAAAACAATATATTAGCCAATTTCTGCATTTATATAGTTTGTAATTTATAAATCAAATTTTATAATTGAAAAGGAACTGCAGTGCAGTCCCTCTAGTTTAACTATTATTTAATTTTTTTGATTATACAGTTATAGAGTCTATCTGAATATACAGATTTAACCTCTATTTCAATTTCAGGTATTCTTCTTCTTAATGTTTTTATCTCACGACTATACAATATCCGATTAATCTGATCTTTATCAGAATTTAATAAATCTTCAATTGCCTCATAGTGTGATTCCATTCTTGTTGTTCTTTCTCCCATCATAGTTTTTACCTCCATTGATGTATCATTAATAGTTATTTCAGCTAAAAGCCGACTTATATTATACACTAAATAAGCTCAAATGTAAATACTATACTCCTAAAATTTTCTTTGCTCGGTCAACATCATCTTGATTTGCATCTCGCACGCCTTCTAATGGATATTCTAATCCAAGATTTTCCCACTTATATTTTCCCATACTATGATATGGTAAAATTTGTACTTTTTCTACTGTCTTTAATGTTGAAAGAAACTCTTTTAGTTTTAATAAATCTTCTTCAGCATCTGTGTAACCTGGTACTAAAACTTGTCTTATCCACATTTTGATATTATTATCACTTAAATATCTAGCAAATTCTAATTCTCTTTTATTTGAAAATCCTACAAGTTCTTTGCACTTTTCTTCGTCAATATGTTTAATATCTAACAACACTAAATCTGTGTATTTTAAAACTTCTTTTATTCCATCTGTTAATGCTACCATTCCAGAAGTATCAACACAAGTAGGTATACCTTCTTCTTTTAATCTTTTAAATAATTCTAATACAAAATTATGTTGTAGTAAAGGTTCTCCTCCTGTTACTGTTACTCCTCCACCTGATGGCATCATATAATTTTTGTATCTGTTTATCTTTTCTATTATTTCATCTACTGATTTATATTCTCCACCATTCATATCCCATGTATCTCTGTTATGGCAGTATTTACATTGTAGATGGCATCCTTGTAAAAATAATACAAATCTTATTCCTGGTCCATCAACTGTTCCAAAGCTTTCTACTGAATGTACTTTTGCATAATATTTTAAATCTTTTTCCATATTCTCTTCTTTCTAATAAAATTTAGTCAAAAATCATCCAAAATGAAAATTTTGAATGATTTTTAACTAAGCAAATTGCTATTATTTTTTAAATTCTCTCATGAATTGTTCTATTAATAACATCTAATTGTTGTTCTCTTGTTAATTTTGTAAAGTGAACTGCATATCCTGAAACTCTGATTGTAAGTTGTGGATATTTTTCTGGATGTTCCATAGCATCTTCTAATAATGCTCTATCAAATACGTTTACATTGATGTGATGTCCTGTTTGCGCAAAATATCCATCTAACATACTTACTAAGTTATTTACTTTTGTTTCTTCATCTTGTCCTAGTGTTGCTGGTGTAATAGCAAATGTGTATGAAATTCCATCTTCTGAATCTTCAAATGGTAATTTTGCTATTGAGTTCATTACTGCTAATGCTCCATTTACATCTCTACCATGTAATGGGTTTGCTCCAGGTCCAAATGGTGCTCCTGCACGTCTTCCATCTGGTGTATTTCCTGTTGCTTTTCCATATACAACATTTGATGTAATTGTTAATATTGATAATGTGTGTTTTGAGTCTCTATATGTTGGATGTTTCTTTAATTTATTTAAGAATCTTCTAACAACTTCAACTGCTATTGTATCTACTCTATCATCATCATTACCAAATTGAGGATATTCTCCTTCTACTTGATAATCTACTGCTAATCCATTTTCATCTCTAATTACTTTTACTTTTGCATATTTGATTGCTGAAAGTGAATCTGCAACTACTGATAATCCTGCAATTCCACATGCCATTGTTCTTATAACATCTTTATCATGTAAAGCCATTTCTATTGCTTCATATGAGTATTTGTCATGCATGTAATGTATTGCATTTAATGCTTTTATATATATTATTGCAACATAATCCATCATTTGATCAAATTTTTCTATAACTTCGTCATAGTTTAAATATTCTGATGTGATTGGTTCAAATTTTGGTGTAACTTGTTTTCCAGTTTTTTCGTCTTTACCTCCGTTGATTGCATATAATAATGTTTTTGCTAAGTTTGCTCTTGCTCCGAAGAATTGCATTTGTTTTCCTATTTTCATAGGTGATACACAACATGCTATTCCATAGTCATCTCCTAATGTTGCTCTCATTACATCATCATTTTCGTATTGAATTGATGATGTTTTTATTGATAAGTTTGCTGTATATCTCTTGAATCCTTCTGGTAATCTTGTTGACCATAATACTGTTAGGTTTGGTTCTGGAGCTGGTCCTAAGTTTTCTAATGAGTGTAATACTCTAAATGAGTTTTTAGTAACTAATGTTCTACCATCAATTCCCATTCCACCAATGCTTTCTGTTACCCATACTGGGTCTCCACTGAATAGTTCATTGTATTCTGGTGTTCTTAAGAATCTTACTAATCTTAATTTCATTATAAAGTGGTCCATTAATTCTTGTGCTGTCTCTTCTGTTAATATTCCATTTTTCAAGTCTCTTTCTATATATATATCTAAGAATGTTGATGTTCTACCAATACTCATTGCAGCACCATTTTGATCTTTTACTGCTCCTAAGTATCCAAAGTATAACCATTGGATTGCTTCTTTTGCATTTCCAGCAGGTCTAGAGATATCATATCCATATTTTTCTGCCATTATCTTTAATTGGTTAAGTGCTTTTATTTGTTCTGATATTTCTTCTCTTTCTCTTATTACTTTTTCTGTAAAATCATCTACATTTAATATTTCTAATTCTTCTTTTTTCTCAGCTATTAATGCATCTACACCGTATAGTGCAACTCTTCTGTAATCTCCTATAATTCTTCCTCTTCCATATCCATCTGGAAGTCCTGTAATCAAGTGTGAACTTCTTGCAGCTCTAATGTCTGGTGTGTATACATCAAATACTCCATCATTATGTGTTTTTCTTGCTGTATGGAAAATTCTATCTGTTTCTGGATCAACTTCTCTTCCATATGCTTCACATGATTTTTCTACAATTCTTATTCCTCCAAATGGCATTATTGCTCTTTTTAATGGTGCATCTGTTTGTAGTCCTACTATTTCTTCTAAGTCTTTGTCTATATATCCAGCATCATGTGCAGATACTGTTGATATTGTTTTTGCATCTATATCTAGTACTCCACCTTGTGCATCATGCTCTTTTTTATATAATTCTAATACTTCGTCCCATAATTTTTTTGTTTTTTCTGTTGTTCCTTTTAAAAAGCTTGCATCTCCAACATATGGTGTGTAATTTTTTTGTATAAAGTTTCTTACATCTATTTGTCTTTTCCATTCTCCTTTATTAAAACCATTCCATTGTTCAAAATCCATATTTATTACCTCCATTTTTTATTTTTCCCAATATTGTTGCTTTTTATTATTTTTTTCCACCATTTCGTATTATAAATTTTATGTTGTTTTTTGTCAACGATTTTTAACTTGATTTTTTTGAAATTTGTATGTATAATCTGTAAAGATTAAATGAAAGGAAAATACTTATGGAAAAAATTATAAACAAAATTGCCCAAGAATTAAATGTAAAACCTACACAAGTAGAAAATGCAGTAAAATTAATTGACGAAGGAAATACTATACCATTTATAGCTCGTTATAGAAAAGAAGCTACAGGTGGATTAAGTGATGAAATTTTAAGAGATTTAGGAGAAAGATTAAATTATTTAAGAAATCTTGAAACTCGTAAAGGTGAAGTTATAAATTCTATAAATGAGCAAGGCAAATTAACAGATGAGTTGACTATTGCTATTGCATCTGCTGAAACTCTTGCAGAAGTTGAAGATTTATACAGACCTTTTAAACAAAAGAAAAAAACAAGAGCTACTGTTGCTAGAAGTAAAGGTTTAGAACCTTTGGCAGAAATAATTATTGCTCAAGAAGAAAAAACTCCAATTGAAGATCTAGCTACTGAATATATAAATATTGATTCTTTATCTGAAGAAGATAAAGCTAACAAAGATAAAGTTGTTGCAACTGCAGAAGACGCAATTCAAGGTGCTTTAGATATTATTGCAGAAAATATTTCTGATAATGCTAAATACAGAAAATATATAAAAAAAGTATGTTATCATGAAGGAAGTATTGTTACAAAAGCTTCAAATGCTGAAGAAAAATCAAATTGCGAAATGTATTATGATTTTACCGAATTAGTTTGTAAACTTCCTAGCCATAGAATTTTAGCTATTAATAGAGGTGAAAAAGAAGATTTCTTAAAAGTTTCTATTAGCAAACCTGAAGAAAAAATTCTTTATTACATTCAAAGAGATATAATAAAAGGAAATACTCAATTTACAGAAATGTTAGAAGCTACAATATTAGACGCTTTTAAAAGATTAATTGAGCCTTCTATAGAAAGAGAGATTCGTTCAGATTTAACTGAAAAAGCAGAAGAAAAAGCCATCAAAGTATTTGGACAAAATGCAAAACAATTATTACTTGGAGCTCCTATAAAAGGTAAAACTGTTATGGGATTTGACCCAGCATATAGAACTGGTTGTAAAATTGCTGTAATTGATGAAACTGGTAAAGTTTTAGATACTTCTACAGTATACCCTACAGCTCCTCAAAATGATGTTGAAGGTGCTAAAAAGACTTTATTAAATTTAATTGAAAAAGACCACGTTGATATGATTGCAATTGGTAATGGTACTGCTTCTCGTGAGTCTGAAATGTTTGTTTCTGATATGATTAAAGAAGTTAAACATGAAATTTGTTACGTTATAGTTAGTGAAGCTGGAGCCTCTGTATATTCAGCATCAAAACTTGCAACTGAAGAATATCCAGATATAAATGTTTCTATAAGAGGTGCAATATCAATTGCTCGTAGACTTCAAGACCCTCTTGCCGAACTTGTAAAAATCGATCCAAAGGCTATTGGTGTTGGACAATATCAACATGATGTAAATCAAAAGAATTTATCAGAAAGCTTAACAGGCGTTGTAGAAGATAGTGTTAATAAAGTTGGTGTTGATGTAAATACTGCCACTCCTTCTTTACTTGCTTACGTTTCTGGTATTAATAATACAATTGCTAAAAATATTGTAAAATATAGAGACGAAAATGGTAAATTAAAAGAAAGAAAAGAATTATTAAAGGTTCCTAAGCTTGGAAAAGTTGCTTTTGAACAATGTGCAGGTTTTATTAGAATTCCTGATGGTGAAAATCCATTAGAAAACACTGCTGTTCACCCAGAAAGTTATAAGCCAACAGAAAAATTGCTTGAACTTCTTGGTTTTAAAGTTGATGATTTAAAGAATAAAGATAATTTAATTTCTTTACGCGAAAAATTAAAATCTGTTGATATAGCCGAAACTGCTAAAAAGCTTGAAATTGGTGAAATGACTTTAACTGATATTATTGCAGAACTTTCTAAACCTGGTCGTGACCCAAGAGAAGATATGCCAAAACCAGTACTTCGTAGTGATGTTTTAAAATTTGAAGATTTAACAGAAGGTATGATTTTAACTGGTACTGTTCGTAATGTTATCGATTTTGGTGCTTTTGTTGATATTGGTGTTAAATATGATGGTCTTGTTCATATTTCTGAAATGAGTGATTCTTATATTAAAAATCCATCTGATTTAGTTTCAGTTGGTGATATTGTAAAAGTTAAAGTTATAAAAATTGATCAAGAACGTAAAAAAGTAGGACTTTCTATGAAAATATAAACATCTAAAAAGCATGTAATAAAATACATGCTTTTTATCAATCTATAAAATTTTATTCACTTACATATTTTTCTTGTATATCTTTTATTTTTTCGAAATTATTATTTAATATATCAAGAAATGCTTCTGCTATTTGTGGGTCAAATTGAGTACCTTCACATCTTTTTATTTCTTCTTTTACATGTTCAATATCAATAGGTCCTCTATAACTTCTTCGACTAGTCATCGCATCAAAAGTATCTGCTACTGCTGCAATTCTTGCCATATATGGTATTTCTTCTCCCTTTAATCTTGATGGATATCCATTGCCATCATATCTTTCATGATGATGTTTTACAATAGGTATAATATCTTTAAATATTACTGCAGAACCTAAAATATGTGCTCCTATTGATGGATGATTTTTTATTTGTGAATATTCATCATCTGTGAGCTTTGCTGGTTTTAATAAAATACTATCTGGTATTCCTATTTTTCCAATATCATGGAATAACCCACCTATCCTTAATGTTTTTATTTGATCTTCTGGTAGTCCTAATTTTTCTCCAATAAGTACAGAATATTCTGACACTCTATCTGAATGTCCTCTCGTATAAGAGTCTTTCGCTTCTACTGTATATCTTAATGTCTCTACCATATCTAAATATGCTTGCTCTAATTGCTCTTTTGAATCTTCTAACTTTTCATTTATTTGTTTTATTTCATCCATTTGTTTTACAGATTTTATTCCAGATTCAATTAATAAAATTAATTGGTCAAATTTGTCACCTTTTTCGCAATATCCTTGTATGTCTAATCTTTTTATTGTTTCTAGTGGTGGTGCTAAATCTTTATGTCCTGTTAATAACAAAATATATAATTCTTTATTAAATTTTCTAATTTCTTCTACTACTTCGTCTCCATGTAATGGTGTCATCATAAAATCTAGTAACATTAAATCAAAATGTTCTTGTCTTACTTTTTCTATTGCCTCTACTGGATTTGTTACTCCTATAAATTCATAATTAGAGTTTTCTAACAAAACTCTTAATGAATCTAATATTCCTTCTTCATCATCTACACCTATTATTTTATATTTTCTAACTCCATTTATTTGATTTTGCAGAGCCTTTCTCATTTAATCACCCCTATATTCTTATGTATAAATTCAATTTTATTATTGATATTATATTCGTTTGTGTTTTAAAAATCAAGTTTTTTGTTTTGAATTCATTATTTTTTATGCATAAGATTTTATCACTCAATTTGCTCATACTACTCTATTTAAATATAGTTTTGTTTCATTTTTATTACATTTATTTTTCTTTTATATTACATTTTAAATTTTTGTTTGATTTTTATAACTTCTATTGGTATACTAAGCTTAAAGGAGGTATTTTGATGGAAATTTTAGATTCTAATATTGAGAGTTTGGAAACTTCAGAAGAAATTATTACAGAAAATACTTCTGAAATTCAAACAGAGCCAACTAGTTCAACTCAATTGATTGAATATAAAGAGATTGATGAACCTTGTGTTGCATTAACTATAATTGGTGAAAATCGTCTTACAAATGTCGAAGTTTTTGTTCGACGTGGTTTTAAATTTTCATTCAAAGCATTTTTCTCAACTTTAGTTCTTACTATAATGAATATGTTTATTTAAAGATAGTTTTTTATAATTAGAAAAACTATCTTTTTTTATATTTGCCAGTCTATTTGGATAGACTATTTCTAAGGAATTTCTTGCTATACTCAATTATATCATTTATAAGGAGTTGATTTTTATGTATTTATCAGATGCAGTAAGAGATAGAATTAGATATTATCAAAACCAAACTGGTATGAGTCTTTGGGGATTATTTAAGGCTTCTGGGGTTCCAATGTCAACTTTAGCAGCTTTTATGAGTAAGAGAACTGAATTGATAAAATTAGATACATTGCTTCACATTTGTGAAGGATTTGGTATTACAATTACTGAATTTTTTGAAAACGATGTATTTAAAGATGTAGAACAAGATTAGAAAAAAACTGTCAGATAAAACTTTCTGACAGTTTTTTGCACATTTGGGACCGGTTCTGTTTTGCTCATAATTATATTGGAATTATAATATTAAATGTTGTTCCTTTTCCTTGTTCTGTAACATATGTAATATCTCCACCAAAGTGTGCTTTTATGTTTGAATATGACATATATAGTCCAAGTCCAGTTCCATTTTTTCCTTTTGTTGTAACCATTTCTTTAAATAGTCTATCTTGTACTTCTTTTGGAAGTCCACCAGCAAAGTCTGTTATTGATATTACTATATTATTCTCTTTTTTAGATACTACTAGTTCTATATTTTGATCTTTTTTTCCTGCATATGCTTGTATAGCATTTGAAATCATATTATTAACTACTTGTACTAAACTATTTACATTTCCCTTTAATATTTGATTTTCATCAGTTTTCATCATTACATTCATATATATGTATGCATTTTTTAATTCGTGTTTCATTAATATATTTACTCTTTTTATTAGTTCATCAACTGTAAATTCTTCTGAAGTATCACTTGATAATGATGCAACTGCTTGACCTTTTACTGTTGTTATAATATCTGACATGTATTCTAGATGTGCTCTTATCTTAGGTATCCATTCTTCCATGTCTCTTGCTATGTCATGATGATCTTGCGAATTTACTACTGGGTCATCTATTGATTCGTCATATTCTTTTATTAGATTTTCTAATCCTTGAACTGCTCCTGCTATTGACATTATTGGTGTTTTTAAGTTATGTGCTATTCCTCCTATTAGTTGACCAAGTCCTGCTAAACGTTCTCTTTCCATTAGTCTATCTTGGTTGTTTCTTATTGTTTCCATATCTTCTTTATGTTGTGTTATATCTTTTAATAATACTAATGTTCCTAATGATGTGTTGTCTGATTTAATTGGAGTTATTTCTATTTTAAAGTATTTTTTTATTCTTGAAAAATGTTGTTCAAATGATATTGTTTTATCTGTTGTATTTGCTCTTGCTATTACATTTTCTATTCTCTTTGATGTTTGTTTGCTTATTTTTCTATTTTCTAAAAATTTCATAAAAGTTTTACTTCTTATATTTTCTGGTTTTAATTTAAACATTTCTAAAAATGTTTTGTTGAAGTCTGTAATTATATTATCTTCATCTAATACTATGTATCCATCGGATATTCTGTCTACTATTTTCTGCAGTGCAATTGGTGTGATTTTTAAAAAGTTAAATTTTAATATTGCAAATGTGTAAAAAATTACTGCTATAGAAAAACTTATTGGTGTTAAACATACATTCATATCATATATTTTAAATGTTCCAAGCAAGTTTACTAGTATAGGAAACATTGTTCCTATTATTATTAATATTGTTTGTTTAGAAAACGAACCCGAATTTTTTAATGATGCATTTATCATTATTCCTATGCTTATTAATAGTAATCCATATGTATATATTGAATGTATATAAAAATATGGTCCATATACCATTTCATTTAAGTTTGAAGAATATACTTTATAAAATAAATGATGATATTGATTTGTATATAATACAGCAAGTGTCAAAAATGGTATTACAAATAATAATAAATATTTTCTTTTAAACCTAATTTTTGTATTTCTAAATATAATTGCTACAAAAAACAGTGCTACTGGAAGCATACATGTTCCTATATATATAAAATTTTCAAAATATATCGGCTCAATATTCAAAAAGTTTGAGCAAACTAATTGTGAAATTACTCCTACACTTATTACAAGCACTGTTAATAAAACCGTCGCAAATGCATTTTGCAATTGCGACACTGGTTTTTTCCTAATTATATTTCCCATTAACAAAATTATTGAAAGGGTTGATATTACTAACAATATAAATTCTGTATCTATAACCATCTTTTGTTTCTCCTTTAATATTTTATAAATCCTATTCTTTTAAAATAATCCATATATTTTAATATATATTCTTTGTCAATTTCTTTCCAAGAAAATCCTATTTTTTCAAGATATTTTTCTGTAAATTCATAGTCTATTTTTACATTAGAAGTATATATTAATTGTTTATTTGAGTCAATATCATGTATTATACCAGATAATATTTCTTTTTTAAAGTCATCATTTAAAATTTCGGTTAATTTTTTTGACATTGTTTCATTATCTACGCCATCAATACTAATTCCTAATTCGTGTAAAGTGTTTATTAGTAATTTTATTGGTAGTAACTTTGGATTGTATATATGGAATACATTGCATTTACTGTTATATCCTAATATTTTTACAACCGCTTCTGCACTAAAGTCTACTGGTCCTAATTCTATTGCGTGTTCAAGTAAATATTCTGGAAATATTCCTAATTCTATAAATGATTTTAATCTTTTTGCAAATGCGTTTTCTTCAACATTTTGTTGGAATACTCCATCACTATATCTATTTGTAATGTTTCCCATTCTCAATATTTGTGCATCCAAACCTTCTTCTATTGCTTTTAATACAATCATTTCTGCTTTATATTTTGTTACAGTATATATTCCTGATATATTTTGATTAATATATAAAGTATTTTCTTTGAATATTTTTTTATTATTGATATTGTCTGCTGTTTCTTCTATGTTTTCTTCTTTTTCACCATTTCCAGAAACACTGATAGTTGAGATGTGTATTAATCTTTTGTCTGTTGCTTTACAAAAATCTACTACATTTTGCGTTCCATTTACATTTATTTCGTTAAATAATTTTTCTGTTCCGAAATGTTTTACTAATGCTCCTGCATTTATTACTGTTGTGATATTTTGGCTAATCAATTCATCGTCTTCTTTTGATAGCTTAAAGTCTCTTTCAACAATATCTCCTTCTATTACTTGTATTCTATCTTTATATTTTTCAAAGTACTCATTTCCGAAATAGAATACAATTTTTTGTTGTAATCTTGCTAATGGTTCTTCATTATTTTTTCTTCTTACTAAACAGTAAGCTATTCCTCTATATCTTTTTAAATATTCATCTAATATATGTACTCCTAAATATCCCGTACTTCCTATTAAAAGAATATTTCCTACTTTGGATTTTTTTATTGTTTCTATATTTGATATATTATTTCTTTCTAAAACTTTATTAATTTCAGAATAATCATATTTTGCTATATCTTCTTCTGCCTTATCTTTTTTCTTTCCTGCAAGTTCTTTTATTGTTGGATATTTAAATATATCAGCATATTCAAAATCAAAATTATATTTTAGTGCTTCAATTTGCATTTTTATTGCAGAAATTGAATCTCCACCTATGTCAAAGAAGTTATCATTTAAAGAAATATGTTTTAAATGTAAAATGTTTTTCCATATTTGTTGTAGTCTTAATTCATCTGAATCAAATTTGTCTGGGTCTACTTCTTTAAAACTATCTTCTTCTAATTTTGGCATTGGCAAAGCTTTCCTATCTATTTTTCTATTTATTGTATATGGCATTTTTTCAAGATGTACTATATAACTTGGTACCATATATTGTGGTAAATATTTTTTCAAATAACTTTTTATTTCTGTTTCTGTAACATCTATTGTTCCGTCTGTAACATAATATCCACATAATACTTCTTTGTCTTCGATGGTTATTTTGTTTACTATTGATGCTGATACTCCTGGGTATTGTTCCATTTTGCTTTCTATTTCTCCAAGTTCTATTCTTAGTCCACGTAATTTTATTTGATTATCTATTCTTCCTAAACATTGAATCTTACCATCAAATGTCCATCTTCCAATATCTCCCGATTTGTACATTCTTCCTTCTCCAAATTTATTTGGCAAGAATTTTTCTTTTGTCAATTCAGGCTTTCCTAAATATCCTACGCCTACTTGAGTTCCTGATATATAAATTTCTCCAACTACACCTATTGGCACTCTTTTCAAATTTTTATCTAGTATATGCATTTGTGTATTCATAATTGGTGGACCTGTTGTAATTTCTGGTTCTCCATCTAAATTTTGTACATTTGATAATATCGTTATTTCACTCGGTCCATATATATTAAATACTGTTATATCATCTGCTAAAGCTTTTAAGTCTTTTACAAATTTTTCTGGTAACGGTTCTCCTCCAAATACCATATTTTTTACTAACTTTAATGGACTATTTTCACTTCTATTATCATAAACTATTTTCATTAAACTTGGTGTTACTGTCATAACATCTGTATTATATTTTTCCATTAATTTTTCTAATAATTTAGGATTTCTATGTTCTGCATTATTGGCCATTACTATTCTTTGTCCATGTGTTAATGATACTATTATTTCATAAACAAATATGTCAAATGGTGTTGATGTTACTGATAATAATGTATGGACTTTTCCATCATGTAAATAGTCTAATGCTTTTGTCATCGCTTTTGCCATATTGGTTAATCCTACTTGATTTAGCATTACCCCTTTTGGCACTCCTGTTGATCCTGATGTATATATTAAATATGATAAATCTTCCATTTTTATATCCACATTTGGTTTACTTGAATCTCCGTTATAAATTTCATTATCTAAGTCTATTTCTATACAATTTGGAATTTCTTTTACTCTATCTTTTAATTCTTTTTGTGTTAGAACATATTGTGCTTTACTGCTTTCTATATAATATTTTGTTCTGTCTAATGGATATGTTGGATCAATATTTAAAAATGCTCCTCCTGCTTTTAATATTGCATACATTGCAACAATTGTCTCTATTGATCTATTTGTCATTATACATACTATGTCATTATTTTTTATTCCATTTTTTATTAAATGGTTTGCTAAGCTGTTTGCTTTTTTATCTAATTCTCCATAAGTTATTTGTTTATCTTCACATATAACCGCTATATTATCTGGATTTTTTTCAACTTGCTGTTCTATTAAATATGCTGTTGTATCTTGATTTATTTCTCCTTCTGTACTATTAAATTTTGCTAACATTTTGTCTTCTTTTTCAGTTATAATATCTATATCACTTATTTTGATTTCACTATTGTTCAATATCTGTTCTAATATATACATATAATGTTCAAAAAAGTTAACTATTGTTTCTTTTCTAAATAAATCTGTACAATATTCTATATTAATAGTATGAGTTTTTGGTTTTATTTCTAATAGCAAATTAAATTTTGCAATGTCATTGTATATTTCTAAAACATTTACATCTTTTCCATTTAATTTTACTATATTTTCTTCTTTATTTTGATATGTAAACATTACATCAAACAATGGATTTCTTGAATTATCCATTTTAACTCCAAGCTTTTTTACTAACATATCAAATGGATATGGTTGATTTGATAAGTCATTTAAAACTTGTTCTTTTATTTTATCTAAAAATGTTGCAAATGTATCATTTTCGTTGATTTGTCCTCTTATAACAATATTGTTTACAAGCATTCCTAACATTCTTTTAGTTTCTCGTCTATCTCTATTGGCTATAGGACTACCTAAAATTATTTCTTCTTGTCCTGTATATTTATATAATAATACTAAAAATGCTGTCACAAATAACATATATGGTGATGCACCTATTTTTTTAGCATATCTTTCTATTTTTCTAAAACGTTTTTCATCGATAATATTAGATATTTTCTTACCATTATAACTTCTATTTGCAGAAATTTTATAGTCATATGGTAAATTTAATTGTGCAAATTCACAGTTTTTAAATTTCTCAATCCAATATTTTTCATTTTCGTTAATTTCTTCACTATTATTATAATTATTTTCCCAAACAGAATAATCTCTATATTGAATTGGAAGTCTTTTTAGGTCATCTCCATTATATAGCCTGTCAAACTCTATAATTAAATTATTTAATGACATTCCATCCATTATTATATGATGTGAGTCAACTAATAACATTGTACTTTTATCATCTATAAAATGTACCTCTGCTCTTATTAACATTTCATCTTCTAGTTTAAATGGTTTAGAAAAATTTTTAATTATTTTTTGAATTTCTTTTTCTGTATTATAATAAACTGGTATTTCAAAATTTATATTTTTGCATACTTTCTGTACTATTTCATTATTTTGTATTGTAAATTGCGTTCTTAATATTTCATGTCTTTCTATTATTTTATTAAATACTTGTTTTATTTTTTCTATGTCTAATATTTCATCTACAATAATTCCTCCAGGCATATTATAAACAACATTATCATTTCCTATCATTTTGGCATTATAATATATTCTTTTTTGTGCTGATGATAATGGGTATGTTTCTTGCTCTTTTACTCTCTCAATCTTTATTTTTGAAATATCATGTTTTTGATTATTTTCTATATAATCAGCCATATCTTTTATAGTATAATTAGATAATAAATCTTTAATATTCATTTGAACATTAAAACGAGATAATATTTTGGTTGATAATGTAATTGCTGTTAATGAATCTCCTCCAAGGTCTAATAATGTATCTTCTATACTTACTTTTGATACATGTAACATTCTTTCGATTATATTTACTAATTTTTTGTCAATGTCATTTCTTGGCTTAACTATTTCCACTCTATTTTCTTCAATAAAAGGATCTGGCAATGCCTTTCTATCGACTTTACCATTAGGTGTATGTGGCAACTTATCTAATTTAATAAAATATTGAGGCACCATATATTCTGGTAACTTTGAATATAAAACAGTTTTTAATACAGATTTACTTACATGTCCATTTTCCACATAATATGCACATAATGCATCTTTTCCTTTTACAACTTTTTTTACGACAGCACAGTCAGCAATATTGTAAACAGGTTGCATTCTTTTTTCTATTTCTTGTAATTCTATTCTTAATCCTCTAATTTTTACTTGGTTGTCAATTCTGCCATGGCAAGTAATTTCACCATTTTTATCAAATTCTCCCAAGTCTCCAACTTTATACATTATTTTTCCATCTATAAATGGATTTTCTATAAAATTCTCTTTAGTTTGTTGTTCTTTGTGCATATATCCTTTTCCAACACCATCACCAGAAATGTACATTTCTCCAATATTTCCTTGTGGTAATATCTTTTTATTTTTGTTTAATATATAAATTTGAGTATTATGTATTGGCTTGCCTATTGTAATCTCACTTTGATTTGTTACGTCTGCTACTGTAGAGAATATCGTAGTTTCAGATGGTCCATATCCATTATAAATTGTTACATTAGGAATTATCTTTTTTATTTTTTCTACTAAACTTTTTTGAAGTGGCTCTCCTGCTAACATTATATATTTTAAACTTTTCAAACTATTTTCATCATTTAAATTTTCTAAATGAAATTTCATTACTGATGGTGTTGTTTGCATTATTTCTACTTCATTTTCTTTTATAGTTCTTTCTATTACTGGAGTCATTTTTTGCCCATTTTCATTTGTTAAATAAACCGTTAGGCCTCTTGTTAATGACATTAATGTTTCAAATGCAAAAATGTCAAATGATACAGTTGTTATAGATAAAATTTTATGATTTTTCCCATCTTTTAAGTAATTGATTGTATTTTTCATTGAATTATAGAAATTACTTAAATTTTGTTGTTTTAACATTACTCCTTTAGGAGTGCCTGTAGAGCCTGATGTATATATTAAATATGACAAATCTTCTGGTCTTGATATATTTTCTAAATTCTCTTTATGATTTTCGTAGATGATCGGATCTTTTACATTAATTATCTTTTTGTCTGCTTTATTTCTTCTGTTTTGATTAGTTAATAATATAGTTGCATCACTATCTTCTAACATGTATTGTACTCTATCTTTTGGATAATCTACTGCTATTGGTATATAACTTCCTCCTGATTTTAGAACTGCTAACATTGATATTAACATTTCAAAAGAACGTTCTACTAATATTCCAACAACAGTATTATTGGTAACTCCATTTTTTCTTAATTCATATGCTAAACTATTAGCTTTTTCATTAAGTTCTTTATAAGTCATATTTCTATATTCAAAAACAATTGCTATATTTTCTGGTGTTTCTTCTGCTTGTTTTTCAAAATATTTTATAAATGGAATATTTTTATCATATTCAAGTTCAGTTTTATTAAAGTCTATAATTAATTTTTCTTTTTCTTCTGGGGTAACTATTTCTATATCTTTTAATCCTATGTTTTCTTTTAAAACAACTTGATTAATTATATTTAGTATTCTTTTATGAATTTTCTCTATATCTTTTGAATTATATATGCTTGTTTTATAGTCATATGCAACATTTAAACTTCCTGTATCATTTAAATCATATATTTGTATATCCATGTTTTCTGCACAGCATCCATTAAATGTCCATTCTGTTTCATATGGGATATTTCCTTCTGTTTGTTGTGCATTAGTTATTTGGTATGATAATAAAATATTGTACAAATTTGGAATATTACTATCTTTTTTTCTTAACTCTTCTAATAAACATTGATATGAATATTTTTGGTGTTTTAACATATCCATAGAATCTATTGCTATATTTTTTACAAATGTCTTAAAATCTAATTCTTCATTCATATTAATTTTGAATGGTGCCATATTTATGAACATACCTGCTGCTTGTTTTTCTTTAAAATTTGTTCTGTTTAATATCGGTGTTCCTATAACAAATTCATCTAAATTTGAAATTTCTCCTATATATATTGCATAAATAGCCATAAAGAAATTGTATAATGATATTCTGTTTTCTTTACAATATTGCTTTATTTTTATAACATCTGATTCTTTTATTTTATATTGTTGCCTTTTTCCTTTTGAATTGCTTATATCTGCTTTACCTTTTTTACTTCCTTGTATTGTTGCTACTTCTGGTATTGTTTTGAATCTTTCTACCCAATATTGTTTGTCTTTATTAAATTTTTCGCTTTTTTGGTATTCTTCTTCTGATTTAATATAGTCTATATAAGAGTATATAGCCTTTGTTTCGATTTCTTGATTTTGTTTTAGATTTGAATATGTTTTGATAATGTCATTACAAATAAGCGCAAGTGTCCACGCATCTGAAATCAAATGGTGTATATTAAGCATAAAAGCCCCTTTACCATTTGAAAATTTAAAGATATAAAATTTAAATAATTTTGAATTTTCTAATTTAAATGTTGTTCTTACAATTTTCTCTCGTTCTTTTTCTAATTCTTTTTCGCTCGCGATACTAACAGTGCTTATCTGTATTTCTTCTCTTTCAGATAGCACTTGTTCTACATTTCCATCGTTTAGTTTAAATTCTAGCCAAAAGTTGTCATGTTTTTGGCACACGATTTTTATGGCTTCTTCTAATTTGTCGAAGTCAACTTTCTCTTGTATTACTGCAGTTCCACATATATTGTTTATACTGCTTCCAATATAATACTGTTCTGTAACCCAGATTGATTTCTGAGCATTTGTTAAATTCCCCATTTTTCCTAACATCCTTCTTAAAATTATATACTTGAGTATAATTCATACTCTCTTATTGTAGCATTTTTTGTCAAATTTTGCAATTTTTTTATATAAATTTGTCGTTTTTTTATGTGAAATTGCTATTTTTTTCCAAAAAAGGTACCGAATATTGCATTCGGTACCTTTTTTTATGTACTATTACCGTACTATTTCGACTTTGAGCCAACTATTTTTTAATGTATCCTGTTTAGAAATTTCATCAATATAATACTCTTTACACTCTCTAAAATTATCTCTATAATAATATTCGAGACTATGAACACAAATCTTAGTTCGTTTGGATAGTGTATTATATTCTTTAATATCCTCATAGTTTCTAAGTTTCATTTTACAATGAAGGTCGATTTTAATTTCATATTTTTCTAAGTATAATTCTATTTTTCCTGTATAATCGTCTAACTCCTTAATCATCTTATAATTGTTCTCATCTTTAAGCTCAAGGGTCCCTTTATTAGTAACCTTTAACTTTTTGTCAAGAACATTTGCTATCTCTTTTAAGATGTCTTTATCGAGTCTTAAAAAAATCCTGTTTTCATTAATAATAGCTGTTCTTCCGTTTTCAAGCTCAATATAATAATTTTTATGATGATCTTTCTTTTTTATTGGAATTTTTATATTACCATTACCAAATATAAACAAGTTTTTAATTCTAATCATAAATTCTGATAAATCTTGTTCATCCAGTTCATACTGAAGCATTTCATAAACTCTTTCAAATCCATCCATCTCAAGTGCTTTGAACCCGCTTTTATCCAATTTTCCAATTATTGAATCTTCTTCGAAAATAACTATATAATCTTCGCGCCCATCGTTTTTAAATAAACGATCTAAAATTCTATCATATACTTCTTCAACAATTCCTTCTGAAAAATACTGTTTTAAATTCCATAATATATCGTTCTGTACATATTCACAATCGTTGTTATAACTTTCTGAATCTACATACTTTTTTATTGACCTGATTGGTTCAAAACTTTCCTCCGAAGGAACTAATACTGTACTCGTTACTCTTTCTACAGCCTCTTTTAACACAGGCAATAATTTCTTATAATGCCGATGTTTCTCTATAAAGCATTCCCAATATTTACTATCATGCAATACTGTATAATCAGATATTCCTTTATGAGTATCTTTCCATTTTCCTTCTTTTGCTGAATATTTAAAAAATGTATTACTAGTAGAATTCAAGTAATTTATTTCTTCTGGGAAACCTATCTCATTGTCAAGTATTTCTGAAAACTCACTTAAATATTTTTTAGCTATCTCCTCACTATATTCTTTTTCGAATATTTCCTTTAGTTCCTGATCCCATTCTGGTTCATTAATTATTGCAAACTTGATTTGCTCTCCTTCTCTTTCTGAAAATCTCAAATAAATCATACTGCTCCTCCTTTAATCGAAAGGGTTAATTGTTACTTACTCTGGTCTTGACCAGTTTTTCGTGTTCCCATGAATTATATCACACTTTTATGTTAATTGCAACTGTTAACTATATATTTCTTGTTTAATTTTTCAAAATAGTAGCATACTACATATAAGGTGATTACTATGTTAAAAAAAATCAAAAATTTCTCTATACTAGTACTAGCTATTTTTTTTATTATTATAATTTCATATTATATTTTTTCTACATACAAAAATATTGATATTACATCTGAATATGAAACCCAACGTGTTGAATCCACAGTTCCTTCACAAACTGTGGAAAATGTCACTCAAAAAAGTCAATCTACTGCAGATATGCTAGAAAAAGTATCAGAAAGTGTTGTTGGAATTTCTAAAATCAAAACTAAATCCACTTCGATTTTTTCTTCTAATAACAACGTAAATGAACTTGGTTTAGGTTCTGGAATTATTGTGTCTAGTAATGGTTACATTTTAAGTAACTGCCACGTAACTGGCGAAAAATCTACTACTTGCTATATTACATTAGAAAATGGATATACCTATGAAGGCTCTGTAGTATGGTGTGATTCCAATTTAGATTTATCTATAATCAAAATTAATGCTTCTAACTTACCTTTTGCTACTATTGGAGATTCTTCTACATTAAAGTCTGGAGAAACAGTTTATGCTATTGGTAATCCTATTGGTTACGAATTTAGAAAAACCATTACTTCTGGGATTATAAGCGCAACTAATAGAACAATAAAAATTGAAGAAAATGGTTCTACTACTTATATGACAGACTTAATTCAAACAGATGCATCTATAAATCCTGGCAATAGCGGTGGTCCATTAATATCTACAACAGGAGAAGTTATTGGGGTTAATACTGTAAAAATAACTTCTGCTGAAGGCATTGGATGTGCTGTTCCTGCTAATGTAGTAAAACCTGTTATTGATAAGTTTGCTTCTGATAATAAGTTTGATGAACCATATCTCGGTATTTATGCTTATGATAAAGAAGTTATCCCCTATCTTGCCTCTAGTTCTAATTTTGCCTCTGGAATTTATGTTGTACTCGTAGCAGATGATAGCCCTGCCATTTCTAGTGGTATTCAAAAAGGTGATATTATAACATCTATTGATGGTAAACAAATCAGTAATATGATTGAACTTAGAAAATATATTTATTCTAAAAATCCTGGAGATACTGTTTCTATCAATATTAGCCGTGGATATGTTACAAAAGCATTTGATATCATTTTAAAATAATTCTTGTCCTCCATTGCTATTTTCATTTTTTTATGAAATAATGAAAATGATAAAGGGGGATTTTTTATGAGTAAAAAAATCAAAATATTTTTATTAGCAATTTTTGCTTTTATTGTATTTACATTTTTTAATACTTCAGAAGCAAACTCTATTGATAGTATATCAATGGATATTGCTATTGATGATAATGGTAATGCTTCAGTCACTGAAGTCTGGAGGTGTAATGTCTCACAAGGTACAGAAGTATATCATCCATATTATAATTTAGGAAATTCCAATATAACAGATTTGTCAGTATCAGAAAATTCAACTGAATATAGTACTTTATCTTCATGGGATACTTCAGGTTCATTGTCTGACAAAGCCTACAAATGCGGGATAAATAAAATTTCTGATGGTGTAGAACTTTGCTGGGGAATAAGCGAATATGGTTCTCATAGTTATGAAGTAAAATACAATATTTCTAATTTTGTTTCTGAACTTACAGACTCTCAAATGATTTATTGGACTTTAATTCCTTATGATTTTTCCAGTCCTATAGGAAATGCTTACATAAAAATTCATTCTAATTTTAATATTCCTGATTCTGTAGGTGTTTGGGGATATGGAAATTATGGTGGAACAGCTTATGTTTATGATGGTTATATAGAAATGCAATCAGATGGTAGATTATCTAGCAGTGAATATATGACTATATTAGTACAATTTCCATTAAATACATTTAATTGTAGTAATAAATTAGATTATGATTTTAATTATTATTATAATATGGCAGAAAAAGGAACTGAACATTATTCTGAAAGTGATGTAACCTTTTTGGATGGATTATTAGCATTTCTTATTACAGTTCTTCCAACTTTAATAACATTCTTTTTAATATTTTCTGCTATTTTCTCAAAAGCTAAGACTGGTTCTCTTGATTTTGGAAAAAATGGCAAAAAAATTCCTAGAAATGTAGATTATTTTAGAGATATTCCTTGCAATAATGATTTACATAGAGCTTACTTTATTGCATATAATTATGGGATTTTAAAGCGAAAAACTGATATATTGGGAGCTATAATTTTAAAATGGATAAAAGATTCTCTTGTTAGAGTAGAACAAAGAGAAGGTGGAAAAATATTTAAAAAAGAAAATACTGTTATTGTATTAACAGAAACAAATGCAGATTCAATAACAGATTCTAAAGAACGTCTTTTATTTAATATGCTCTATTCAGCAAGTAAAGACGGCATTCTAGAAAATAATGAATTTAAAACTTGGTGCAATGATAATTATTCAAAAATATTAGATTGGTTTGATGATCTTTTGGATTCAGAAAAGAAAAAACTAATTAATAGTAATTTATTAGTTGCTAATGAAAAAAAATTTTTTAAAATATTTAAATATAAAACCTATTTAGTTAGTCCAGAATTACGCAATGAAGCTTTAGAAATTGCTGGTCTAAAAAGATATCTGCTTGATTATACTCTTATTAAAGAAAGAGAAGCTATTGAAGTTAATTTGTTTGAATATTACTTAATTTATGCTCAAATGCTTGGAATAGCCAATAAAGTTGCAAAACAATTTAAAGAACTTTACCCAGATATGATTGAGCAATCTTGTTTTACATCTTATGATTATTTTTATTATATTAATATTTGTACTACTAATGGAATTAACAGTGCTAGTACTGCAAAGTCTAGAGCAGAAAGCTATTCTGCCGGTGGAGGAGGATTCTCTTCTGGCGGAGGCGGTGGCGGTTCCTTCGGTGGTGGAGGCGGAGGTGGCGGCTTTCGTTAAGAATAGCAAAAATCAACCAGATTTATTTTCTGGTTGATTTTTGTTTTAATATTTTTCACTTAAATATTCTTGGTGCCAACGAAGTAGTTATCTACAACTTTTTGGCTCTCTTGACGATTGATACAAATATCAATCAATTTATTAAAGTATATCACATTTTTTATAAAATACAATACCAATATAAAATATATAAAAACAATAAAAAACCTCGCTTTAAAAGCGAGGAAGAACAAGTTTGTTCTTTTTTGCAGCAATCTTAACCGTATTAAGCAGCCATATAGCCTTTGATAAATTCTTCAATGAGCTTAACTGCTTCTGCGTTATCAGCTTCAGCATTGCCACCACACTCATTCATATGACTATTTCTGTTAACACTTTCAATGATTCCAGATTTGTCATACTCTTCTTTGTGAAAATTCAATGCAGGAAGAATAACTTCTTTTTGTAAAACAGTTCCTTCTTTACTCATTTTCTTTCCGTCTCTCAGATCGCTGGTGTACATCGCCAAATCCATTCCGCATTGCATTACTGCAAAGTAGTTGATAAAATCAATCACAATCGCATCGATTACTTTTTGGTCAAGCTTGGGATTTTTGTATTTCCGAATAAATTCCTGTGCATAATCGGAAATAGAAAATACTACTTCTCCACTAGTCATACTGTTTTCCTCCTTACAATTGTTTTATGAGAAATTACTGCCTTGCTATTCTTATTATAGTTCGCATAGCTACGAATGATATAAATAGTATATCACATTTTTATGTTAATTTCAATATTTTTAACGTATTTTATACCATATACTTTATTTTTATGGAAAATAAAGTTACTTCATCTGTAGTAATACTATTAAATAAATATAATGCCACCTTATTCTGCTCTGTCGTTTCCATTTCCATATTTTTAGCCATTGCAAACATTACAAGCTTATATTTTGCAAAGTTTATTAAAGTTGTCCTATATTCTTCATCAATGTCTTTTAACATATTGTCAAATTTTTCATAATATTCTTTAGTGTTGTATATAAGCCATGACCATTTGCTTTGACTCATACATATTGATAGTCTTAATTTATCTTTTATATCCATATCATTTATCATATTTATTAAAAATTGTACTTTTTCATTTTCCATATTCAAATACCTCCATATTAAAATCTTGTATCAGTTTTCTTTCTGTCTTTTAAATTAGTTATTTCATCTGTTGTTTTTACTTTTCTTCTAACATTATTTGCTATCTCATTATCATTATCATCAAAAATACCATTTTTATATAAATCATCACTAACATATTTGTAATGCTTATCTTTATCAAATCCAATTTTATTTTGAAAATGTTTCATTAAGCTACGCCAAAAGCCTTTGAATTTCTGTAACTCTTGTTTTATCTTTTCTTTTTCAGTCTGTAACTTGCTAATAATTTTATCTTTGGTAGATAGTTCCTTTTTCAAATCGCCATTTTCATTATCTTTTAGTTCAATTTCATACTTTAAGGAACGATTTTCTTTTTCTATTTCAAAAGCAGAATGTTCAAAATCTTTAATCACCATATTTAAGTCATTTACACTTCTAACAGTTTTAGTAATATCTTTTACGTCTCTTGTATAATTTTTTAATTTCTGGACATCTTCGCTTGAAATAACCATATTATTTTTGTTTATTAGAGTAGATTTTAAATTATCTAATATTTCATTTATATTAGTGCTTTCATTATCAAGCATTTTAGTTTGCTTATTGGCTTTAGCAAGTTTTTGTTCTTTCTGTTCTAATTGTTTCTTGATTTTTCTATAATCGCCCATATCTTTGACGTTGATATCTTGATTTCTGCCATTTTGCTTTTCTTTTAGCTTAAAATTCATATCATAGAACTTATTAAAAGACTTTATACAAGCAATTCTCATTTTATCTTGTATTTGTGTTAATGTGGTTTTAGTAAATAACTTTGATTTTACTACTTGTTTTTTCATTCCTCTTTTACAATCATAAGAAACTGGAACACCTACAATGTGCATATGGGGAGAAACCTCATCAAAGTGTATTGTTGCTATCTTAAAATCTGGTACAATTTTAATTAAATCCTTTACTTGCTCATTATAAACATCAATCATTTTTAATCTATATTCTTTATCTTTATCATTCCAAAAGTCCATATCTCCAAGTTCTATTATAATTTCACAAGCTATATCGTTTTGTGAATCGCATACTTTTTTGAAGTAATCTTTGATTTTTCTATCTTCACGAGTTTGCTTGTTGTTATATTCCAATCTAGCTTCTTCAAATTCATCTAAATATACTTGTTTAACATCATTTACAATGTCATTTGTTCCATAAATCATTCTAATTAACTCTCTTTGATTATCATAATCTCTTAAGTTGTGTTTATTAACATCCGACAAATCTTTTGCATTTTGAATTGCATTATTAGATAGAGAAGTAGTACCAGATACATTTCCTTTTGCAACTTTCTTTGCTAATTTACTTTTGTTTTTATCACTACCCAAGTGAAAAGAATATGCCAATTCTTGCTTCATAAAAGCACCTCCTTTGAATTTTCTTCGTAGCATAGGACTTTGGCTTTGCCATAAGTCCTAACCCCCTATATGTTATGACATACTATCATAACATGGGGGCTCTGCGAGGCAATAAATTTTATCTCACAGAGCTAAAATTTATTCAAATTAACTATCGCCACTTTCATTTTTACTTTGTAAAAACAAAACGTGCCACGTTAATTTGTTTCTTCTTGCATTTTTTCGCAGAACTTTACTGGCTTAACACCTACTGAAATAGGAGTAGGCTCTTTCATATAAATTACACTATCGTTTGTTTCATCTGGTATATAATCAAATGCAGTATCAATTTCTTGCATTTGAAATCTATCTTCTTCATTAATGTAGATTATTCCAAATCTATAAGTTTCCATTTTATTATCTGGATCTAGTTTGTAGTAATCTTCTAAAGGGAATACCCTAACAATAGCACTATTATTTTCAGTAAAGTTAAAATAGAAACATTGCTTATCTACATAGTAAGTTGCCTCTGCCAAACTCACATCATAGTATTGTCTTAATCTCATTATAATTTCGCCGACTTCTTCCTCTGGCAAATAGTTACTAAATCTAACACTTCCTAATACATTAGCTAATATCATAGGCTTTGTAGTATCAATATAACCTTTATCAAATAATTCTTGGCAAGGCTTACAAATAGATTCCCTAAAATTAATTTGCTTTACTGCTATTACTGTACCTATAATATCTAATTCAATATCTTCAACATATCTCATTATTAAATCAGCTTGTTCTTCTCGTGTATAATCTTTCCAAGTTTTAGTTCGTTCTTGATATTCTTTATTTAGCTTAATCTTATTGATAAAATCAATATCTCTTTTTAGTAGAATATCTCTTGGTGTAAATCTTAATTCTTCTACACTATCAGTAGTATCTAGTTTAGTTTCTAGTTCTGTAATCGCTTTTTCAATAATTTTCTTTTCTTCGTTATATTCTTTTAATTCAAAAACACCATTAATATATGCTTTTTTAATTCTTTCAAGCTTATTCCTCTGATTATTTATTTCTTTTTCTAATTGCTCTTTAGGCTCATCAAATTTTTGCTTTATCATAGGCAAGAAGAATTGATTTACAACAGAGTCATATTCGGTTAGTTCATCTATAAATTGCTCAAAATACTCATTTATTAAACTTTCTTTAAATTGGACTTTACAATCATTACAATAATAATAAAAGTATGTCTTACCATTTTTCTTTGTAGTAGCTTTACCACCTAAAATACGATTACATTTAGGACATTTTAGTTTTTGTAAATATAAATATGTCAATGTTCTTTGATAACTTCTTGAATTTTTCTTTTTCTGCAATTGGCAATCAGCCCACATTTCTTTTGAAATAATTGGTTCAACTACATCTTCATAATAAGTAGGGTTCTTTGTTCTTTTTCCGTGAACGAAATCGCCTTTATATATCTCATTTTCAAGAATAGTAACAATAGTTGAATCTCTCCAATTATCTTTTCCTAATACTTTTTCTTCATTGAATAGATTACTTATTTTTTGATAAGAGTAGCCATTATAATATAAGTCAAAAATTCTCACTACAATATCTTTAGTTGAATAATCTATTACCAATCTTTTATCTTCGTGCTTATAGCCTAATGGGGCAATGTGAGGAATATGACCAGATTTAATTGCACCTGCTAAACCTACTTTAGTTCTTTCACTTGTTCTTTCAATTTCATTTTGACTAACACTCATCAATAATCTTGATATCATCTTGCCATTTGCACTTGTTGTATTTATTTCATCATTTACACAATCTAAATAGGCATCGTTTTCATCTAAAAAAGTCATTAAATTTTCCCAATCATAAATACTTCTAGTTATTCTATCTAGTTTTAAAGCAACTATTGTGTTTATCTTTTTAGCCTTAATATCATCTTTTAATCTTTCAAATTCTGGTCTATGATTACCAGTTTTAGCACTAATTCCTGCGTCTTCGTAATAATCTATTATTTCATAGCCTTTAAATTTACAAAAAGACTCTAATCTTTCTCTTTGTTCTGGAAGACTAAAACCGTTCTCTTACTTGGTCTTCAGTTGATACTCTCATATACAACCCACATTTTTTCTTTTCATCTTTCAATTTGCATAACCTCCTAACTTCAAAAAAAGAGACATCAAAGTACACACGAGTACTAATGACATCTCTTAAATCCGTTTATCACAAAATAAAATACAATATAATTGTAATATAATATAATTTTTTCAAAGTACTCGTAAATCTATATTTGCTATTGCCCAAGAAAATATAGATAATTAATTGCCTATATTATATCACGATTTAAAGAAATGTCAATTTTTTACAAATTATATTTTTTTCAAATATTCTTCTAACTCTGATAATTTAATCTTTTTAGTCAAATTTGAAATATACACATCATTTGAATAATTAAAAACTAAAAATGTAATATTTTTAATAATTACTCTATGTGGTTCAACATATGTAAGATTAGTTTTTTCTAATTTCCTAATGCTCCCATTTATAAAAGTAGGGGTAACTTTAGCAAATTCACATATAAACTCCAATCTTTGTTTTAGACATTCCTCAAATTGTATTTCTTGTTTAATTATCTTCATTACAGACACCATCCTTTCGTTTGGATGATTTTTCTATTGTTTTTAGGCAACAAAAAAATCAACCAGATTTTATTTTCTGATTGATTTTTGTATCAATTCTGTTCTATTAGTTCGAACAGAAACATCATTGGTGCGCCCGGAGGGATTCGAACCCCCGATCTCAAAGTTCGTAGCCTTGCATTCTATCCAGCTAAACTACGAGCGCATCTCAACAATATCTATTATACCGTTTTTTTAATGATT
>CAKOYU010000012.1 GCA_934130975.1 uncultured Clostridia bacterium | reverse complement strand
ATAAATCGAGGGCTTAACTATAATTTTAAAAAAGTAGTCCTAATACAATTTCATCTATGTATTTTTGAGTGTGCTTTAACACTATATAATTTTCTGGTGACGATTACATGGAGGAAATACCTGTTCCCATCCCGAACACAGAAGTCAAGCTCCAATGTGCCGAAGATACTTGTGGGTTACCCTGCTGGGAAAATAGGTTGTTGCCAGTTTTTTTTATTTTTAAAAAGTATAAATTAGAGTTATATTTATATATAATTTTAATTTATGCTTTTTTATATTGTAGAAAGTTCTACAAATAAGTTACAATTCACAGCTAAATTATATAGATTATAGAAAATTAATAATATATTGTTTTTTATACCTTGGTGTCGCAATCTCCATATTAAAAATTTTTGTTCTTCACAAAATAATAGTTTAATGCTATAATAATACAGAGGTCTAATAAATAGATTATAAATAGGAGGGAATAAAATGAGTAAAGTAACATGGAAACCGGGAACATTTTTATATCCATTACCAGTAGTAATGGTATCATGTGGTACAATGGAAGAATCAAATATAATAACAGTTGCATGGACAGGAATAATCAATACTGATCCTGCGATGGTATATATATCAGTAAGACCAACAAGACATTCATATAATATAATAAAAGAAAGTGGTGAATTTGTCATAAACTTAACAACAAAAGACTTAACATATGCAACTGATTGGTGTGGAGTAAAGACAGGAGCACAAGTTGATAAATTCAAAGAAATGCATTTAACAAAGGAAAAAGCAAAATTTGTAAAATGTCCGATGATAAAAGAAAGTCCAGTATCAGTGGAATGTAGAGTAAAAGAAATAAAAGAATTAGGCAGTCATCATATGTTTGTTGCAGAAGTATTAGGAATAAATGCGGATGAAAAATATATTGATGAAAAAGGAGCATTTGATATATCTAAATGTGATTTAATAACATATGCAAATGGAAAATACTTTTCATTAGGTAAAAAAATAGGAAAATTCGGATATTCAGTGCAAAAAAACAAAAAAACGAGAAAAAAGTAGTAAAATTCATTGACATATAAAGAAAAAAGTGGTAAAATATGTGAGCGTACGTAGGAAAAGCGTATGCTCACATCGTTTAAAAAAAGTAAGGTAAAAAGTCGGAGGTGTATTTAAATGGCAGCTAAAGGACCAAGAGAAAATATCATATTAGAATGTACAGAATGTAAAAACAGAAATTATATGACATCTAAAAATAAAAGAAATAATACTGATAGATTAGAATTAGTAAAATATTGTAAATTCTGCAAAAAACGTACAACACATAAAGAAACAAAATAGTATAAAGCTATTTTAAGGAGGAAATAAAATGGCTAAAAATGAAAATAAAGTTGACAACAAAGTCAAAAAACATTTTTTCAAAGATTTTAAGGCAGAATTAAAAAGAGTAATTTGGCCAACACCAAAACAATTGGTAAACAATACAACAGCAGTTGTAACAATTGTTATAATTACAGCAATTATAGTATTTGCTTTAGATGCAGTATTTGATTTAGGAAACAAGTATGGAATCAGTAAATTACAAAGTATCGTTAATGAAAAATATAATAATACTGAAAGTACAAAAAGTACTGATAATAATTCTACTGAGAATAATACAGAAAGTACTGAAGATACTTCATCAACAGAAGAAAATACTAGTAAAAATTCTGATGAAACACCATCAACAGAAAATACAGATGGTGAATCTAGTAATGAAGAATAAGGAGGTCAATTATGTCTCAAAAAGATTATGATATGAAACCAAGATGGTATGTAGTTCATACATACTCAGGTTATGAAAATAAAGTAAAAACTGACCTTGAAAAAACTGTAAAAAATAGAGAACTAGAAGATTACTTCTTTGATATAGTTGTTCCAATGGAAGAACAAATTGAAATAAAAGATGGTAAGAAAAAAGCAAATCTAAGAAAAGTATTCCCTGCATATGTATTAGTAAAAATGATTGTTACTGAGGAAACTTGGTACATAGTAAGAAATACAAGAGGAGTAACAGGATTTGTTGGTTCTGGAACAGATCCAATTCCATTAACTGATGAAGAAATTAGAGCAATGGGATTTGATGAATCTACAATAAATGTTGACTATGAAGTAAATGATTCAGTAAAAATACTTCAAGGAGCATTTAAGGATTATATAGGAAATGTTCAATCAATTGATAAAGAAAAACACAGAGCAAAAGTCTTAATATCTATGTTTGGTAGAGAAACTCCAGTAGATGTTGATTTTGCACATATAGAAAGAGTAGATTAAAGGAGGCGAAAATTAGAAATGGCAGAGAAAGAAATTTCAAATATAATAAAATTACAAATAGAAGCAGCAAAGGCAACTCCAGCTCCACCAGTTGGACCAGCATTAGGAGGTAGTGGTGTAAATATCATGCAATTCGTAAAAGAATTTAATGATAGAACAGCAAACCAAGCAGGATTTATAATACCAGTAGTTATTACAGTATATAAAGATAAATCATTCTCATTTATAACAAAAGTTCCACCAGTTGCTGTATTAATTAAAAAAGCTATAAAAATTGAAAAAGGTTCTGGAAAACCAAATAAAGAAAAGGTTGCAAAAATAACAAAAGAACAAGTAAAAGCTATAGCTGAACAAAAAATGCCAGACTTAAATGCTGCATCTCTAGAAGCAGCTATGAGCATGGTTGCAGGAACAGCAAGAGCTATGGGAGTAGTTGTTGTAGACTAATTAAAACATATAAAAATATTGGGAGAGTGATAAGCTCGTTAACACCAAAGGAGGATTAAAATGAAAATGTCAAAAAGATACGCAGAAAGCGTTAAGTTAGTTGAAGCTAACAAAGAATATGATATAAAAGAAGCATTAGATGTTATAGAAAAAATGCCAAAAACAAAATTTGATCAAACAGTTGAATTACATGTTAAATTAGGTGTAGATTCAAAACATGCTGATCAACAAGTAAGAGGTACAGTAGTACTTCCAAATGGTACAGGTAAAACACAAAGAGTTTTAGTATTTGCTAAAGGACCAAAAGCAGATGAAGCTGAAAAAGCAGGAGCTGACTTTGTTGGTGCTGAAGAATTAATACCAAGAATTCAAAACGATAACTGGTTTGACTATGATGTAATCGTTGCAACACCAGATATGATGGGTGTTGTTGGTAGATTAGGTAAAGTATTAGGACCAAAAGGATTAATGCCAAACCCTAAATCAGGAACAGTTACAATGGATGTAACAAAAGCTATAAATGAGATCAAATCTGGTAAAGTTGAATACAGATTAGATAAAACTAATATTATTCACTTAGGATTTGGAAAAGTTTCATTCGGAACAGAAAAATTAGCTGAAAACTATGATGTATTAATGAATGCTATAATAAAAGCAAAACCAGCAGCAGCTAAAGGACAATACATCAAAGGTGTATCAATATCAACAACAATGGGACCTGGACTTCATATTAATCAAAAATAAATAATTATAACCAAAGACAGTAGGCAAAAAACAAGTCCTACCGAGGTATAAGAGATAAAATACAAAATCTTTATGCCTCGAAGTGTCAGGTATAAAGATTTTTATTATGTGTATTATTAGGAGGTGAAATAAATGGCAAGTGAAAAAATCATAAACCAAAAGAAAGAAGAAGTATCAAAATTAGCAGAAAAAATAAAAGAAGCTAAAATCGTACTTTTAACAGATTACAGAGGAATTAATGTAGCTGATGTAACAGAATTAAGAGCTGAACTTAGAAAATCTAATTCTGAATACAAAGTTATAAAAAATAATATAACAAGAAGAGCATTAGCTGAAGCTGGAATTGAAGGACTAGAAGATTTATTAGAAGGTCCAACAGCAGTTGTTATGAATAATGATGACTATTTAGAAACAGCTAAAGCAATATACAATTACAGCAAAGATAATGATTTTTATAAAATCAAAGGTGGTGTAATCGAAGGTAAAGTAATGACAGCTGAAGAAATTATAACTTTAGCAAAATTACCATCAAGAGAAACATTACTATCTATGCTTGCTGGAGCATTGCTTGGAAATATTTCAAAACTTGCAGTTGCTCTTGATCAAGTTAAAGCTCAAAAAGAAAATGCGTAGTATGTCTATGCAAAAAATATAAAAATAATTAGAGTAGCGAACTTATATCGCAAAAAAATAATAAAATTAGGAGGATTTTAAAATGAGTAAAGAAGAAATAATAGAAGCAGTTAAAACAATGACTGTAGTAGAATTAGCTGATTTAGTAAAAGCTATAGAAGAAGAATTTGGAGTATCTGCAGTAGCAGCAGCTGCACCAGCAGCTGGAGGAGCAGCTGCAGCTGAAGAAAAAACATCATTCAATGTTGTATTATCAGCAGCAGGAGATCAAAAAATCAAAGTTATAACAGCTGTTAAAAATGCATTAGGATTAGGATTAAAAGAAGCTAAAGAATTAGTTGATGGAGCTCCAAAAACATTAAAAGAAAACGTTTCTAAAGCAGAAGCTGAAGAATTAAAAGCTAAACTTGAAGAAGTAGGAGCAGTTATTGAATTACAATAATAATAAATAAAAGGCACTAAGTATAGTGTCTTTTTTAGCATCGATTAAAAGAAAGGTAGAATATTAAAATGAAAAATTATGGAATTATTGCTGCTATGCAAGAAGAGATGCAAGAAATTCAAAAACTAATGAAAGAGATATCAACTATAGAAATATATGGATTAAATTTCATAAAAGGAAAAATTAATAATAAGCAAGTAGTATTAGCAGAAGCAGGAGTGGGAAAAGTAAATGCAGCCAGAACAACACAGATCTTGATTGACAAATTTGATATTGATGCTGTAATTAATGTCGGGTCTGCAGGTGCATCTAATGATGAATTAAACATAGGAGATATAGTAATAGGAAAGAAATTAGTTCAACATGATTTTGACATAACAGCTTTTGGACATCCTAAGGGTTATATTAGCAATGCTGGTGAATATTTTAACAGTAACAAGCAATTAATAGAACAAATGGAAAATGCAATACAAAATTTAGAAGATAGTGATTTTAAAATATTAGTTGGAACAATAGCATCTGGTGATATTTTTTGCACAGAGACTAAAATGAAAGAAAAAATAAGAAATAAATTTGAGGCTGATGCAATAGAAATGGAAGGAGCAGCAATTGCTCAAGTATGCCAATTGGATAATGTACCTTTTATAGTAATTAGAGGAATATCAGATAGTCCAAATGGCAATAATGAAATTACATTTGAAAAATATTTAAAAAAGGCTTCACAAAGATGTGCAAATATAATAGATAAATTTATGTAAATGTAGACCATTAGCTTATAAAAATATTATGTAAATATGCAAAAAGTATTGACTTTATTTTGAATTTATGATATAATATTCATGTATTTTATAAGAAAAGAGAGGAGTAACCTATAAAAGGGTGATCAAAATGGGAAGAATAAAAGAATTAATAAATATATTTTTAAAGCCAAATGAAATAGAAGGAGAATTTAGTGAACTTGCACTAGCTTCAGGATTAAGTCCAGAAGAAATAAAAGAATTAAACAATACTATGAATGGGATTAATTGGTCAAAATTTGCAAGAGAAGATGAAGAAAAAAAGACTAAAACAAGAACTTCTAAACAAGAAATAAATCAATTAAAATCTAATATTAATCAAGAGAAAAACAAAGAAATAAGTATTGATAATGAACAAGAGAGATAAAGAGTTTATACTCTTTATTTTTTTGCAATTAAACGAAAACTTTTGGCATAATTCAAAATTTTAAAAATATTATATTTATAAACTTGATAATATATTGTTTTGCAATACCGCGTAAGCGATTAAATGAGCGTATGCGAATGCGATATGGAGCAATCAACATATGATTAATTTAATATGATGATTGCGACAGCAAGGTATAAAAAACAATATATTATCAAGTTTATAAAATTAAGATGGCTAATTATTAATTATAACAAAATTCTACAAAAATGCAAAAATTTTGCAAAAACATATTTACAATTTAATTTTTTTTGTATACAATATATCGAGGTAGATTAAAACTAAAGAAGATCGAACTTAAGAAAGGGGTATATCAATGAAAATATTGATGCTAACATGGGAATATCCACCAAGAGTAGTAGGCGGAATATCAAGAGTTGTGTATGACCTATCACACAGATTAATAAAAGATGGGCATGAAGTAACTGTAGTAACATACAGAGATGGAGAAACTCCATATTTTGAGGATGATAAAGGAGTAAAAGTATACAGAGTAGACAATTACATGATAAATCCAAATAACTTTATAGACTGGATAATGCAAATGAATTTCAATATGATAGCAAAAGCAAACCAAATTATTGCAGAACAAGGAAATTTTGATGTAATACATGCACATGATTGGTTAGTAGCATATGCTGCAAAAGCATTAAAAAATTCATACAATATCCCAATAGTAGCAACAATACATGCAACAGAAGCAGGAAGAAATAGTGGAATACATGATGAAACACAAAGATATATAAATGATACAGAATGGATGCTTACATATGAAGCAACAGAAGTAATTGTTAATAGCAATTATATGAAATGTGAGATACAAAGACTATTTGGATTACCATTTGAAAAAATCAGTGTAGTACCAAATGGAGTAAATTTAAATAAATTTTCTGGAATGGATAGAGATTATACATTTAGAAGAAGATATGCAATGGACAATGAAAAAATAATTCTATTTATGGGTAGATTAGTGTATGAAAAAGGTGTTCAAAATTTAATTGCTGCAATGCCAAAAATTCTTGAAGGATATCATGATGCTAAACTTGTAATTGCAGGTAAAGGTGGAATGCTTGATGAATTAAGAGCACAAGCAGATTACTTAGGAATATCAAACAAAGTATATTTTGCGGGATACATGAATGGAAAAGATGTAGAAAGAATGTATAAAGCTGCAGATATATCAGTATTTCCAAGTACATATGAACCATTTGGAATAGTAGCATTAGAAGGAATGTTAGCAGAAAGACCAATAGTAGTATCAGATGCTGGAGGATTAGGAGAAATAGTTGAGCATAGAGAAACAGGAATGAAAACATATTGTGGAAATCCAAACTCAATAGCAGACTCAATATTAGAATTATTATATAATCCGGAATTATGTGCTAATATTGTAAAGAAAGCAAAAGCAAAAGTTAAAACTTATAACTGGGTCAAAATAGCTCAAGACACACATTTTATTTATCAAAAAGCAATATGTGAAACAATGGCTGAAAAACAGAGAAAACAATTAGAACAAGAAAAGGCACAAAAAACTAAAAAAGCAAAAGGAACAGAAAAAGAAATTACAAATCTATTAGCTTTCAGAAAACGTCAAGCATATGCATAAAAGAAAAATAAAGCTGCATAATAATATGCAGCTATTTTAATATAAAGGAGAATTACAATGAATGTATATGATACTGCAAATCAATTAGCAGAAGAAATTAAGCAATCAGAAGAATATGTAACATATAAAATGGCAAAAGAAGCAATAAACTTAAATTTCGAATTAAAAAATAAAATAGACGAATTTGAAAAAGCAAGATATGAAGCACAAGTATCAGCTTTACAAACAGGAAAAGATGATGAAAATAAAATGAGACATGTGCAAGAATTATATGGAGAATTAATACAAAACCAAGAAGCAAGTAGATATTTTGATGCAGAAATGAAATTTAATATATTAATTGCAGATGTAAATAAAATAATAGGAAATGCAATACAAAGTTTAATAAAATAATGAATTGATTTTGAGTGTAATTAGGAACATTAAAAGTAATAAAGAAAGGGAATACTAAAATGGAACTAATTATAATAATTGTAGCAATAATAGCTATTATAACAATATTTTTTATGATGAAAACTAATGTAAAAGAACTAGAAGAAATTGCATTAGATAAAGAACTAAACTCAATAGCAGAAAAATTTCCAGATAATACAGAAATTTGTAAATCAATATTAAGAAAAATAGAAAATAAAACAACTCAAATAGAGGAGGACCAAAAATCAGAAGCAACATTATATATAGCAATACAAGATAAAATATCAATAGGTAATACACATAAAAGTTTTACAAGAATACAAACAATAGCACATGAATGTTTACATTCTGTACAAGATAGGAAAATGTTAATATTTAATTTTATATATTCAAATATATATTTATTATATTTTGTAATTATATGTATATTAGTAATCCTAAAAAAAATTGATAATACTATGATGTATTCAAATATATTTTTGATATTAAGTTTTATATATTATGTTGTTAGAGTATTCTTAGAAAATGATGCAATGATAAAAGCACAATACATAGCTAGAGAATATATGCAAGAGCAAGATGCTGTTACAGAAGAAGAGGTTAATAAAATATTTGAAGGCTTTCAGAATTTAAATAAAGGATTAATAAAAGGTACGAATTGTAACCTATTTACTGGAATAATGATAAAACTTGTGATTTTTAATGCTTTAGCATTGATTTTCTAAGAAATATGTGGTAAAATATTCAAGTGTAAACAAAACCGTTAGGAGGAATACTAAATGCAAATAATAAAGATAATATTAGTAGTAGTGGATTTAATAATATGTTTAGCCTTAACAATATTGGCAATGATACAATCTAAAGATGATGCAGGTTTATCATCAACAATAACAGGTTCATCTACAAATAACTTCTTTGAGAAGAATAAAGGTAGAACAAAAGAAGGAAAACAAAAAAGATGGACAATTATATTAGGAATAGCTTTTGTAATTGTTACAATAGCACTTTCAATAATATACATAGCATAAAAGGGCAGTTACTACAAACTGTTCTTTTTAATTGTCTGATAAGATGGAATAACGAATTTAAACCTTGAGAAGGGAATGATATTAATAATGAAAAAAGAAAATAAAATAGGAATATATAGAAAAAATCAAAAAGGATTTGGTTTTGTAAAATTAGAAGATCAAGAAGAGGAAATATATATATCAAGAGAAAATTCATTAAATGCTTTAAATGGCGATACAGTAAGTATCCAGATAATAAATAAAGCAAATAAAGAAGAGAATAGAAAAGAAGAAGGAAAAATAGTAAAAATAATTAGACACGAAAAAGATACTGTTGTTGGAACATTCCAAAAAAGTAGAAACTTTGGATTTGTTGTGCCAGATGATAAAAACTTTGGAACAGATATCTTTATATCAAAATCAAATTGGGGAAAAGCAAGAAATAATCACAAGGTTTTAGTAAAAATATTAGAATATCCTAAAAAAGGAAAAAATGCAGAGGGGAAAATTGTAGAAGTTCTAGGCGGAGTAAATGAAGCAGGAGTTGATATGCTATCATTAATAAAACAATATGAATTACCATATAAATTTCCAGAAGAAGTTGTTGCAGAAGCCAAAGCATTTGGAACAAAAATAGATAAAGCAGATTTACCAAATAGAAAAGATTTGCGTAAAGATATAATATTTACAATAGATGGTGAAGATGCAAAAGATTTAGATGATGCAATACATGTAGAAAAATTGCCAAATGGAAACTATAGGCTTGATGTGCATATTGCAGATGTTAGTCATTATGTAAGAGAAAAAACTGAACTTGATAAAGAAGCTTATTTAAGAGGAACAAGTATCTATATGTTAGGACGTGTAATTCCAATGTTACCACGAGAACTATCAAATGGCATTTGTAGCTTAAATGCAGGAGAAGATAGATATACATTGTCATGTTCTATGGAAATAACCCCAAAAGCCAAAATAATTTCATCTGACATATATAAAGCAGTTATAAATGTAACAGAAAGAATGTCATATACAGATGTACAGAAAATCATAGATAGATCAGATGAAAAAGTATTAAAAAAATATGAAAAATATATAAATGACTTTGATTTAATGGCAGAACTTGCAACAATTTTAAAAGAAAAAAGAAAAGAAAATGGATATTTAAATTTAGATATACCAGAAAGCAAAATAACATTAGATGAAAATGGATTTGCAATTGATGTAAGTAAATATGAAACATATTTTGCAAATGAAATAATAGAGCAATTTATGCTTGCCGCAAATGAAACTGTAGCAGAAAAATTCTATTGGTTACAAGCACCATTTATATACAGAAATCATGAGGCACCAGACTTGGATAAAGTAAAAGACTTGAATAAAGTATTATATAATTTTGGATATAAAATAAAGATTTCTAAAGAAGATATTATATATCCAAATGAATTTGCAAAAATATTAGATGATGTAAAAGGTAAAGAAGCAGAAAAGGTAGTATCAAATATTATTTTAAGAACACTTAGAGTGGCTAAATATGAAGCGGAAAATAAAGGACATTTTGGAATTGCAAGTAAATACTATTGTCATTTTACATCACCAATAAGGAGATATCCAGATTTATTTATACACAGAATAATTTCTAAATATTTAGAAAATGATTATATGGTAAATGAATTTTGGTTAAAAAAATATGAAAAGAGAGCTGGCAAAAGAGCAGATAATTGTTCAGAAAGAGAAAGAACTGCAACAAAAGTTGAAAGAGAAGCAGAAGATATTAAAAAGGCAGAATATATGGAAAATAAAATTGGAGAAGAATATGAAGGAATTGTTTCATCTGTTACAAATTTTGGAATATTTGTTGAACTAGACAATACAATAGAGGGATTAATAAGATATGAAAATTTAGGAGATGAATATTTTATTTATAATGAAGAGAGAAGAGAAGCAATTGGAGAGCAGTCTCATAAAGTTTATAAAATTGGAGATAAAGTAAAAATAAGAGTTGTGGATGCTAATAAATTACTAAGAAAAATAGATTTTGAGATTATATAAATATTAGATACAATTCACAACTTAAAAAATACTATATTTAGAAATTAATACTATATTGTTTTTTAATACCTTGGTGTCGCAATCTGCATAATAAAAATAGTAGTATGTAGATTGCTCCATATCGCATTCGCTATGCTCATTTGGTCGCTTACGCGGTATTTTAAAAACAATATAGTATTAATTTTCTAAAATTTATATAATTTATCTGTGAATTGTATCAAATATTACAAAAAAATCAAAAAATCTATAAAAAAAGAGGGAATTATGTAAAATTCGTCGAATAATATAATTATGTACAAATATGTGTAGGAGTGGAGGAAAATGATACGTTATAGTGATGAGATAATTGAAGAAGTAAGACAAAATAATGATGTAGTAGATATCATATCACAATATGTGCATTTAACTCGAAAAGGAAGGAACTATTTTGGATTATGCCCATTTCATAGTGAAAAATCACCATCATTTTCAGTCTCACCAGATAGACAGATTTTTCATTGCTTTGGATGTGGTGTAGGAGGTAATGTCTACACATTTTTAATGAAAATAGAAGGAATAACATTTAAAGAATCACTAGAACAATTAGCAGAAAGAGCAAATATACAATTGCCAACATTAGAAAATAATGCAGATACAGCAAGAGAAGAACTAAAAGCAAAAGTATATAAAGTAAACGAATTTGCAGCAGAATTTTATCATAAAAATTTATATCAACCAGTTGCAAAAATAGGACAAGAATATGTAAAAAAGAGAAGAATGAATCAAGAAACTCTTGAAGCATATAGAATAGGTTTTTCAGGAAAATTTGATGAACTATATAAAGCATTAAAATCAGAAGGATTTGGAGAAAAAGAAATACTTGAATCAGGACTAGTCAACAAAAGAGATAATGGAACATACATAGACAGATATAGAGAAAGGCTAATGTTTCCAATTTGTGATGTAAGAGGAAAAGTAATTGGATTTGGAGGAAGAATATTAGATGATTCAAAAATCAAAGATTCAAAATTTCCACAACCCAAATATATCAACTCTCCAGAAAATGTTGTATATAGTAAAGGAAGACATTTATTTGGACTAAATGTAGCAAAAAAAGATGCAACTAAAAAAATATTAATAGTAGAAGGATATATGGATGTTATATCATTACATCAAAGAGGAATAACAAACGTAGTAGGAGCATTGGGAACAGCATTAACAGAACAACAAGGTTGGTTACTAAGAAAGAGCACTGAGCAAGTAATACTTGGTTTTGATGCTGATGGTGCAGGTCAAACAGCAGTTGCAAGATCTATGGAAATATTGCAAAAAATGGGATGTGATATGAGAGTATTGCAAATCGAAGGAGCAAAGGATCCAGATGAATATATTGTCAAATTTGGAGAAGGAAGATTCAAATTAGCAATGGATAATGCAATATCATTAGTTGAATTTAAGGTTAAAAATTTAAAGAAAGGCCTTAACTTAGATAATACAGGAGATAAAATAAAATTCTTAAATGAAATTGCAAAAATTCTTTCAAAAGTAGGCAACACAATGGAAAGAGAAATATACATAGAAAAAATTGCACAAGGGTATAATATATCAAAAGAAGCAATTTATGCAGAAGTAAACAAATTAATATATGCTGGCAATAAAGGAGATAAAATATTACAAAGCAAAAGTAGAGAAATAAAACATGTAGAGAGCAAAATTCAAGAAAATGATATTATTGATGAAGACTTAGAAAGAAGAGAAAATACAATAATAGCAATACTATTGGAAAATAATAAAGATGCTTTTGAAAAAATAAAACAACAAATAAAACCAGAAGACTTCAAAAGTGAAATCAATAAAGAAATTGCAAAAAAACTATATGAAGAACTAGAAAAAGAAGAATGTAATATAAATAAACTTATAGACACATTTGATGAAAATATACAAAGTCATATAACAATGTTAATGGCAACAGATTTTGAAATAGAAGATATTGATAAAGCTGTTGAAGATATATTAATAAAATATGAAAGAGAAAGATTAGATAATAGAAAAAAAGAAGTTTTAAAACAATTAGAGACAGAAAGTGATACAGAAAAAAAGATGCAATTAGGAAAAGAACTAAGTAATATAATAATTGCACTGTCAAAAATTAGGTAGGGGGAATTTTTCGTGGAAAAAAAGAAAGATGAAAACCAAATACAATTAGATATGGGTAATGCTATAGATAATAAAAAAAGCAAATTAGCCCAAAAAGAAAAATTAATTGAAGAAATAAAAAAAGAAAAGAAAAATAAAAAAGAAGATAGTAATGCCAAAAATGAAAACGGAGAAGAACTAACAGAAGTAGAAAAAGTTAAAAACATTGTAAAAAAAGCAAAAGAAAGTGGAAAAATAACATATGGAGAATTAGCTAAAGAATTAGAGAATACAAATCCAGAGCAAATTGACAAAGTATTTGATGCATTCGAAGAAATGGGAGTATCACTTTTAAATGATGACTTTGAAGAAGAGCCAGATGTAGAAGATTTAAAAGAAGTAGAAGAATTAAAATTAGATGAAATTACAGACACAAGTTTTGAAGGAATAAGTGTAGACGATCCAGTTAGAATGTATTTAAGAGAAATTGGTAAAATTCCATTACTTTCATATGAAAAAGAATTAGAATTAGCAAAAAGAATATTAGAAAATGATGAAGAAGCAAAACAAGAATTAGCAGAAGCAAATTTAAGATTAGTTGTAAGTATTGCTAAAAAATATGTTGGTAGAGGAATGCTATTTTTAGACTTAATACAAGAAGGAAATATGGGATTAATCAAAGCTGTAGAAAAATTTGACTATACAAAAGGATTTAAATTCAGTACTTATGCAACATGGTGGATAAGACAAGCAATAACAAGAGCTATTGCAGACCAAGCTAGAACAATAAGAATACCAGTACACATGGTAGAAACAATAAATAGATTAATTCGTACATCAAGACACTTATTACAACAACTAGGAAGAGAACCAACTCCAGAAGAAATCGCAAAAGAAATGGAAATGTCTGTTGAAAAAGTAATGGAAATACAAAAAATAGCTCAAGACCCAGTATCATTAGAAACTCCAATAGGAGAAGAAGATGATAGTCACTTGGGAGACTTTATACAAGACGAAGATTCTCCTGCACCACATGATGCTGCATCATATACTCTTTTAAGAGAACAATTAGAAGAAGTAATGAATACATTAACACCAAGAGAAGCTAAAGTTCTAAAATTAAGATTTGGTTTAGAAGATGGAAAGGCAAGAACTCTAGAAGAAGTAGGAAAAGAATTTGATGTAACAAGAGAAAGAATTCGTCAAATTGAAGCAAAAGCATTAAGAAAACTAAGACATCCAAGTAGAAGCAAAAAATTAAGAGATTATATGAACTAAAATGAAAAACTGTTGATTTCGACAGTTTTTTTTGAAAAAAGGAAGATGAAGATGGATATAGAAGTAATTACACAAATAGCAATAGCTATTGGAATCGTATTAGTATTTAGAATATTAAGTTCGGCGGCTTCAAGTATAATAATAAAAATATTAACATACAAAAAAGGTGGAAAAAAATCTGTAAAGAAAAATCCATTTTATTTGCCATTAAAAACAATCTTTACATTTATAGGAATATATATAGGATTATATATGATAAAAGATGTAATAGCTCTTTCTGGAAAAGCAGAAGTAATAATAGAAAAAACAATGAAAATAGCAATGATATTGTTTGTTGCTAAATCATTTGCACAAGGATTAAATGAAAAAAATATAATAGTCTCTAAGTTAAGAGATAAAAGTAGCAAGGATATTGATAATATTACAATGAATGCTATCTTAAGAACAGCTAGAATAGGTATTTATATTTTAGCAGGTTTTATGATAATTTCTGAACTTGGATATAACATAAGTGGTTTTATAACAGGCATAGGAATAAGTGGAGTTGTATTAACACTTGCAGCACAAGATACTGCCAAAAGTTTGATTGGTGGAATTTCTATATTTTGGGATAAGCCATACAAAGTAGGAGATTATATTAAAGTAGATGAATATGAGGGAACAGTAGAGTTAATTAAATTTAGAAGTACCAATATTAGAACATTAGATGATACAGTATTACATGTTCCTAATTCAGAAATGGCAAGTGCATCAATTATAAATTATGGAGAAATTCAAAAACGAAGATATTATACAAAATTAATATTAGAATTAGATACACCACTTGAGAAAATAAAACAAACAACAGAGCAAATTGAATATATGTTAAATAATAGAAATGATATTATTAAAGATGGTAATATAAGAGTGAAATTTGAAGAAATTGCAGATAATGGATATGAAATATCTATTAATGCTTATACTACAGAAACAGATTATGCAGGATTTTTAAATGTAAAAGAAAAAGTTAATTATGAAGTAATGTCAATATTGCATAAAGAGGGAATAGAATTAGCTTATAATACACAAACTTTATACGTAAAAAATAGCTAAACTTTCACAAAAAAGACATAGTCAATAGTTATAATTATAATATAAATTATAATGGAGGAAGAAAAATGGATGGAACATATATTCTTGTAGTTGATGATGAATCAAGAATGAGAAAACTGTTAAAAGACTTTTTGTCTGTAAAAGGATATCAAATATTAGAAGCGGAAGATGGAGAAAAAGCGATAGAAGTTTTTGAAGAAAATAGAAATAAAATAAAACTAATATTGTTAGATGTAATGATGCCAAAACTTGATGGATGGTCTGTGCTTAGAAAAATAAGACAAGATTCTAATTTGCCTGTAATAATGTTAACAGCAAGAGGAGAAGAACAAGATGAATTATTTGGATTTGAACTTGGAGTTGATGAGTACATATCAAAACCATTTAGTCCTAAAATTTTAGTAGCTAGAGTTGAAGCAATATTAAAAAGAACTTATGGAGATACAAAAGAAATTAAAGATTATGATGGAATAACAATAGATCAAGAAGGAAGAACTGTTAAAGTTGACGGAAAGCCAATAGATTTAAGCCTAAGAGAATATGAGCTTTTAAAGTATTTATTAGACAATGAAAATATAGCATTATCTAGAGATAAAATATTAAATAATGTATGGAATTATGATTATTATGGAGATTCTAGAACTATTGACAGCCATATAAAAAAAATCAGACATAAATTAGGCAAAAAAGGAAAATATATTGAAACAATTAGAGGAATAGGATATAAATTTGAAATAAAGAAATGAGGAATCTAAAAGTGAGAGAACATCTATCAAAACAAGTAAAAACAGTCAGAGGAAAATTATTTTTTACTTTATGCATAGTAGTTTTATCAATAATATTATTTTTAATATTAGTAAATAGTTTTGTATTAGAAAAATATTATCAATATACCAAAAGTAATCAATTAAAAGTATTATATGATAATATAAATGATTATTATAATTCAGAAAAACAAATTGATAATTTTAAAGATGAATTAGATAGAATATCAATAAAAAACAATTTTGATATTATAATAAAAGACCAATCAGATAATGCTGTATATTTATCTAATAAAGACTTTTTGTCTAATATAAGAGTAATTATAGACTTTTGGGGAACTAATAGGAGACAAGAATATAAAATATTAGAAGAAACTGACAAATTAGAAATAAGAAATATAAAAGATACAGAAACAAGTGCTAATTATATATTATTATCAGGAAAACTTGATAATGGATATGGAGTGTATATTAGAATTCCAATATCATCAATACAAGAAAGTGTTAGAATATCTAATAGATTTTTATATTTAATTGCTGGAATTGTGATTGTTATTGGTGGAATAGCAATAATATATATATCTAAAACATTTAGTAGTCCTATATCAGAATTGAATAGTATTGCCAAAAAGATGGCTAATTTAGATTTTAGTCATAAATATACAGCAACAGATGATGATGATGAAATAGATGAGTTAGGCAAAAGTATTAATTTGATGTCAGATAAGCTGGAAAAAACAATAAATCAATTGCGAAATACCAATATTGAATTAGAGCGAGATATTGAGAAAAAAGCAAAAATAGATGAAATGAGAAAAAGCTTTATTTCTGATGTTTCGCACGAATTAAAAACACCTATTGCATTAATACAAGGATATAGTGAAGGGCTTTTAGAAAATGTTAATACAGATCCAGAAAATAGAAAGTTCTATGCAGAAGTAATATTAGATGAAACAAATAAAATGGACAAAATGGTAAGACAATTAATTGAACTTACAAAACTAGAATATGAAAAAAGAGAGTTTAATAATAGGAACTTTAATATTGTAGAATTAGAAAAAGAAATAGTAAGAACATCTAAAGTAATGATAGAAGAAAAACAAACTAAAGTAGAATTTGAGACTATAGATGATATAAATGTATTTGCAGATGATTTTTATATAAGCCAAATTATAACTAATTACTTAACAAATGCTATAAAGCATGTTAAAGAAATTGAAGGAGAAAAATATATAAAAATAACTAATACAGTAATGCATGAAAAAAACAAAATGAGAGTAACTGTATTTAATACAGGAGATAATATAGAAAAAGAAAATCTTTCTCGTGTCTGGAACAGATTTTTTAAAGTTGATGAGGCTCGTAACAGAGAAGATGGAGGAAGCGGTATTGGATTGTCTATTGTTAGAGCTATTATGAATAATTATGGAAATGATTATGGTGTTGAGAACAAATATAATGGTGTTGAGTTCTATTTTGATGTAGACTTAAGCAAAGAAAAATAATAAATGCGGTCAAAAGGGGAAAGTCCCTATTGACCGTTTTTACATTTTACGATAAAATACAACAAGAAAGAACAAAAAGGTGAGAAACATGTATTTAAAAAGATTAGAGATGCAAGGATTTAAATCATTTGCAGATAAAACAGTATTAGAATTTATGCCAGGAATTACAAGTGTAATAGGACCAAATGGATCAGGAAAAAGTAATATATCAGATGCAATAAGATGGATACTTGGAGAACAGAGTATGAAATCACTAAGAGGTGCAAAAACACAAGATATAATATTTGCGGGAACACAAAACAGAAAATCATTAGGTTTTGCAGAAGCATCATTAGTATTTGATAATACAGATGGAGCATTGCCAATAGAATATTCAGAAGTAACTGTTACTAGAAAAATATACAGAAGTGGAGAAACAGGATATTATATCAATAAAGTACCATGTAGGTTAAAAGATATAGTAGAACTATTTATGGATACAGGAATAGGAAGAGATGGGTATTCTATAATAGGTCAAGGGAAAATTGATGAGATATTAAGTAACAAATCAGAAGACAGAAGACATATATTTGAAGAAGCTGCAGGAATAGTAAAATATAGAACAAGAAAAGAAGAAACAGAAAAAAAGTTAGAACAAACTAAACTTAATTTGTTAAGAATAAATGATATATTAACAGAAATAGAAGGAAACTTAGACCCTTTACAACAACAATCTGATAAAGCCAAAAAATATTTAAATTTAAAAGAAGAACTAAAAAATATAGAAGTTGGATTATTTTTATATAACATAGACAAATATAAACAATCTTTAGAAGAATTTACTAAAGATGAAGAAATAATGAATTCTACATTGAATCAAGAAGAAGGAAAATTAGAAAAAATCAAAATTCTAAAAGAAGAATTAAAAGACAGCATAGATGAGATTACAACAAAAATAGAAGATATGCAAAATATAGGTTTTGAAAGTGAAAAAGAAATAGAAAAACTAAACTCTAATATAAATGTTGCAGAAACTAAGATTTCAAATAACATAGAAAATTCAAAACTATATCAAAGTGAAATAGTAGAATTAGAAGAAAAGATTGAAAATTTAAAACAAGAGATAGAACAAAAGCAATCTAAAAAAGATAATTTAAAACAAAACAAAGAAAAATTCGAAAATGAATTAAAAGAAAAAGAAGAAGAGCTAAAAAAATTAACAGAAAAATTAAGTAGTAAAGAGCTTGAAATAGAAAAACTAAAAAAACAAGTAGAAGAAAATACAGATAAAAAATACGAATTACAATCACAAATAAGTACACAAACAGCAAACATAGAAAATGCTGAAAAAAGACAAAAACAAATTGGACAAGAAATTGATAATCAAGTACTAGAACTTGATAGAACAAGAATGAAAAGAGAAGATATTGCTCAAAGTTTTAATCAAATAGAAGCTGAAAGAAACAAAATATTAAAAGCAATAGAAGAGATAGATAATAAAAAACAAGAAATAAACAATAAAATTAAAGAATATGATTTGCAAATAGTTAATAATACAAATGAGATGAGAATGAAACAATCAAGATACAACTTCTTAATAGAAACAGAAAAAGAGAAAGAAGGCTATATTAAAAGTGTAAAATCACTATTACTAGACTGTGAAAAAATCAAAGAACTTGGAAAAGGAATGCATGGAGTATTAGCAAATATAATTTTAGTACCAAGCGAATATGAAACAGCAATAGAAATGTGTTTAGGAGCAAGTTTGCAAAATATAGTTACAGACACTGAAGAAGATGCTAAAAAATTAGTAGAACATTTAAGAAAAAATAATTTAGGAAGAGCATCATTCTTGCCAATTACAGCAGTAAAAGGAAGAAAAATTGAGAATATAAAAGGAAAGAAAATAGGAGTAATAGGAATTGCATCAGACTTAGTAAAATTTGATAAAAAATATGAGCAGATTATTTTAAATTTACTTGGAAGAACTGTTGTGGTAGATAATATGCAAAATGCAATAAATCTAGCAAAAGAAAATAATTATTCATTTAGAATAATTACAGCTGAAGGAGATGTAATAAATCCATCAGGAGCTATTACAGGTGGTTCTGTAAGCAAAAAAACAGTAAATATTTTAGGTAGAAGCAGAGAAATCGAAGCTCTTGAAAAAGAATTAAAAAAATTAAAAGAAAAAATTCAAAAATCAGAAAAAGATAAAGAAGAATATATGAATTCATCTGAAGATATTATAGAAGAGATACAAGCATTAGAAAAACAACTACAAGAAACAGACATAACATATGCAACAGAAAAACAAAGAGTAACTTCAATAGATGAGAATATAGAACAAATACAAAAAAGAATTGAAAAGTTAAAACAAGAAAACATTAAAACAGAAGAAGATAAACAAGAAACAATAAAAGCAAAAGAAAATAATGAAAAGCAAATAAAAACTATGAATAAACAAAATGAAGATGATCAAAAAATAATTGATGAATTTTCAAATGCTAATAAAGATAGTCAAAAATATATTGATGATTTGAATTTTGATATTACAAATTTAAAAATATCAGTATCTTCATTTAATGAAAGTGAAGTTTCAATTCAAGAAATAACAGAAATGATAGAAAAAGAAATTGAAACACACACGAAAAATAAAGAAAACAAAAAACTTCAAATTGAAAATGCTAATAAAGAAAATGAGAAGTTAAAGGCAGAGATAGAAGATACAAAACAAGAAATAGAAAAAGTAAAATCAAAAGTTTCTAATAGTGGAGACACAATTGAAAAATTAAAACAAGAAAGAATAGAAAAAAATGAAAAATTAAGCAAAAAAGAAGATGAACAAACAAATCAATTTAGGACTATTGAAGATCTAAAAGCTCAAATTACAAAACTTGAAGTTAAGAAAACAAAAACAGAAGAAGATATTACAGATATTATTAATAAAATGTGGGAAGAGTATGAACTTACACCCAATAATGCTGGAAATTATCCAAAACCTGAAAATGTAGCACTAACACAAAGAAAAGTGAATGTGCTTAGAACAGACATTAAAGAACTTGGAAGTGTAAATGTAGATTCAATAGAAGAGTACAAAAACTTAAAAGATAGATATGACTTTATGTGTGAACAAAGGCTTGATCTAGATGAGACAATGGCTAAATTAAGAAATGTAATTCAAGATATGACAGAAACAATGAAAAAACAATTTAAAGAAAAGTTTGAAGTTATTAACAAAAACTTTGGAGAGGTATTTAAAGAATTGTTTGGCGGAGGTATGGCAGAAGTAACTTTAGCTGATGAAACGAATATTCTTGAATGCGGAATTGACATTACTGTTCAACCACCAGGAAAGAAACTTCAAAATATGACTTTGCTTTCTGGAGGAGAAAAAGCTTTTACTGCGATTGCGTTATTGTTTGCAATTTTAAAGATTAATCCTGCACCTTTCTGTGTGCTTGATGAAATTGAGGCTGCTCTTGATGATGTTAATGTTTACAGATATGCAGAGTATTTAAAGAAGTTTGCTAAGGATACTCAATTCTTGGTTATTACTCATAGAAAGGGAACTATGGAAGCGGCTGATACTGTTTATGGTGTTACTATGGAGGAAAAGGGTATTTCTAAATTGCTTTCTATGAAATTGAAATAGAGGAGAAGAAATGTTTAAACAAATATATAAACTAGGAGAATTAGAAATATATAAAAAGTATAAAGAAAAGCAACTCCAAGAACATAAACTTATTGATTTATTTTGGGAGTGCACACTAACATGTAACGCCAAATGCAAACATTGTGGAAGCAGTGCGGAAAAAAGAAAATATGAAGGAGAGTTATCGACAGAAGAGATAAAAAAAGCATTTAAACAAATTTCACAAGATATGGATGCTACTAAGATATGGATTGATGTAACTGGTGGAGAGCCTTTAATGAGGAAAGACTTATGTGAAGTTATGGAATATGCTACAAATGAACTTGGATTTAGATGGGGAATGACTTCAAATGGAATGTTATTGACCGATAAAAATATAGAAAAATTAAGAAAAGCCAATATGGAAAGTATTTCTATAAGTATTGATGGATTAGAGGAAACACATAATAAATTTAGAGGAGTACCTAATTCATATAATATAATAATTGATAATATAAAAAAACTTAAGAAAGCTAACTTCTTAAAAATAATTCAGATTACAACTGTATTTCATAAAGAAAATATTAACCAAATTGAAGAACTTTACAACATAATGCTAAATTTAGGCATAGATTCTTGGAGATTAGTTTCCATGGATCCTATAGGAAGAGCAAATGAAAATCAGGACTTGTTGCTAAATGGAGAAGAAATAAGAAAAATATTAGATTTTATAAAAGCTAATAAGAAAAATAAAAAAATGGATTTACAGTATGGATGTCCAGGATTTTTGGGAATGGAATATGAAAAAGAAGTAAGACCACAATTCTTTTATTGCAGAACAGGAATAAGTGTTGCAAGTATTTTGTATAATGGAGATTTGTTTGTCTGTCCTAATGTTCCTAGATTACCAAGGTTTATTCAAGGAAATATAAAAAGAGATAATTTTAAAGATGTTTGGGAAAATAAATACAAAGAGTTTAGGAACAAAGATCGAACCAAATGCGATGAATGTCAAAATTGTAAAGAGTGGGAATGTTGCTTAGGTGGAGCATTCCATACATGGGATTTTGAAAATAATTGCCAAAATAAATGTACATATAAAATGATTAATAAATTAAGGGGATAGAATTATGAAGAAGTTTTTTAATAAGTTAGCAAAGACATTTATCGGAATAGGAACTAGTGTTGTATTATTTTGCAAAAAAATGTATGCATTGGCACCAGATACAATAACTCCATTATATGGCCCGGTTATGCCAACAGATCGACAAGAACCGACTTTCTGGGAAAATGCTGGAGAATTGTTGAAAAAAATGTTAATTAGTCCAATAACTATATTAGTAATAGTACTTATAGGAGTAATAGTTTACTTAGTGAAAGGTGAAAACGATAAGCGAACTAAAATATTAATAGTGTTTGTGATAATATTAATATTTGGCGTAATAATACTGCCATTGTATTTATTAAGCTGGGCAGGATAAATATGATGATTAATAATAAAAAGGGGAAGTTTATTATATAATCGAAAAGATTTAAGAATTTCTGTGCAGAAATTCTTAAATCTTTTTATATAGCTCTAAATATGCCAACCAAAATTAAAATAAAACTAGAAAAAATAGAAAGAGCATATTCAGAAACATTAACATATTTAGCAATACTATTAGCAACTAAATTACCACAATTAAGAAAAGCAAGTTGAAAAGAAGCCACAAAAAAAGGTAAAACAATATCATTAATACCAATAATACCAGAACCAATACCAACACAAGCAGAGTCAATAGAAAGGGCTAAGCCAAGAAAAATAGCTTCTTTGGCATCAATATTATTAGAATGGTCTATATCATAGTCAGTTAGAGGTTTATTTATAGTTTTGTAGATATTATAAACTCCTAATATAATCAAAAAAGAAGAGCCAAGTATAGTAGAAATAGTAGGAGAAAATAAAGTAGAAATATAATGTCCTAAAAATATAGAACCACAAGTAATACAAAATGATATAGCAAAAAGGATAATATTGCTTATAGCAGTAATTTTAATTTTCTTTAATCCGTAAGTGATTCCAATGCCCAAAGAATCTATGCTAACAGAAAGAGCTAACAAAATACAATTAAATATCATATCAACCTCCAATCTAAGACAATAGTCTAACAAAACCTATAAAAATTAGAATTATGCCTGAAAGGTTTGAAAGAAACTTAGAGGAAATTGTAAATCTTTTAGCAATGTTAGTAGCAACGAGATTTCCACAATTAACGAAGAAAGTGTGGAAAACAGCCATCAAAAGTGGCAAAATTAAACCAGCAATACCAATCATGCCAGAGCCTAGACTTACACAAGAGGCATCAACAGCAACTGCTAAACCTAAAATAAAAGCTTCTTTAGCATCAATATAATTAGAACCATCTGCATCAAAATTTGTAGATGTATTATTTTGTGTCTTAAAGATATTATAAATTCCAAGCAGTATTAAAAGTGATGCACCTAATATAGCAGAAACAACGGGTGAGAAGAGAGTAGAGATGTAATGCCCTATAAATACAGAAAGTCCGGATAAACAAAATAATGTGGTAAAAATTATTAGATTACCTGATTTAGACATTTTGGTCTTTTTTATTCCATATGTAATTCCAAGACCTAACGCGTCTATACTTGCAGATAAAGCTAATAGAATACATTTAATAATCATATTCATATCCTCCTGTAGTAAGATATGACAAATAATTGCAAAAAGACACAAAAAAGAATACTCACTACTAAAATGAGTATTCTAAAATTTTATTTTATATTTCTTAAAGCTTCAACTCTATCTTCTATACTAGGATGTGTAGACCATAAGCTAGAAGAAGATTTTTTACCCCTAAAAGGGTTAACAATATACATATTTTCTGTAGCATTATTAGCAACTTTTAATTCATTAGGGTCACCAGAGATCTTAAGAAGAGCTGAAATTAATCCATCAGGATTTCTAGTAAACTCTACTGCTGTTGCATCAGCTAAAAATTCTCTTTTTCTAGAAATTGCAAGTCGCATTAATTGCCCAAATATAGGAGCTAAAATTAGAAAAATTAATCCTATAAACATTAAAATTGGATTTCCATTATCATCATCATCTCTTTTTCTTGGTCCGCCCCAAAAAGTAATTCTAGTAAACCAATCAGAAAGAATAACTACAAAACCTACCATTACAGAAACAACTGCAGAAAGAAGGATATCATAATTTTTAATATGTGACATTTCATGGGCTAAAACACCTTCTAATTCATAATATTCTAATTTATCTAATAAACCAGTAGTAACACATATAACAGCATGCTCTGGATTTCTACCTGTTGCAAAAGCATTAGGTTGAGAATCTTCTACGATGTATAATTTTGGTGTAGCTGGTAAACCAGAAGACACAACTAATGAATCTAAAATATTTACAAGTTTTTGATTTTCTTCTTTAGTAGCTGGTCTTGCTTTATTAAGGCTAAGTACGATTCTATCACTATAATAATATGATCCCCATGTAGAAATAATGGCAAAGATCATTGCAATTACAATTGATGTTTTGCCTAAATCTAAAGCCATACATATATAGTAAACAATTACGGCAATAAAGGCTAAGAACAATAAAATAATAAACCAAGATTTCATTTTATTTCTTTTAATATCTTCAAACATAAAGTTTTCCTCCTATCAAAAAAGTTTGGTTTGTATAAAAACAGAACCAAACTTAAGTAAATTAATTATTAAAGTCTACTTTAACATTTTTTCTAGCTTCATCACTTTCTGCTGCAAATAATTCTCTAGATTTAAAGTTGAACATATTTGCAATAATATTTGAAGGGAAAAGCTCTAATTTTGTGTTATATCTTGTAACACTGTCATTGTAAAACTGTCTTGAAAAAGAAATTTTATTTTCTGTGTTACGAAGTTCTTCAGATAATTCTGAAAAGTTTGTGTTTGCTTTTAAATCTGGGTAATTTTCTGAAACTGCCATAATAGTTTTTAAAGCTCCAGAAAGTTCGCCATCTAATTTTGCTTTTTCACTAACTGTTGAAGAATTAGCCCATGAAGTTCTTAATGCTGTTATTTTTTCGAATGTTTCAGATTCATGTTTCATATATCCTTTTACAGTTTCTACAAAATTAGGGATTAAATCAAATCTTCTTTGTAATTGTACATCAATTTGGCTCCAAGCATTGTCAACTTTTTGTCTAGATGATATTAGTCCATTGTATACTGAGATAACCCAAATTACTAATAATACAATTATTGCGATTGCTATCCACATAGAAATACCTCCTTTGCATTTCATTTTTATATATCTTAACATATAATGTTTTTTTTTACAATAATTATTTTCTAATTATAAAAATTATAAAAAAATTATGAATTTTTTGTGTACAAGCAACATATAATATATAAGACCAAGATTTACCAAGGCTTACGGAAATTGGCAACACAAAAACAAAAAATTTGACAAAATAATATAAAACGTGTATAATAAGAATGTCGTCAAAAGGAGGAAAAATGATTTTTATGGATAAAAAAGATGAAGCATCTATCTCTATCATGAAGATTATTGGTATTAGTTTGATAATAATTTTGATATTTGGAGTAACCGTAATGGCTACGGAAATAGACATTAGAAGTGTCGAAATAACAATGGCAAATGGATATACAATGACAGTAGTCACAACAAAAACAAATGTAGAAGAAATATTAGAAGACAATAATATAGTAGTAGAAGATGATGAAAGAGTAACACCAAGTTTAGAGGATGAAATTACAGACAGCAACAAAATAGTAATAACAAACAAATCAGAACAAGAAGTACAAATAGCAAAATTATCAGAAAGCGGAGTAGATACATCAATAGACGAAATATTAAAAAGTTATTCACCAATAATCGAAAAAATAGTAGTAGAACAAGAAACAATACCATATGAAACAATTACAAAAGACGCATCACAAGGTTCAGAAGATACAAAAAACAAAGTAATACAACAAGGAGAAGACGGAATAAAAGAAATAACTTATAAAGTGAAATATCAAAATGAAGAAGAAATTGAAAAAATAAAACTATCAGAAACAGTAGTAAAAGAACCAGTAAATAAAATAGTTCAAGTACAAAGAAATATTACATCAAGATCTGGTAGTACAGTGGCAAAAACAGCTACAACTACAGCAAGCACAGGTACAGCAACAGGACCAACAAGAATATTTAAAGTAACAGCATATTGTTCATGTGCAAAATGTTGTGGAAAAGTTACTGGAAGAACAGCATCAGGTTCACATGCAGTTGCAGGAAAAACGGTAGCAGCATCAGGGCAATTTGCATTTGGAACAAAATTAAATATAAATGGGCAAGAATATACTGTAGAAGATAGAGGAGGAGCAATCCAAGGAAATAGAATAGATATTTATATGAATTCACATGCAGAAGCTGTAGCATGGGGAGTAAAATACTTACCTGTTCAAGTAGTAGAATAATTAAAACTGGGGAAAAGCAAAATTTTTCCTCAGTTTTTTCTTTTTTAATTACAATGTCTACTTATATTATATACGAATTAATAATATATTGTTTTTTATACCTTGGTGTCGCAATCTACATATTAAAAGCTAGTATGTCGATTGCTCCATATCGCATTCGCTTCACTCATTTAGTCGCTTACGCGGTATTGCAAAACAATATATTATTAATTCGTATATAATAAAAAAATTAGTAGTAAATATAAAATGCAAAAAAAATGTAAAATTTTATAAAAAATAATGAAAAAAAATAAGAAACATGGTATAATATAATAGCCAAGAAATATGAGATAATCAGGAGGAAACATGAATCAAAAAAATATAAGAAATTTTAGTATCATAGCACACATAGACCATGGAAAATCAACATTAGCAGACAGGTTAATAGAAAAAACTGGAGTCTTATCACAAAGAGAAATGGAAGAACAAGTTTTAGACAATATGGATATCGAACGTGAAAGAGGAATAACAATAAAATCTCAAGCTGTGCGAATGAAATACAAAGCAAAAGACGGACAAGAATATACATTTAACTTAATAGACACACCAGGACATGTAGACTTCAATTACGAAGTATCAAGAAGTCTTGCAGCATGTGATGGAGCAATTTTAGTAGTAGATGCAAGTCAAGGAGTAGAAGCACAAACATTAGCAAATGTATATTTAGCAATAGAAAATGATCTAGAAATATTGCCAGTAATAAATAAAATAGATTTGCCAAATGCAAGACCAGACGAAGTAAAACAAGAAATAGAAGACATAATCGGAATACCAGCAATGGATGCACCATGCATATCAGCAAAATCAGGATTAAATGTAGAAGAAGTATTAGAAAGAATAGTGACAGACTTACCAGCACCCAAAGGAGACGAAAATGCTAAAACAAAATGTCTAATATTTGATTCATATTATGATAATTATAAAGGTGCAGTAGCATATGTAAGAGTCGTAGACGGAACAGTAAAAGTCGGAGACGAAATAAAATTAATGGCAACAGGAAAAACATTTACAGTAGTAGAAGTAGGATATTTTGCGCCAGGGCAATATATGCCAGTAAAAGAAATAAAAGCAGGAGAAGTAGGATATATTGCAGCAAGCATAAAAAGTTTAACAGATATACATGTAGGAGACACAATAACAATAAAAAATAATCCAGCACAAAAACCATTACCAGGATATAAAAAAGTAACACCAATGGTATATTGTGGACTATACCCAATAGACGGAAGTGAATATGAAAACTTAAAAGTAGCATTAGAAAAACTAAAATTAAATGATGCAGCATTAGAATATGAACCAGAAACATCAGCAGCACTAGGGTTTGGATTTAGATGTGGATTTTTAGGGTTATTACATCTAGAAATAATTGAAGAAAGACTAGACAGAGAATTTGACTTAGGACTAATAACAACAGCACCATCAGTAATATATAAGATTCATAAAACATCAGGAGAAGTATTAGAAATATACAATCCGACAGATTTACCACCACAAGTAGAAATTGCGTATATGGAAGAACCAATAGTTACAGCAAATATAATGACACCAAAAGAATATGTTGGAAACATAATGGACATATGTCAAAATCGTAGAGGAATATTTATAGATATGAAATATCTGGATGAAAACAGAGTTACATTAATATATGATATACCACTAAATGAAATAATATATGACTTTTTTGATGCCTTGAAATCAAGAACAAAAGGATATGCATCATTTGATTACGAATTTAAAGAATATAGAGAATCAAAATTAGTGAAATTGGACATACATGTCAATGGAGAACCTGTAGACGCATTATCATTTATAGTGTTTAAAGATAATGCATATGCAAGAGGTAAAAAAATGGTAGAAAAACTAAAAGAAGTAATACCAAGACAATTATTTGCAATACCACTACAAGCAGTTGTTGGAGGAACAATAATTGCAAGAGAAACAATATCAGCAATGAGAAAAGACGTATTAGCAAAATGCTATGGTGGAGATATTACAAGAAAGAAAAAATTACTTGAAAAACAAAAAAGAGGAAAGAAAAGAATGAGGCAAATAGGAAATGTAGAAATGCCACAAGAAGCATTCTTATCAGTATTAAAATTAGATGATGAATAAAAAAGGAGATTTAAAATGAGAGCTAATAGAGTTAATAGAAGAGAACATCAAAGAAGAAGTGGACAAGATAGAAGGCAACAACCAGATAGAAGAAAAAATGATAAAGAAATAATTGCAAAACAAGAAAACAAAGAAGAAAAAAGATTTGATGACCAAATAGAAGGAAGAAATTCAGTACTAGAATTATTAGAAAGTGGAAAAGACATAAATAAGATATATGTAACAAGAGGAGAAAGACATGGATCTATAAACAAAATTTTAGGAATAGCAAAAGAAAGAAAGATAATAGTAGTAGAAAAAGATAAAAGACAAATGGATGAAATGGCACAAGAAGAAAATTATCAAGGAGTAATTGCAATAGTACCACCATTTGAATATGTTGAAATTCAAGATATCTTACAAGAGGCTATAGAAAGAAAAGAAGATCCATTTATATTAATACTAGATGGAATAGAAGATCCGCATAACTTAGGTTCTATAATAAGAACTGCGGAAACAGCAGGAGTACATGGAATAATAATTCCTAAAAGAAGAGCTGTATCAGTAAATAGCACTGTTAATAAAGCATCAGCAGGAGCAGTAGAACATATGAAAATAGCAAGAGTAACAAACATATCAGATGCAATAGAAGAATTAAAACAAGCAGGATTATGGATATGCGGAACAGACATAAATTCAGAAAAATATTATTATAATCAAGATTTAACAGGACCACTTGGAATAGTAATAGGAAATGAAGGAAAAGGAATAAGTGCAAAAGTTAAAAAGAACTGTGACTTTAATGTAAAAATTCCAATGAAAGGAAAAGTAACATCATTAAATGCATCAGTATCAACAGGAATAATAGTATATGAATCAGTAAAACAAAGAATTGCCAAAAAGTAAAAATATTAGATATAAAAGGAGAAAGTAATGAAAAGTAAAAAAAGATTAATAATTGCAATAATTATAATTTTGATATTAGTATTAGCTATAGCTGGTGCAGGTTTTGCATATTTATATATAAAAACAGATACATTTAGAACAGATCAAGAATTATTTGCTAAATATATATCACAAAATGCAGAAACATTACAAAAATTTAGTGATTCACAAACAATAAAACAATATGAGAATCTAAAAAATGTAGAAAAATTTGAGTCAAATACAAAAATAAAAACTACATATTCTGAAGGTGGAGAAGTATCAAATGCAATAAATAATTTATATGGAACAATAGTTGTGCAAAAAGATGCAACAGATAATTATTTTTATGCAGATGGACAAGTTATATTAGATGAACAAAAATATTTAGAATCAGAAATAATAAAAGACAAAGATGTATATGGTATAAGATTTACAGATGTTGTTAAACAATTTATAACAGTTAGAGATGATGACAAATTTAATGATGTTGCAAATGATATTGGAATAGATAGTACTAAACTAGAAAAAATAATGAATGGAATTGATGGAACAGGAAAAGTTACAGACGCAATTGCAACAGATAGTGAAACAGAAACATTAAAAAATAAATATATGCAATTAGTTATCGATACACTTAAACAAGGAAAGTTTGCTAGCAATAAAAAAGCTGTAATTACATATAATAATAACACAGTAAATACAAAAGCTTATAGTGTTTCATTAACTAGTGAACAAGTAGAAAATTTGTTAATACAAATATTAAAAAATTTAAAAACTGAAGATGCAATAATAAGTAATCTTCAAACCTCAAAAGAAAAGTATCAAGAAGACATAGATAAGGAAATTAACAGTTTAACTTCAGAAAAAGAAGTTCCAACAGTAAGAATAACGGTATATGAACAAAATGGAAACACAATAAGAACAATTGTCGAAATAGGAACTAACAAAGTAATAGTTGAAAATACAGAAACAAATGGAGAAGTAAAAAGTAATATACAAGTTTCTATTATTAATTCAGATCAAACAGATGAATACAAGACACAAATAACTAAAAATTCATCAGAAAATGAAGAAAATATTAATTTAGTAACAAATGTAGCAAAAGGAGACGAACAATATACAATAAGTTGGACAAATAGCATGAGTTCAACAGAGTCTAATATTCAATTTAATTCTACATTAAATTATAAAAAAGATATTTTAACAACTGCTATAGTTTTACAAAATGAAGTTGTAATAGGTAAAGATTTTGATAAAAAACAAGAACTTGCAGACAATAATAATTTTGTATTAAATGATGCTGAAGAAAATACAAGAAAAAATGTAATTGAACAATTAAAACAAAAAGTGCCTGAAAGATGGGAAACACGTATAAATTTATTAAAAGAAGCTTTAGGGATTGGAGAAACAAAAACACCTGAAACAGAAGTGCCAGAAGCAGAAATGACACAAGTAGATATAAACAAATTTAATGCTAAATTTGAATTTTACACTGGTGATGAAGTATCAGCAGAAAATGTAAAAACATTGTTAAATATAGCTAAAAATAGTTTAGGAAGCTATGAAATTACACCTATACAAGATCCAGAAAAACCAGAAGAAACAAATCCAGATAAAATAAAATATAATTTTAAATTAAAAATTGAAAGAAATAAAATTGATGAAACAGGAGCTAATCAAGTATTAGAAAAAATCAAAGAAAAAAATAAATACAAAGTATCAATTTTTTATAAAGAACAAAATAAATTAATTGATTATATTACAATAGAAGATGTTTCTAAATAGTCTGCAGAAAGGAGAAATTAATGAATCAGATATTGGTTACGGAAAAGATATATGTAACACCAGAATTGAAAAGAAAAAAGAAAATATATAAAATTTTATTTATATTATCAATTTTTTTGATTTTGTTATTATTTTCGATATATGTATATGCTGAATATGATAGAAATAAACAAGAAGAAATTTCTGGGGATATTTTATCTTTTTTAGCAGACAAAGAAGATACAACAACTATTGATGCAGATTCAAATGCATTGGTCGTAAAAATTACACAAGAAGTTGCAGAACAAATGGACGAAGGAGCGAGTTCACAAGTTACCAATATGGCAACTGCAAGTTCTAAGTATGTTGCTGCAAACGGTAAAGAGTATGAAACAATAGGAGTAGTGAAGATTCCAAAAATAAATATAAGTTATCCTATATTGGCACAAACTACTAATGTTGAGTTGATGAAAGTGGCTCCATATAAATTTTGGGGAGCTAATCCAAATGAAGTTGGAAATCTTTGCATAATAGGACATAACTATAGAAGAAAAGGAGTATTTTTTAGTGATGTCCCTTCATTAACAGTAGGAGATATAGTTGAGGTGCAAGACTTAAGCCAAAGAACAGTTCAATATGAGGTATATGATTTACATACAGTAGATCCTAATGATAGATCAGACACAACTCAATATACAAATGGAAAAAGAGAAGTTACGATAATTACATGTACTGATGATGCTAAGCAAAGAGTAATTGTAAAGTGCACAGAGAAAAAATAACAAAAAATATTCTTCTTTCATAATATATAGAAATATATTATGAAAGGAGTTTTTTTATGGCAAAAATTTTAATATATAATCAAGATACAAATAGAATGGAAACATTTTATAGAGGAGAAAATGAGGCAATGCCGTATAATGCCAACAGAACATTAAAAGTAAAAGAATTTAGAGGATCCAGTAAAAGCAATATATTATGGACAGATAAAAGAACAATGCAAGCATGGAATAGTCAAAGATATATATATGGAAGTCCAATTCCTGTAGGTTTTGCATTTAAAAGACCATGGGAAGGTGGACATGGAAATCAAAGTCAACATTATGCAGGAACTGCATTTGATGTTGGGCAAGGGTGGACTAATGCACAAAGAAATGCATTAAGAAATAGTGCAATAAATTCTAAAATTTGGTCATATGTAGAGCCGGCATCATTGTCACCAACATGGGTACATTTTGATAAAAGATTTGGAATGCCTGCTTGTAGTTCTGGTGGATATCCTCTTATTAGACAAGGAAGTAGGGGGAATTATGTATGTATAGCACAAGATGACTTAAATACGTTAGGATATAAAACAGGAGGTCTTGATGGTGTATTTGGAACACAAACAACAAATGCTGTAAAAAGATATCAAACATCAAGAGGATTGGCGAGTGATGGAATTATTGGATGCAATACATGGAGATCTTTACAAGAAAATGTTGTAGGAACAGGAAAAACTAGTACAACAATTAATTGAAAAAATGGGGAATTTTAATAAAATTTCAAAAAAATAAAAAAAAATTAAAAAAAGTATTGACAATATAATAAAAACATAGTATACTAAGTCTTGTCGGAAGACATGGTCGCTTAGCTCAGCTGGGAGAGCATCTGCCTTACAAGCAGAGGGTCATAGGTTCGAGCCCTATAGCGACCACCATGTTTTACGGCCTGGTAGTTCAGTTGGTTAGAACGCTAGCCTGTCACGCTAGAGGTCGACGGTTCGAGCCCGTTCCAGGTCGCCATTTTTTTATATATAAGATGCCTCGATAGCTCAGTTGGTAGAGCAAGGGACTGAAAATCTTTGGTGCAACTTAATGGTCTGATAGCTCAGTTGGTAGAGCAGGAGACTGAAAATCTCCGTGTCAGTGGTTCGATTCCACTTCAGACCACCAAACACTAATTTGTACCAAAATATATCAAATTTTTAGTAGTATCTAAAAAAATATCTAAAAAATTTGAAGTAGTTAAGCAGTGGCTACTTCTTTTTTTGTACTAAATACATTTGTTATTACCTTTCCAGTGTTACATACACTACTTGAATCTAAATGTGCATATAAATTTGCAGTAGTATTATAATTTGAATGTCCAAGCCATGCTTGTATTTCTTTCATATTTGCACCATTCTTCAAAAGAATACTTGCACAAGTATGTCTTAAATCGTGAAAACGAATTTGCTTTAAATTCTTTTTCTTTAATAATTTCAAAAATGTTTCTGTTACATAGTCTGGTCTTATAAGATTACCACAATTATCAACACATATATATTCTAAATATTCTTTGTTGTAACTATCTCCACATAGTTCTTTATTGTGTTCTTGTTTTTCCTTTAATTCAAGTAAGAAAGATTTTACAATAGGCTCTAAAGGTAAAGTTCTTTTACTAGATTTTGTTTTTGTTTTATCTCTTATGACTAATTTTCCATTTGATTGTGTAATTGTATGGTTTATCGTTATAGTGTCTTTTTCAAAATCAATAGCACTCCATTTTAACCCAACAACTTCACTTCGCCTAAAACCATAAAAGCAATCTATCATTACAGGAATTTCTAATTTTGTTCCAATAACTTCATTTAGTAAAACTTTAACTTCATCACTTGTATAGAAGTTGGGTGTATATTCTTCAATTTTTGGTAAATCAACTTTGTCAGCAGGATTAGATGGAATAATATCTGTTTTCATTGCATATTGTAAAGCTTTTCTAATATTTGCGTGATAATGCTTAACAGTATTTCCAGAAAGCCCATTATCTAATAAATGTTGATAAAAGTCTTGTATGTGTTTTGGTTTAATGTCTTGTAAAGTTATTCTCTTATTATTAAAATACTCTGTTAATCTACCATTTATAACACCTCTATAACCATTATAAGTTGTTTCTTCAACACTTGCTTTTATCATTTTTAACCATTTTTTCATATAATCTATAAATAATATTTCATCATTATCAATATGATCACTATTTATTTCTTCTTGAAATCGTGCTTTTATTTCTTCAAGTTTTGCTTGTGCTTGTTTTTTATTTCCTTTTACTGCAGGAACTTTAGTTGAAAACCATTTTGTTTTCCATTTGTTATCTTGTTTATAACTTAAAACTGCTTGATATATTTTATTTTTAATTTGTAAGCTACCTGTTACATCTATCATATTTTACTCCTTTCTTTTCTATAACAGCTTAAATTTAACTTACTATTGATATTGCCTGTATAATACCATGTAATTACATTTAAGTCTAGTTAGTTTGTGTAATAAAATATATAGCCATCATCAAATAAATGACAATGGCTTAATTTTGATTTGTTAAATATGCTATAACATTTCTTTTTGGTATTTTGTATTCTCTACCTACTTTTAATGCAGGAATGGTATTACTTTTAACTAATCTATAAGCAAGTGTAACACCAATACCAAGCATTTTTGTTAATTGTTTGATGGTTACTAAATCTGGATATGAAGTAAACATCATTTGATAGTTCTCTTTAATAGTACCCATTATGCTAGTCCTCCTTTCCTAAAAATTCACAATACAAAAGACTCATTAAATAAATTTAATAAAGTCTTATTAATAACTATAACAATATTTGTGTTTATATTTTTGTGTTGGCACTTTGATATTCATATTTATTGATTTTGGAACATCAAATCCAACTTTCAAATTTCTATTTAAAACTAAATTTCCTTTACTATTTGTATGATAAGCAGATGAGTTCCATTTTGCAAAAGCATAGTTAGAAATAGTATTATTTTTAAATGATAATTCTAGTATATCTTGTTCTAATTGAGCAATCATTTGTTGATATGCTAAATCTTCTTTCTTTGGTCTATTATAAGTTTTAAAATAATTTTGCATATAGATTTTTCTTTGCTCTGAATTAGTTTGTTTGCGACTTTCTTTTTCTTGATTAATTCTACTATCAGTTCTTACAACTTTTGATACATATTGAGTACTAGTACCAACAATTTCTGCTATTTCATTTTGTTTTAAATGTTCATTATAATATAAATCTAAAATCTGTTCTTTATTGCTCAATTTTTTTATTCCTCCTTTGGTTGATTTTTTGTTTGCAAGTTTTTAAATATAAAAATCCTATTGGCTATTTCCTTGAAATAGTCAGTCTAATATTTAATTATTGCCATCTGATGTTTGTAGTAATTATTTATACGATGATGTTATGAACAATTTAGTTATAATATTTGACATTGTTATTATACTATGGTATAATATATTTGTCAATACAATTTTAGAAATATTTTCAAAATTGTTCACATTTATTTTGAAAGGGGAATATAAAATGAGAGAATTGCCTCGTGTAAATGTATCTGAAGACTTTTATATGTGGTTTGATTTGGAAGAAAAAAAAGAACATTATGCAACACCTTTATACTTATATCAAGTAAAAAGAGATAGAATTAATCCTGATGATGAAACAAAATTATATTTAAAATTAGAAAAAGATATTTCAAAAGTAAAAGCTGGAAAAGATAAAGAAGTAATAAGACATCCATCTACTATATATATTCACTATGTAGAAAACTTAGGTGCTATGCTTATAAATTTTTTAAATGCAGACTTTACTAATTATGAAACAGCATATAATACTTTCTTTTATGCTTATGGTTATGAATTAGTAAAAAATTATGTACCAAATGATTATTTTAAAAATGATGATTATATTGATGATATTCATTTTAGAAAAATTATAAAAGATATATTTGAAACTAGTAGCTACACATTTATTGAGTGGCAAGACAATTTTAAAAAATGTGTAGATTTTGTATATAACTTGAATGGAAATGAAGAATTAAAAGGAGAAGAAAATAAACTTGCTAAATTTGTAGCTTATACCATAAGAGATAGCGAGTTTTATACATATTCACAAGATATTGAAATTATAACAGATAATTATATAAACATACATAATTATAATCATAATGAAACAATGCAAGAATTGATAAAAAGAATAAATAACAAAGATTCTAAACTAGAACTTCATAATTTTTATACAAGTACAAAATTAACAAGTATGTGTTTTGCAATATTAGATCAAGTAGTAAGACACGAGAATTTGCAAATTAAGACCTGTTTAAATTGTGGTAGATATTTTATACCAAGTTACAGACAAAACGAAATATATTGCGATTTAGCAAATCCAGACCAAAGCCCTACTTGTAGAGAAAAAGGTGCAAATGAACAATATAAGAAAAATTTAGAAAACAATGAAACACAAGCTCTTTATAGAAGAATTTATAGGCAAAAATTTATGATAGCACAAAGAAATAAAGAAAGTAAAGTTATTCAAAAAGACTTTGAAAAATGGAAAAAAGATGCTAAAGATAAAGTAAATAAAATGAAAAAAGGTAAACTTGCAGAAGATGAAGTTTATAAATGGTTAGTAGAAAATAAATAAATAAAAATTGTGATATTTTGTGTTATATTATTAACTTTATGATATTACAGTCAAAAAACTGTAATAAAAAACAAGATTTTAATTTTAAAATATAAAAAAGGGCATAATTCCCCTTTCCCCAAAATATCTTGAATTTTGGGGACAATTAATTTAATAGTTCTCTTTTGGTATAAATAAGTACATTTGAGATTAGTTTTCTACCATCATTAGTTAAATAATACTTATTTTTTCGAGCTACTTTCTTAATAATTCCATGTGCTTTTAATTTTGCAAGTAATCGAGTTGTCTTATTGATATTTTTACTAGTTTCACAATTTTCTTTAAAATATTTTTTTCTTACATTTTTATTGTTAAATCCATTAATCAAAAATCTCCACTTGAAATTATTTGAAATAACAATAATGTTTCTGAGTTTAAAACATTAAATGCAGAATAACGTCTTCCATTAACTTCTTTACTTTTTGAAATTTTTGTTACATCTTCTACTGATACTTTATCTATATTAATTTCTGGCATAGCATCTATATACCTTTTAATAATAGATTTACTAATTTCAACATATCTATAAAGATTGGCTATACTTTTTCCCATTGGAACCCATTCTTTTACTGTTTGAAAATCTTTATGATTAACTAGTTTTTCTTTCTCTTTCAGAATTTTAAAGTCTTTTGGATTATTGATTGTAACTTCAATACGTAAATTATTTACTTTATCATACATTTTAATTTGATTATTATTAATTTTAAATTTTATTCGGTAACCTTGATACCTGTCTCTTAAATCGGAAATAATTTCGCCTTTTTTAAAAGTGTGAATCTTAGAAACATTTCTTCCAAAGAAAGAATATATATCTTCACTACTGAATGCAAAGTATGTAGTTTCAACCAGTGTCTTGTAAAAAGAGCTTAAATCTGAACGACTCTTAAAATTAATATCGGTTGCAAACTCACATTGATCAATACACCAATAGTATGAATGACTAAAAATTTTTTCTATATTTGGAAGTAAATTGTTAATCCTTTTAATTATACCATCAAATGAATCAGAAATTTTCTTATCTAAAATTCCATCTGCAAGTTTTTGTGCTTCCTCAAAATTTTCGATATATGAAAAAGAGTTATTATACATTTCATATTTTATATTATTTTTATCAAGAACTTTAGAAAGATATTCTCTTCCATTTATATAAATTTGTACATTGTAAGGAAACCAGGTTTGAATTTTTAGAAACATCCACCCAAATTCTTCGTCATTGTAGTAAATATTATAGCAACATTACAAATGTATTATTTTTTTATTATAAATGTTATATACTTTACAAAAATGTTTTAATATGATATAAAATGAATATAGTAATTTAATTTGAAAGGTGGAACAAATAATGGCAAAAGGTATAAGAAGTGAATTAATGGAAACATTAGGAATAGACAAATATGAAGTATCTAAATTGATTGCTACATATTCTAGAGCTCATAACGGAACTGTAAATGCTAGACAAATCAAAGAAGATATAGATAAAATAACTAGCTCTATGATATACGAATTAGGTACAATATATAAAGATTATGATGTTAGACACGAGATATTAGAATGTGGAAAAGATAGACAAGAAGATGGAATAATGTCCTTACTAGGTGATAAAGAAAGAGAACTAGCATTATCATACTTACCAAATAGATATTATGAAAATGTGGATACATGGGCATTAACTTTCTATCATGCAACTCAAAAAAGATTGTTAAAAATTTTAGACGGTGGAATAGATGAATATAGAAAATTTGTAGATAAATTGCCATTTCAAAATATTAATAGAGTGGCTAGAACATACGGCCTAGAAAGCGAAGTTGCTGAATTTTTGGCTACAAATGGGCATCAAAAAGATTTTCAACAATTTATGACAGATGTTCAACCAGTAAGAGACCGCGAAACAGAACTAATGGAACAATATGTTCCTAATTGGTCTGGAAAAACAGAAAGAAAGAGTTGTCCACAAAATTTAAGTAGCAGAATATTTAAAAAATTACAAGAACAAATGCAAGAAAATGGTACTGTTTCATTTGGACGAGAAAGTATTATGAGAGGACTTTCTACTATTCATAACAACAAACAATTAACTGAAGTTGAAAAAGAACAATTACAGGACTTATTTATATCACATTCCTTAAGAGACGAAGTTGATGATAATTTCATAAGATTAGCTAGAACAGAAAATTTAACTTCATTTGATACATTAAAGGAATATTTAGAAATGGATTCAAATATTCCATGGGACGAAAAAGAACAGTTCTTAACACAAAAGGTAATGCCATCTAGTCAACAAGAAATGAATGATGCATATAATATGCTTTTAGCAACTTTAGCTGAAAAATCAAAATCAGAAGAATTAACTCCTGAACAGATTGTAGAAATATTAAGAGAATCATCATTATCAGAAAATGAAAAGAATTATATTAGAATGTTACAAGATGAAGAAACAGAAAAATCAAAACTAATAATATCGGTTGCTCATCCTGTTATTAGAGGAAAAACTCTGGATATTGAAATTGATGGAACAGAATTAAATGAAATAATTGATTCTGCTAATACTAAATCATTAAGTGAAGCTAATAAACAATTAGAAGAATTTGCACAAGGTGGAATTGGAGAAGTATCAGTTTTAAGTAACTGGAGAACTGATAATAGATTAAGATACAGTTCAGAAAATGTAATAGGAGCTATAGGAGAAGAAGAAAATGCACCATATTTAATTGGTGGAGAATTATCAGATAATGCAGGGGTAACAGATCTACAAGTAAAATGTCCATATAATACAATTTCTGATATGATGTATTTGCAAAGTGAAGTAGCTGAGATGACACCAGAACAGATAGAGCAATTTAATCATAAGGCTAAACCAGTACAAGTAAAAGATCATCATTATAAATATGGAAGAGCTGATGGATATTATTCACGTACTGTTTATGATTTTGAAATCAATGGTGAAAAATATCATATTAAAGGTGCTGATTGGACTAATGGTGGTAATTATACTGTAGTTTGGAAAGGCGAAGAAGAAAATTATCCTGAGACAGCGATGGGACTATCTAGTTCTTATTCAGAATGGGCGAGACATCAAAGTGGTGTAAATATAGATAGTGTTATAGAATTTATAAATCAAAATCCAAATAGATTTTCAAAATTTTTAGATGATCATGCCAAAGAACAGGACTGTTGTGGACGTTTCCCAGCACCACACATTGAAAGAGTGTGTAGAGATATTATGAGAATGGAAACAGAATCTGAGTTAGAAAAATCAAAAAATGATTTACAATATCCTGATGAATCATTTCTTGGAGAAGTGGTAGGTAGAGCAACTGCTAAAAAAATATTGACAGAACAAGAAAAAGGAGCTCAAGATTTATTAGCAGAATATGAACAACTAGATTCAGATAAAGATATATCTTTATCTGATGAGTAAATGGAGGTTAATTATGAACACAAATGAAACTAGTTTGCAAGTTGTTGGAAATTATGGAATATTAAAAAGAATTATTAATTTTTTCAAAAGAATTACTAATAAAAAAGAAACAAATTATGCGTTCTTTTCTGATATTCAAAATAGCAATGATTTGAAAGCAAATAATTTTTTAAATTCTATAAAATATACTGAAGATCCAGATAAGAAGAAATTACTTAAAATACAAGAAGAATTAGAGAAAATTGGAATTAATAAGAAAAATGCATTCTTATTAACTAAAGATTTATCTGAAATACAAAAAAAGAAATTACTTGATTTATATGAGGAACAAATTAATTCATTAAATACTAATATAAATAATTATAAAGGAAAAATAATAAAAATAAGAAAAAAGTTACAAACAGATAGTTAAAATTTATTATGGGAGTGATATATTGTTCAATCCTATAAAGATATAATTGTGTCTATAAAATTTGAATTAGCAGAGAATAACTATATAGGTATTTAAAGGCAAGTTTTAACCCAACTTGCCTTTAAATTATGTTATCTCTCTAAATCCCATTCTTTGTTCATTTCTTCGTGTTTTATTTGTTTTTCTGGATCAAGAAAAGTATTAGTTTCTTTTTGAAAATCTCTAATTAAATTATCTTCTTCGGCAATATCAAATTTAACACAAATCCAATGTATGAATTTATCAATAGTTTCGTAGAATTTATCAATTATTTTGTGTAATTTGCTATTTTCTCTTTCTAATTTACGAACTTTATATTTGTATTCATACTCTAAATTATAAGTTTTTTCTTGATATTCTTTTTCAAGTTCTCTTTTTCTATTATTATATTTTAAATCAAGAGTACCATTTTTGTTTTGATATTCGTGTTTTATTTCTTTTACAGTATTGTGTAATTCTTTGTTATCAGCAATGATTTTATCTCGTTCTTTTTGATATTTTACAGCTTCATCAACAACTTTAGCTTGTTTTGATAGTTCTTTATTTAAAGTAAGATTATCTTTATATAATTCCTTAATCAAGTCGTTTTGAGGTTTTATAATTTTTTCTAATATTTTTTCATCTCTTTTTATTGAAAACTTACTGATGTCATTTATATCTAGAACTTCTGGTAATTCAAGTTTCATTTCTTTTAAAATTTTCTTGGTATTTTCATAATTTGTAATCTTTTTATATTCTTCAACAGAATAATGCTTTCTGTTTGTAGCTTCAACAAACATGCCTCTTTCTAAATCAAAACCTTTTGATTTTACATGATTAAAATAAGCATCTTGTAATTTTCTATAACTATCTCGACCTTTCCAAAAATCTCTTGCACATATTTTTTCAATTTCTTTTCCATTTTTATCTTTTGTATGAACAACAGGAACAAACATCAAATGTAAATGAGGAGCTCCTTCATCTAAATGAACAACTGCTGATATTATATTCTTTTCGCCTAGATTTTTATAATTGCATATAAATTTATAACATTCATCAAAGTATCTTTTTGTTTCATTTTCTCCAATTTTATCAAAAAAAGCTTGGTCTGATGTAAACACCATTTGACACATTATTATACTATTGCTACGAAGATGACATTGTAAATTATTTTCTTTCAAATATTTATCAAATTCTTTTGTGTATGTTAGTTCGTTTTTCTTAATGTAATAATTTAAATGTGTTCTTGTAGGGTCAATATCTTTATTAGTATGATTTTTTGCTTTTCTATCATTATGAGTTCCCTTTCCATTTATTTCTGCTCGTGTTAATTTTTCATTTCTTACGATAGCGTAACTCATATCTCCATGCACCTCCTTATTCATTTGAGATATTGTTTCAATGTCTAACACACTAGACAAACAAAGTTTATCTGTGTGGCAGGGTTGCGAACCCCACACCCCTAAAACCTAAAATTGCTTATCTGCATTTTTAGGTTTTTCATAAAAAATTCTACTTCCGTGTATTTTTTATGTTTCAATAAATTTGCTTTTCGCAATTTATTGAAAAAAAGAGCCAAGAAAAACATTTTTACAAATTTTTTCTTAGCTCTTATGAAACCTAGCTCGGTTTCATACTTCCACGCATACTTACAAAAATTTTATATTTGCATATAAATTTTTTGTGAGTTCAAAGCCACCCCGACTAGAAACCAGAGAGAGTGAGCTGAAGTAAATTAGGTGTAATATCCCATTTATAAAAAATAGAATTATTACACCTATACAAACTGAAACCGTCGGTCGTTCGCCTCGTTTCATAGGTAGTCTAGTAAGTAGCTTTGCTACTATAATTGCTGATACTACTAAAGTATCTTTGTTCATACTTGTCCAAACTTTTTACAATTATAAATCCACACCAAGATATGCCACCGAATACTCTTTTATTATTGTGAGTCTGTGTTCTAAAATCTCACTCACGCATTTTGTATAAATAGACTGCTTATACAAATACGAATGAACTTTATAGCATCGGCTCATCACACCAAACACTTTTAAAGAGGTGTTGCATTTCTCTTTTGAACATAAAAAAACTACTCATAGTTATAAAACTACAAGTAGTTAATTTGTCCCTATTCAATTAAGCCCAAAAATCGATTTTAAGGCATTTATATTTAAAAGTAGAGCAACTTTACCTTTAAATGATATTACTGTTATAGAAAATACAAAATTAATATCAATAGTAGTAGATGTTTATATCTAAAAAACATCTAAAAAATTTCTTTTATAAAAATCATTTTATCTTTTGTTTATATTTAAATATTTTTACTAAGTAATGTTTAAAAAAGTGCCTAAATTCAAAGGGGTTAAGTGATACTAAATAATAACAAATAATATCTAAAATTAAATAGCACGGAAAACTGAAAATCCCTGTGTCACTGGTTCGATTCCCGTTCGAGGCACCAAAAAAGCAATATTTCTTTATGGAATATTGCTTTTATTGTTTAAGACTATAATTATAAAAAACTATTCTAGTACATTTTTAATGTATCTTCAATAACATAAGAAACCGGCAAGATATCTTCACTATCTGTTTGGATTTGGAAATTAGTCTTATTATTTTCGTCTTTATAAACAGATACAATAATATTACCCAATTTTTCCATATAACCACCCCTTTTCGTTAGAATAAAAGAATAATACCATAAATATGCAGAAATGTCAAATATTGTTAAAAACAATATCAGACTAAAAAAATAAAAAAATAGCAAGAATTTCCTTGCTATTTTTTTAATTCTAGTGTATGATATATAGGTAATAAATATATGGAATAAGTGAAAGGAAATGAAAATAGTATGAAGAAAATAGTTGCGATAATAATATTATTATTCACCATAATATTGTTTGGATATAATCAAGTATATGCGGCAGAAAATATTATTGATGAAAAAAATGAAAGCCAGCTAATAAAAATAAAAGAAAATGCAGCAAAAACATTAGATGAATATAAAGAAAAATACGGTTCAGATGCATATGGGTTAACTGCTTATATATTAAACATGATTAGAGTATATAGTATACCATTATGTTTTTTAGGAATTGCTGTAAGTGCAATGTATCAATATGTAATAGGAATAAGAAAACTAGATACACAAGAAAAAGGTTTAGTAATGATGATATCATTCGTAACTATATTAGTAATATGCCAAGTTTTACCACTAGCATTTGCAATTGTTGTAAAATTTGGAAGGGGGTAACAAATGAAAGTTTTATTTGCAGTAAGTAATGAAAATACATCACAAGCTATAATAAAAAAATATCAATCAGAATATAAACAAATAATATCATATAAAAATGTTTATTACTTTAATGCAATATTAAAAGAATTACAAAAAGATAAAACATATGATAGAATAGTAATAAGCGAAGATTTAGAACAATATGTAAATACAGACTATGAGCAAATGGATAAATTTTTGTTTGATAGATTAGATAGCATTAGTGATGAAGCATCTAACAGTAAAGGGGAAAACATACCAATAATTTTAATATGTACAGAAAGAAGAAACAAATCAGAACAAATATTAGTAAAATTATTTGGAATTGGAGTTTATGATGCACTATTAGGTAATGATAGAAGTGCAAGTGAAGTTTGCAAATTAATAAAAAGACCACGTTCAAAAAAAGAAGCAAAGATTTATTACAAAATCGATACAGAAGATGTAACATATGAAAAAGATGATGAAAATGATGTTAGTGAATTAGAAATACAAAATATATTATCACATTACAAAAGAATAGGAAATGATGAAGAAAAATATGTTGAAAGTTTCAATAGTATTGCAAATCAATATAATGATGTACAGTTAAAGATAATAAGCAAATGTTTACCATTAAATGTAAGAGCAGTACTAGAAGAAAAATCTGAAAAGTATCAAGAAATAAATTCATATAATAATAAAGTATCAGATAAACTAAGAGTAGAAAAAAGTAAAGCAAAAGCTGGAACAAGTGAAATATTGCTAAAAAATAGTAAAACTAGAAAGCCAAATGCACCGGTGGTTATTCCATCTACTATTGGTTTAAATAAGAAAAAGATACTTACAAAACCAACAACTACTACAGCTGAGAGTATGCAAAGAACAATGAAAGAAATTGATACAAAATCAGAAAAAATAGAAGAAGAAATTCCAGTAGTAGAAAAAGAACAACAAGTGGTAGAAGAACCAGTACAACCAGTAAAAAGAGGAAGAGGAAGACCAAGAAAGAATCCAATAGAACAACCAGTACAAGAGCAACCTAAAAGAAAAAGAGGAAGACCAAGAAAAAATGCTCAACCAGAAGAGATAGAAGCAACAATGTTGCCAGGATTCGAAAATAACGAAGAAGAAACATTACCAATGGCTGAAAATAGTGAAGAAGAAGTAACATTGCCAGGATTTGAAAATAGTGAAGAAGAAGCAACATTACCAGGATTTGAAAACAGTGAAGAAGAGACAACATTACCAGGATTTGAAGACAGTGAAGAAGAGACAACATTACCAGGATTCGAAGACAGTGAAGAAGAAACAACACTACCAGGATTCGAAAATCATGAAGAAGATAAAATTGATGACCAATATACAGATGTATTAAATAATCTAAGAATGGCTAATGAGAATGAAAATAGACCAAAGGTGGAAGAAAAATATCCTGAATTAGATATGTATAATATATTGAGACAAGACCAAAAAATAGTAGCATTTGTTGGAACAAGTAAAAATGGAACCTCATTTTTAGTTAATAATATAGCAGAAATATTGTCTGCTAGTGGAGTGGATACAGCAATATTAGATTTAACACAAAACAGAAATGCATATTATATATATACTAAAAATGAAGAAGAACTAAGGAAACAATCAAATTATATAATGAATAATTTGAAAATAGGAAAAGCTAATGGCATAAAAACTCACAAGAATTTAACTGTGTATACATCACCATTTGAGAGAGATGAAAACCTAGATGCTGTTGAACCAATAGTACAAACATTATTAGAAATGCATACAGTAGTATTAATGGATTGTGATTTTACAACTCCAATGAGATATTTCAAATATGCTCAAGAAATATATTTGGTTCAATCAATGGATATATTAACAATTCAACCACTTACAGCTTTTTTAAGACAATTAAGTGATAAAGGAATGTTTGAAGAAGCAAAAGCAAGAGTAGTATTAAATAAATTTATGAATACAAAAGAAATTAACGAAGAGATCCTTATAGGAGGAATTTCAATATACAATGATGCTTCTATGACAGTTAGAAAAGAATTGTTTAACAGAAAATCTGTTAAACGTGCTATCATACCATTTGACTTAAAATCATATTTAAGATATTTAGATGGATTGGTAACATGTGATGTATCATTAAGAGGTTATTCAAAAGAGTTTTTACAAAGTTTAAAAAGATTAGCTAATATGGTGTATATGACAAATAGTAAAACAGAAAAATATACACCACCATCAATAAAAAACAATGAAAGTAATGGGTTTTCTACAAGAATGAATAATACATTAAATCAAATGAAGAAAAATTATTAGTAATGGAGGGGATAAAAGTTGATATTTATAGTTGGAATATTAGTTGCAATTATAATTATATTGCTTATTTACAATATAACTATACACAAAAAAATACAACAATTTAATAATTTGAGCAGACAAGCTAATAATTTAAGGGTGTTACAAGATTTTTTAAGCACAATAGGAGAATGTTCTTCTGTAGACGAAAAAATCCAAAAAATAAATAATATATTAATAGAAAAATATGAAATAAAATATTCTACAATAGTTGTATTTAATGGAGCTGAATATGAAGTAAAGGCATCTAATGTTGACCCTAAACATTGGAAAGCATTAAGTAAATTACAAGAAGTTGATATATTTAAAGATAGTATAGCAACGGCAACACCTAAATATGTTACAGTAAATAATGATACTGAAAGATTGCCATATCAAGAAATGGAATTTGGAAGAGCAAAATCTGCAATATTTTTCCCAATATATATAGAAAATGTATATATTGGATATTGGATAATAGAAAGTGGAGTTCCACATGATTTTGACAATATCGATACTACAATATTTGAAGTAGTTAAAGAAAATATTGTATCAGTATTAAGAACAGTAGTACACCAAAAGACATTAGAAGCAATAGTAAGAAGAGATTTATTTACTGGATTATATTCAGAGGAATATTTATATGGAGAAGGCAAGAAAATAATAGATAAATATACAACATCTACAGTATGTATGTATCGAATAACTAATATAGAAGAAATAAATGATAATTATTCTAGAAAGTTAGGAAATCAAGTTATAACAGAAATAAGCGAATGTATAGAAAATAGTATATCAAAAGATTATTTGTTTATAAGATACATGGGACCTAAATTTGTAATAGTATTTTCAGGAGTAGATATTGAGTCTGTAACAACTTTTATAACAGATATAAAAAATGAAGTAGAAAAATTAGAAATATCATTAGCTCAGAATGCGAATATAGATGAAATAGAAATTGAACAAGTAGATAGAAAAAAGAAAAAGAAAAATAAAACAGAGCCACCACAAGTTGTAAAAGCTAAACTTAATTTTGTATTAACAACATATTATAAAGGGACTGGAATGGAAGAAGTATTAAAAAAATTGGAACAATATGTTGATAATGCTGATAAAAAGGAAAATGATATTACATGTATATAAATAAGGAGGTAATATAATTATGGATTTTGATAAAACAATGAGTTTTAGTTTTGAAAAAGAAAAAAACGCAAAGAAGGCAGAAGTTTTAAAAGAGGTATATGAGGCATTAGTTGAAAAAGGATATAATCCAATAAATCAAATTGTTGGTTATATATTATCAGGTGATCCGACATATATTACAAGCTATAAAGATGCAAGAAATAAAATTAGACAAATAGAAAGAGACGAACTTTTAGAAAGTATGGTTATAAAATATATAGGTCTAGAAGAAGAATAGGAGTAAATATGCGAATATTAGGAATAGACTATGGAGATGCAAGAACAGGAGTTGCTATAACAGATGCATTGAATATAACAGTGCAAGGTCTAGAGACAATTCATAATAAAGGTTCAGATAAAGTGATTTTAAAAAGATTAGACGAAATATTAGAAAAGTATGAAGTAGATACTATTGTTATAGGTAAACCAATAAATATGAATGGTACTACATCAAAAAGAACAGAAATAACAGAAAAATTTATACATAAGTTAAAATGTAAATATAACAAACTAAAAATAGAAACAATAGATGAAAGACTAACAACAGTAGCTGCACACAAGACAATGAATTTCTTAGATGTAGGAAAGAATAAAAAGCGAAATATAGTAGATACTATATCTGCAGTATATATTTTAGAAACATATTTAAATAAAATTAAAAATTAGTTGTAAAAAATATTAAAATAGTGTATTATATTAAATATAATTATATGAAAGGAGTAGAGAATGGAAAACGAAGAATTAGATAACATAGTAATTCTAAATGATGAAGAAGGAAATGAGGTTCAATTTGAATTCTTAGACTTAGTAGAATTAGATAATGAAGAATATGTAGTATTATTACCAGTAACATCTGAAGGTGAAGAAGATGAAGGAGAAGTAGTAATATTAAAATTAGAAGATACAGATGATGATTCAGAAGAAGAATCATATGTTGGAGTTGAAGATGAAGAAATTCTAAATCAAGTATTTGAAATATTTAAGGATAAATATAAAGACGAATTTAATTTTGTAGATGAAGACTAATAAAATTTTGGGGGTGGAATTAGATTTCTACAACCCCAATTTTTTATTTAATAATGTAAGAAAAATGAAGTGGAGGAAAAAATAAATGAAAAATTTTTCTACATGGCTAATAGCAATATTTATGGTAATGTTCTGGCTATTTAGAGCAGTAGTTGCACTATGCACACAATATTCTATAGATATGTTAGGCCTAGAAGCATATAATTTCACATTTGAAGTAATAATTGCATTTGCGACAATACCTTGCATTATAATGGTAGTAAAAAGAATAATGGCAGGATCATTAATATATTTAGTTATATATGGTGCTTATTTTGGAGAACATTTAATTTCTAATTTAACACCTATAATTCAAGGACAAGCATCAATAACAAATAATTTAGCAATGAATTTAATATCAGATGTAGTTGCAATTATACTTGCACTTTTTGCAGTAATGGATATGATTGCTGATAAAGGAAGAAAAATTAATCCTTCTGATGGAAAAACAGATTGGTATTTTAAAAATGAAAAATATGATGAAGAGTTAAAAGCAAGAGACGAAAGAGAAGATAAGAATGAATATAAATTCTTTTAAAGTAAAATTAAGCATGTATAAATATAAACATGCTTAATTTTGTATAAAAACATAAAGGAAGTGAAAATATGAATGAAAACAAAACAAATATAAACTGGTATAAACCGACTTATGGAAAACTTCCTATGAAGGCTTATAAATAAATATTTTTATTTTATTTCTTTTTACATTTTATAACTGAAAAATGATAATTATTTTAAATAAAATAGGGGGAATAACGACTTATGGAAAACTTTTATATGAATCAATAAATAAGGAGGTAGTAATGAAGAAAATTGGAGATAGATATACTAACAATATTTTTGAAAATATTAAACATATAGATGATTATGAAAATGAATATTGGTATGCACGTGAATTACAAAAAGTATTGGAATACAAGGATTGGAGAAATTTTCAAAAAGTAATAAATAAAGCAGTTTTATCAGCAAATAATAGCGTTTCAAGCGAAGAAGATTGGATTGTTGAGATCAACAAGCCAATAAAAACTGGTAAAGGAAAAGAAGAGATTATTAAAGATTATAAACTATCAAGATAC
>CAKOYU010000011.1 GCA_934130975.1 uncultured Clostridia bacterium | reverse complement strand
ACTATTATTCCTCCTGCCATAATTGAATATGTCATAATTTTTATTATATGTTTTATTCCACCTACAGATTCTAAGGTCTCTTCATATGCATCATCATCTTTTTCGATATTAAATTGTGACCAATCAATTTTTATTTCTTTAATTTTATTTAATGCTATATTTGTATCTTCTGAACTATCTGAAAATATTTCAAGTTTATTTACAACTTTATTGTTTTCTGCTTTATTTAATGCTGTTTGGCTTGATTCATAATCAATAAATACCATATTTTCACTAAAATCTGATGTTAGCCCTGTATATTTTTCTTGTTTTTTTCCAGAAAAAATTCCAACAATCTCAAATTCATATTCTTTTTTTATTTCATTATTGTTTAAGTCAAATAATTTAAGACGAATTTTATCATTTAATTCTAAATTATTTTTTTGTGCTAGTTCTTCATGTATAATAATTTTTTCTCTATCATCTTTTTCAATATGCCTACCTTTTGTAAGAGTAAAAATTCCACTATTAAATAAATTGTTCTTTTCAGTATTATTTGTGGCTTCTACTGAAAGTATATTCTTGAATTCTTCCGGCAAATCATCTCTTTCGACCATTTGCATTCCTTCTACTGCGTTAATATTAGTAGATTTTGCTAATCCATCATATTGGTTAATTGTTTCTTTTATCTCTTTTATATTTTCTATTTCTTTAAATTGATTTGTTTCAAAGTTTTCATTGTTGTTTTGTGTTATTGATAAAGATGTATTTGATAATTTATATAAATTATTTTCTAAGTTACTTGTTGATTTCATTATGTTTAAACACGAGTATAAACATGAAAGAACTGTTGTTAAAATAATAAATATAATGACTGTTCTATTTCTTTTTCTCAATATATATGCTATTGCATTTTTTATCATTTTTATCAATCTCCTTTCTATATATTTAATGGATTCAGTTCTTTTTACTAGTTTCCATTCAAATTTGTTATTAATTTTATTCATTAAATCCATACAAATTCTCAAGTTCATCAACAGTACCATGTTGAATAAACTCATCTGGATATGCATAACTTTTAAACTTTATATTTTGCAAATTGTTATCCACAATTAACTCTTTTATAGCAGTAGCTAAACCATTTATTTCAGTTCCATCTTCTATTGTAATAATACTTTTAGTCTTCTTAATACTTTGCAAAATTGTTGAAGTATCAAGAGGTTTTAAAAATCTTGCATTTATAATTTCAGCATCAATTCCATGTTCTTGTTTTATTTGACGAGCCTTTTTTTCAGCCCTTGCCACCATTTTTCCAATTGCCACAATAGTTACTGCTTGATGGTTACCTTCTCTTAATTGAGGATTTTCAATTTGTTGTAAAATTTCAGCTTTTCCAAGTTTAATCACATCATGTTTCTCAAACTTTATCTCTTTATCTTCTCCTCCTCTAGGATACCTGATGACAACAGGCTTTTTTAGTTTTACAGCAAATTCTAGCATATCTTCTAATTCCTTAAAATCTTTAGGAGCCATAATTGTCAAATTAGGAACCAATCTAAAAAATGCCATGTCAAGTGTACCTTGATGAGTTTCTCCATCAGCCCCAACAACTCCAGCTCTATCAACACACATAATAACAGGTAAATCTTGCATTGCAACATCATGAATAACTTGATCATATGCCCTTTGGTAAAAAGATGCATATATTGGAACAACTGGTATCATCCCTTCTTTTGCCATACCTGCAGACATTGTAATAGCATGCTGTTCAGCAATTCCTACATCAAAAATTCTATATGGAAACTCTTTAGCAAATTTGGCTAATCCTGTACCATTTTTCATAGATGCAGTTACTGCAACTATTTTATCATTTTCTTTCGCAAGTTCAATCAACTTTTCACCAAAAACTTTAGAATAATCTTTTCCTTTTGTCTTTTTAGGTTCACCAGTTTCAATATCAAATGGCGAAGTCGCATGAAATCTATCAGGATTTTCTTCAGCAAATTTATACCCTTTTCCCTTTTTAGTCAAAACATGTATCAAAACCGGACCATTAACTTGTTTGCTAAGTTCAAGTATACTTTCAAGCTTTTCTATATTGTGACCATCAACAGGACCCAAATAAGTAAAACCAATATCTTCAAAAAACATTTTATGTATAACCAACTGTTTTATGCTTCGCTTGATTCTTTGAACTGCAGTAACTGTAGGCTTTCCAACTAAAGGAATTGAACTAATCTGCTTTTTTAATAAATTATTTGTTCTTGTATATAATTTTTTAGTCCTTAGATTTCCAAGAAACTTATTAAGGCCACCAACATTAGGCGAAATGCTCATTTCATTGTCATTCAAAATAACAGTCATCTTGCACTTACTGTAACCCGCATCATTCAAAGCCTCTAGCGCCATACCACCAGTCAATGCACCATCACCAATAACAGCAATAACGCTATTCTCTTTTCCTTGCAAATCTCTCGCTCTAGCCATACCAAGCACAGCAGAAATAGACGTACTACTATGCCCAGTATTAAAACAATCCGCTAGACTTTCATTAGTCTTTGGAAAACCAGCAATAGCATTGAATTTTCTAATGTCTTTAAGTTGCTCTCGTCTACCCGTAATAATTTTATGTACATAACTTTGATGCCCTACATCCCAAACAATTTTATCATTTGGAACATCAAAAACAGAATGCAAAGCAATTGTCAACTCAACCACTCCAAGATTCGAAGCTAAATGCCCTCCATTCTCTGCTACTATTTTAATTATATATTCTCTTATTTCTTCTGCTAATTTTTCTTTTTCATTTGGTGTCAATTTTTTTATATCTTTTGGTTCATTTATGTTTTCTAACATTTCTATTTCTCCTATACATTTGCGCATTTGGGACCGGTTCTGTTTTGCTCACTGCACATTTGGGACCGGTTCTGTTTTGCTCACAAGACTGGTACTTTTTTGTACCCAAGAATGGTACTTTTTTGTTCAGTTTAACATATTTAATAACATTTTGCAACAATACTTAAAAGTCCTATGCAAAAAGTTCTATAACAAAAAGATTCAAAAAAAGGTCTACTATAATAGACCTTCTTTTATATTTTGCTTTATTTCAAATAAATTGATGGATCTACATATTCTCCATTCTTTAATAACTCAAAATGAAGATGACATTCCATTTCACTTTCAAAAGCAGCTGTATTTCCTACTGTTCCTATAGTTTGTCCTTGTTTAACTTCTTCTCCTTCTACCACAAACTCAGCTGTCAATAGATTTGAATATACAGTTTCATATCCATCATCGTGTTCGATAATTACTGTAAGTCCATATCTTGGATCATTTACTATTGAACGTACAATCCCGTCTGCAGCTGATTTTATTACACTTGTTTTATCTGCTTTGATATCAATTGCTGTATGTGTTATCCATTCTTTTAAAGTCTCTGAATATATCAAATTATCTTTCGCAAATTCACAAATTACTTCTCCTTCTGTTGGTTTTATAAACGAAACTTCTTTTTTAGTTTCAGCACTTGAAGCATTATCGTTTACATTATTAGCAGTTGTGTCTGGCTCGTCAACTTCTTTAGTCTTTTGAGTTTTTGCAGATTTTGAATCAGTTGTATTTTTTCCTGTAGTTTCTTTTTTTGTTTTACTTTCATTAGTATTTGTTGTCTCTTCAGTTGTTTTTACTGGCTCAGCTGTATTTGTGGCATTAACAGTATTTTCTGCCTCTTCAACTGATTTTCCTATTTCTGTACTTGCATCTGTTGTTTCTTCAGTACTGCTTATATCTTGCTGTTGCGCCTCTGATTGCTGTTCTTGTTGCTCTTGTTGTTCTTGTGCAATCTTTCCTGATTGATTTTCTAACTTTGTTGCAGTTCTAGTTAACATATACATAATAATTCCAAGTGCAATAGCTAAAACAATAAATATTGCTGCTCCAATGTATATATACACGTCAGTTTTACTATCTATAAATCTTTTACCTCTTCTCATAAAATCCTCCTTGATTTAAATTATTAATACAAGTATTTACAATTCTTCAAAAATTATTCATTAAAAGGATTTTAATTCTGCAATCTCTACATCTGTATAAAAATGTTTGATTATTTCTTCACAATTTGCTCCTGATTTAGCCATTGTATCAGCTCCAGTTTGGCTCATTCCTACTCCGTGTCCATATCCAGTAACCTCAAAAATCACTGTGTCTCCATTTATAGAAAAAGAAAAATTTGTTGATTTTAATCCTAATATTGTTCTTGCCTCAGTCCCCGCTATTTCTTTGTTTCCAAACTTGATTGTTTTGACTCTCCCACTTGTTGTATATTCTAATATTTGAATACAATTCTCTTGCGAAAAGTCAATTTCACAATCTGGATATTTTTCTTTTAATTTATCCTGCAACTCTTGTTTTGATAGCTGAACCTGAGAAGAATATTGCTTGTATCCATCTTCACCAGCTGTTTCTACTGATTTCAAATATGGATAATCCACACCTCCCCAGACATTCACTGAACTTTCTGTTACTCCTCCACTGTTTGAATGGAAAAATGCATTTATCGCTTCTCTATTGTATGTAACAATTTTATTTGTTGTTGAGTCTACTGCTTCTACAATTTTATTCCAATTGCTTTCCGCTTCTTCTGCACTCCATTTTGCTAATCTATCTTCCTTACTAATCCACGCTTGGCAACATGCGTAATTATCACATATATCTGCATTTTCGTGTTTATTAGAATTATGCTTTATTTGATAAATCGTGTATGTCCTTGCAACTATTGCTTGTGCTTTCAAAGCTTCAATCTCGTAACTTGCAGGCATCTCGCTTGATACAACTCCATATAAATATTGATTTAAACTTAATTCTTCAACCTCACCAGTTGCTGAATGTAATAACTTAATTGTAATATCTTGATTCTTCCCCTCTTGATTTGCTTGCTCTGTATTTTTCTGCTCTGCAAAATCTGTTTGCTCATTCACCAGGTTTTGGTTTTCTTGCTGACTTTCTTGTATTTCTCCTTGTGCCACAGTCTCTTTTGACTTTTTCGGAGTGGCTGTACAGATTGCAGGAGCTATAAAAAATATGATAACAAATCCTATAAAATATAAGAAAAATTTTTTCATGATTACTCCCTGTCTAATGAACATATAGTTCATTGTATATTTAATTTTAACTAATAAGTTTCCTTCTCATTTTTTCTAAAACTTTTCTTTCTATTCTTGATACTTGAACTTGGGTAATTCCCAAAATTCTTGACACTTGCATTTGTGTTTTTTGTTTATAATATCTAAGTAAAATAATCTCTTTTTCATTATCATTTAATTCACTAATTAAATTTTTAATAGTTATTCTATTAGCAATTTCTGTCTGTTCATCTTTGCCTGTAGAAATCTGATCTAAAATGCTTACAGTCTTATCTGTTTTATTATCAGTATATTTAGCATTTTCTATTGAATCAACAGGTCTTGCTGAATCTAATGCCATTGTAATCTCTTCTTTAGAAATTCTTAATTCTTTCGAAATTTCTTCCAATTTAATATCTCTTCCATATTTGCGAAAATACTCCTTTTGTAGCTCCAAAATTTTTATATTTAATTCTTTTATACTTCTACTAACCTTTATTGGTCCATCATCTCTTATGTATCTTTTTATTTCTCCTAAAATGTATGGTACTGCGTATGTTGAAAGACGAACTTCAAAACTTGTGTCAAATCTCTGGATTGCCTTAATAAAACCAATGCAACCAATTTGATATAAATCTTCTATATCATATCCTCTTCCATTAAATCTTCGAACAATGCTCCAAATAAGCCCATTATTTTCTTCTATCAATCTAGTCATATCATCCTTACTACCACTTTGGGCATTTTCGATGATTTTCATAACATTATCATACACTATTCATCTCCCCTTATTGTAGCATTTGCAGTAGTATTTGCAGTGATCTTTGTAATATCAGACATATCTGTAAAATTTTCAGAATATTCAAAATTTTCTGAACTTTTAGAATCCACTTTGCTCTTGATAACTTTACTCATCGTAACCTTTGTACCAATTCCCAGCATAGACTCAACCTCAATATGATCCATAAAACTCTCCATAATAGTAAAGCCCATGCCAGACCTCTCCATGTTAGACTTTGTAGTATACAATGGCTGTTTTGCAATTTCAATATTTTCAATCCCTTTACCAGAATCCAAAATCTCAATCAAAACTTCATTTTCTCTAATCTTACAAATCAACTTAACAATCCCTGTTTGATCCTCATATCCATGTATAATCGAATTTGTAACCGCCTCAGAAACAGCAGTCTTAATATCAGCAAGTTCCTCCAATGTAGGATCCAATTGCGCAATAAATGCAGCAACCGAAATTCTGGCAAAAGCCTCATTGCTTGACTTGCTCAAAAATTCTATTTTCATTTCATTGTCATATATATTGCTCATATCCTACCTCCTATTTTTTGCGCATTTGGGACCGGTTCTGTTTTGCTCACTGCACATTTGGGACCGGTTCTGTTTTGTGCACTGCACATTATGGACCGGTTCTGTTTTGTTCACAAGACTGGTCCCATTTTGTATATTAATATTATTTGAAACTTCTGGAATTATCTTTAATATTCCACTCATCTCAAATATCTTTTTTACTGTTGTTGTTAAATTTGCCACCCTGACTTTTCCTCCTAACATATTAGCTAATTTATATCTTCCTATTACTAACCCTATTCCTGCACTATCCATAAAAGAAACTTTATTAAAATCAAATATAACTTCTTTAGGCATATATCTTTCAATCTCATTATCTAATCTCCTCCTTATTTTTTGAGCTACACATTCATCTATATCTTCGTGTATTTCAAAGATTAATCGCTTGTCTTCTTTTTCATAAAAAGTTTTCATATCAGTCTCCCTTCATTATTTTAATGATGTAATTATATAGCTATTTACATATTTTTCCAAGGCTAAAAAATAAGAAGTTTTGTCGAATCCCAAAAACTTTCCGACAATATTTTCTAATATGTTCCTAATCAAACTAAACTTAACTGCGCAAAAAAGTACCAGTCTTGTGAGCAAAACAGAACCGGTCCATAATGTGCAGTGCACAAAACAGAACCGGTCCCAAATGTACCAATTTTTATTTTTCAATTATAATTGTTACAGGTCCATCGTTTAATAATTGAACCTTCATATCTGCGCCAAAAATTCCTTTTTGAACTTCAAATCCACGTTTGGCACATTCATCACAGAAGTACTCATATAATGGAATTGCTTCTTCTGGTCTTGCTGCTTCTATAAAGCTTGGTCTATTTCCATCATTGCAATTCGCATATAGTGTAAATTGTGATACTATTAGTAATTTTCCTCCCACATCTTTTAGTGATAAATTCATTTTATCATTTTCGTCTGTAAATACTCTTAAATTACATAATTTTTTTACTAAATAGTCTGCCTGTTCTTTTGTGTCTCCTACTTTAATTCCTATTAACACTAAAAAGCCTTTTTCTATTTCTCCTACAACTTTTTTCTCTACTGTTACACTGGCATTTTTTACTCTTTGTATTACTAATTTCATTTTTAAATCTTTCCTTCCATTCAATTATAGTCTTTTTATAATCTCTTCATAGTCTTTTAATATTTTTATCAATTCAAATCCTATTAGTTTTATTGCTTTTCATAATAAATACATAATAAACATCGCCTATTTACATTATATAATCAATAATTTAAATAGGCGAATCTTATAAAATATTAATATTGTTGTTCATTATTGGTTTCTTCTTTAGCATTTTCTTGTGTTTCTACTGACATTACTTCTGTAACTTTTTCAACAGTGTTTTCTTCACTTGCAGAATTATCTAAATTATCTGTGTTATTTGCTACTTCTGATTCATTAGAAGTATTTTCTGTTTCAATATGCTCATCAGCATCATTATTATTGTTATCGTTATTATCATCATTTTCCACACCTACAACTTCAGCTTCTTTTACTTCGATTTCTGGTTGTTTTGCACCGCATTTAGGACAGAATGTAGCATCTAAATCAATTTCTGTATGACATTGTTCACATTGTTTTTTCTCTTTTAATTCTAAAATTGATTTTAAGCATGTTTCAATTTCTGCTGATAGAACATCAATTTTTGTACATTCTTCTTCTAATTCAGTTTTTATATCTATATTTTCGTTTGCAACATGTTTTTCATAAACTTTTTTTCCGATTTCTTTATAGATATTATTTATCTCTGATTTGTTTTCATTCATTTTCATTCTAAGTTTTGCTTCTTTAGCTATTTTACTTGTTTTTTCTGCTGTTGCATCATAAGCAGCACTAGCTTTTTTTCCTAAATTATCAAAAAATCCCATTTTTTTATTCCTCCTATTTTATATTTTTAACAATTCTATATAATTTTATTCTTTCTTCCACGAATTATAAATACTATAAAATGTTCATCCTCCTGCATATATAATATATGCAAAATATGCTTGTCTCGCCCACTAATTTTCACTCTTTCTTGCTCTGTTCATTAGTATTTTTACAGCATCTTCTGGTTTTAAGCCTTTATATAAGATTCCATAAACAGCTTCAACTATTGGCATTTCTATATTATGCAACTTTCCAAGTTCATATGCAACCTCAATATTATCAATGCTTTCTATAGTCATACCAACTTCTTTTTTAGTCTCCTCTAAGCTTTTGCCCTGTCCTATCAATTTTCCAGCTCTTCTATTTCTGCTATGTTCACTTAAGCATGTGACAATTAAATCTCCAAGACCACTTAATCCGTATAAAGTCTCTTTTTGACCTCCTAGAGCAACACCTAATCTTGAAAGTTCAGCCAATCCTCTTGTTATTAGTGCTGCAAATGTATTATCACCTAATCCAATTCCTGCAGCAACTCCAGCACAAAATGCAATTATATTTTTTAGTGCTCCGCCAAGCTCAACACCTTTAACATCTCTTGATGTATATATTCTCATTCGTTCTGACATAAAAGTATCTTGTACCATTTTTAATACTACATCATATTTTGATGCAACAACCAATACTGTTGGGATTGAAATTGATACTTCTTCTGCATGGCTAGGTCCTGATAATACTGCAATTTTTGCATTTGGTATTTCTTCTTTGACAACTTCATCTAATGTCATCATTGAATCTTTTTCAAATCCTTTTGAACAAATTACTATTGGTTGATTTGTTACAAATTCTTTATATTGTTTTACAATATTTCTTGTAAACTTTGATGGAGTAACGTGTACTATAAAATCTGTTCCTTCAATTGCTTCTTTAAATGATGTTGTACAATTTATTCCTTCTGGTAATACAACATTTGGCAAAAATTTGCATTTTTTTTCATTATTTATTAAATCTTTTTCTTCTTCTGAAAATGACCACATTTTCACATTGTTTCCTAATTTTGCTAAATGAATTGCAAGGGCAACTCCCCAACTTCCACTACCTATTATAGATATATTTCTCATCTATCTTTCCTCCGTATTTTTATTTTTTAAAACTTAATTTATTTTCAGTTCCACTTAATATTCTTTTGATGTTGCTTCTATGGTTAAATAAAACTATTACTGCTAAAATTATACTGTAAACAAAATAACTACTTCCTTCTGATATTGTATAATTTGTATGCATAAATAGTACTAAAACTGGGAATAAAACTGCTGCTACAACAGATCCAGCTGATACTATTCTTGTTAATGCCATTATAACTAATGCAAAAACTAAACAAATTAATCCAATTTTCCAGTTAGTTATTAATAAAACTCCTAAAGCTGTTGCAACACCTTTTCCACCTTTGAATCCGAAAAATACTGGATATGTATGTCCTACAACAACTAAAATTCCTGCAATCTGTACTAATAAAGCTTTATCTGACTCTTTTGCAATTGCTCCAACAATTATTGCAAAAATAATTGCAACAACACCTTTTAATGCATCACACAAAAGTGTTAACACTGCAGCTTTTTTGCCAACAGATCTCAACATATTTGTTGCACCTGCGTTTCCACTTCCTTTTTCTCTTACATCAAATCCTGCCATTTTTTTACTAAAAATTACAGAAAAACTAATACTTCCTATTAAATATGCTACTATTCCAACTATTATATATGCAGCCATTTTTATCTACTCCTTTCTTTTTTTGCGCATTTGGGACCGGTTCTGTTTTGCTCACAAGACTGGTACTTTTTTGTGCACTTACTCTGCTTTTTCTCTACAAATCACCCTTATAGGTGTTCCTTCAAGTCCAAATTCTTTTCTAATTTGATTTACCAAATATCTTTCATATGAAAAATGAAATAACTCTTTACTATTTACAAAAATAACAAATGTTGGTGGCTTTGTGCTAACTTGTGTTCCATATAATATTTTCAAACGTCTTCCCTTATCTGATGGTGGCTGAACAATTGCTATTGCTTCATTTATTACTTGATTTAATACTGATGTTGAAACTCTCATAGCATTTTGTTCTGCAACATTATTTATCATATTAAACAACTTGTCCACTCTTTGTCCTGTTTTTGCTGATATAAAGATTATTGGTGCATATGACAAATATGACAATTTATTGTAAATTTCTTTTTTGTATTTTTCTAAAGTTCCTGTTTCCTTTTCATATTCATCCCATTTGTTTACAACAATTATTATTCCCTTTCCAGCTTCATGTGCTTCTCCTGCGATTTTTGCATCTTGATCAGTTACGCCTTCATTTGCATCAATCATCATTAAACACACATCTGCTCTTTCTATCGCTAGCAAAGTTCTCATTATACTGAATTTTTCTATTGATTCTTTTACTTTACTTTTTCTTCTTATTCCCGCTGTGTCTATCAACACATACTTTCCATATTGATTTTCATATTCTGTATCTATTGCATCTCTTGTAGTTCCTGCAATTGAACTTACTATTGTACGATTTTGTCCTAATATTTTATTGATTAATGAAGATTTTCCTACATTTGGCTTTCCGATAACTGCAACTCTTATTCTGTCATCTTCATCTTCTCCTGCTTTTTTTTCTGGTAGATTTTCGAATATCGCATCTAAAACATCTCCAATTCCTAAAGCATTTGCTGCTGATATTGGATATGGCTCTCCAATTCCTAAATTATAGAATTCATAAATTTCATTTCTATCTCTACTCATATTGTCTGCTTTGTTACATACTAATACAACTGGTTTTTTTGATTTTTTAATCATTAATGCTATTTCCTGATCTGCTGCTGTAACCCCTTGTTTTACATCTGTTAAAAAGATTATTACATCTGCTATTTCTATTGCCATTTGTGCTTGTTCTCTCATTTGTGATATTATGATATCTTCTGATTCTGGCTCAATTCCCGCTGTATCTACTACTGTGAAATTTCTTCCTCTCCAATTTGTTTCTGCATATACTCTATCTCTTGTTACTCCTGGCGTATCTTCTACTATTGATATTCTACTCCCTACTATGTAATTAAAAAATGTAGATTTTCCTACATTCGGCTTTCCTATGATTGCAACTGTTGGTTTTCCCATCTCTTGCCCACCTTTCTATATTTATGTAGATTTTTTCACTTATATTTTACTATTTTAACCATAAAATATCAAGGCTTTTCTTTCTTTTTTATATTAAATCGAATCTAATTTGACATTTTTCTTGAGTTTATTACTTAAAATTATATTCCATAAAAATATACAAACCAAAAATATTGCAATATTTTTAAAATAATATACAGCAATACTACTCACAATCGTTAATAAAATTATCGTCACTGAAGAAACCTTATTTATAATATTGTCAGTATTGTTCCCTCTTAGCTTTATGTTCAAAATATTTTTTAAGATTCTTCCTCCATCCAGTGGATACAAAGGCAATAAATTAAATATTAATATCAAAATATTAGAATAAACAATCTCTTGTTTAGTTAGTATTGTAAAATTTGTATCATCTATATATTGAAAACTTAATGCGAGTATCAAGCTAACTATTGGGCCAGCCAATGCAACAATTAACTCTTGCATCGAAAATCCTTTAGGAAATCCAGACGAATTGTATGAAAAAAATGAAGCAGAAAAACCGCATGGCAAAATTTCTATTTTTTCAATTTGCATCTTAAATAATTTCGCAGTAATAATATGTCCGAGTTCATGTAAAAAACAAAAAAACATTATTATACAATATGTCTTAAGTTGTCCTGTAAATAAAAATATAAGTATAACAACAATAATTTTTAAATCAATTCTTAATTTCAATATTTCAACTCCTTTTTTGCGCATTTGGGACCGGTTCTGTTTTGCTCACTGCGCATTTGGGACCGGTTCTGTTTTGTACCCAAGACTGGTACTTTTTTGCTCACAATTCAAGTATTAATTGTGGATCAACATATCTTTCTTGATATCGTATTTCAAAATGTAAATGTGGACCTGTTGCATTTCCTGTTGAACCTACTTCTGCAATTTCTTGCCCTTGTTTTATAGAATCTCCTTCGTTTACATACAAATTATTACAATGTGCATAAACCACAATTATGTCTTTATCATTTGTTTGAATTTTTAAATGTTTTCCATAATCTCCTGTTGATGATGCTAATATTACTGTTCCTTCTGTTGATGATGTAATTTTGGTTCCTGTTTCTGCTGCTATGTCTGTTCCTGTATGATTTTTGGGTACTGTCGTTGTTGTTGGATTTCTTGGCCCAAATCCTGATGTTATTTTTCCATTTATTGGCTTAATAAAGTTTATGGCATTTTTTATATAATTTGCATCTTGTTCCATTTGCGTTAATTCACTATTTTCATTTGTATTTTCTACATTCTCATTCTCGTCATTCCCACCACCTATTGCTTCATCTCCTTCATCTATTTTGCCAACTTCACTATTTTGATTTTCGACACTTATGTTATTTTCTTCATTTTTTTCATTTCCTGCATTATCTACATCTTGTTCTTGATTTTCTTCTTTTTGTATTGGATTATTTTCCTCCGTTTGTTTGTTAAGCTGTTCACTCCATTCTTTTATTTTACTCATTCCTGTAATGTAAATACTCTTTAAATCAATATCTTGGTTTAATATTTCTTTTGCTTTATTTGTAAAGTCTTCCGAAAATACATAATTATTGTTTACTGTAATGTAAAAAATTCCGTATATTATCATGCATACAATAATTTGCTTTGTTAATCTTTTTAATAATTTTATATTTTTTTCACTTTTTCTTCCTAATCTTCTTTCAATTGATGTTTCCTCTCTTCTCCAATCTTTTTCAGGCCTTATATTTATATTTTTATTTGAAACTTCTCCCATTCTTCTTTTGTAATATATTTCTTCTGCTCTTCTTATTTTGTCTTCAACTGACATTGCTCTTTCCATATCTCTCGTACCCTTTCTTCTATATTTCCAATATAAGCGTCTTTGTTCGCACACGCAATTTGCTTTGCAAATTCCGGTTCATTGTTATTTTTATATTATAGTGAGTTCAGAGAACTTTTCTATAATATAAAAAAACACTTTATCTAATGCATTTACTAATGTTTATGCATTTATAAAGTGTTTTATGTTATTGTATGAAATTTAATATTAGACTGATAATAAGAAGTATTGTTGAAGTTATACTATATAATTTCAATATTTTATATTTAAATATTATCTTGTTTTGATGATTCTTAGATGTATGTTTTTTTTCTTCTATTTTATTCATATAATCTGTTATAAGCATTTCGGCTTCTTTTAAAATAGCATCTCTATTTTTATGTTGAACCTCTGTTATATTTTTCACATTGTTTTTTTCTACAAGTTCTTTTTCTTTAACTCGTTGATTTTCCTTAAAAATTATTATGGCTTCTTCTACCATATTTGATGGAAGATTTTTTAATACTACCATATTTTTCATATCACTTGATTCCACTATATCACTCCCTTAAAAAGCTTAATGTTATACTATTATAATTTTTTCCAATTTTAGAAAACTTTATACAACAATTTCAACTTCTCCTGCATCAATAGTATAATCAAATGAATATTTGGCATATGTAGCTGTGCATAAATTACTAATTAATATAATTATGAATAATAAATTTAACATTATTAAGTATACTACTTTATTTTTCAAGATTATATCATCTCCTGATCTGCATGAACCTTAATTTGTATTATTCCAGAAATACTCTCAGTTATATCATCAAAAAACTCATCACACTCTTCTTCATCTTCTATAGACTCATTGTATTCTATATTTATTTTATATTTTTGTTCTATCCTTTCATTTCCTTTTATCAGTATTGGATTTGTCTTTAAGTTTGATAATTGTATTTCTCCTTCTTCATTATATAGTCTTATATTAAAATTTGATTCTAAATTTATATTTGAAACAATTTGTATTGTATACCAAAATCCTATTTCACTGACATCATTATCTTTAAAATTTTCAATTGAAAATTCATAACTCTTTGTTCTATTTTCATTATCTATTTTTATAGGTATCCCTTCTTTCATATTTAAAATTGGTTTTACTATTTTTTGTTTTCCTTTTACTACTTCTGTATTTATATATCTTGCATATGAAGTAGTCTCTATCAATATTAGTATTATTGATAATATCATAATTTTCAAAATTCTTTTACTTATCTTATCCACTCCTCTACTACATATAAAATATTATGATTTTTGTGTTCCTTTAGCAATTATTTCAAATGTGTAGTCTAATGGTGATGTTCCATCTCTTGTGTCAATTACATCATTCGCTATTTTTTCTTCTGCATTTGCTCCTGTTTGATAAGCCCATGTCCATCCAATTTTAATTGTTGCAGTTCTATCTCCACCTATTCCAATTGTTCCTTTAACATCTCCTAGTTCACTTAATGATTTTAATTTTCTTCCTTCATAATTGAAAACTAAATTACTTGGTTTGTCTTTTTCATTTACAAATGCAAGTATATAATCAACAGCAACGTCTGATCCTGTTGCATCAAGTTTAATTGAAAATTCCCCAGATGTTCCTGGTGCAATTTTTCCATTTACTAAAGTATTTTTGTCCACTGTATTAGTTAGATTTACAATTTTCGTTGCTTGTCCATCTTTATCAATTTTAAATGACCAATTTGCTACTTGTGCATTTCCATTTCCTTGTTCTTGAGATGCATATCTTGCTAATGTATATCCTCCTGCTCCTGTTAATAATAAAATTATAAGTAATACACTTGCTATTCCTAATATTCCTTTATTCTTTTTACTTGGTTTTATAATATTTTCCAAATTTTATTCCTCTCTTTCTTTTTTATATTTTTTACATTCCTGTAACCGGTAGTTTTGGTATTTCTACTATTACTTTTTCTACTACTGGCACTTCTACCACTTTTTCTGGTATTTGTGGCACAGGCTCTGTTTTTATAGTTACAGTAATTTTTTCATTTTTTGCTTCTACTAATACCTCTTCATTCAGTTTTATATCTATTTTTTTCATTTCTGAATCTATTGCATATCCATTTGGAGATTTTACTTCTCTAATATAATATGTTCCTGGCATTAGTTGATTCATTACAATTCTACCTTCTTCATCTGTTTCTACTACTCTTATTATTTTTTGATTTTCATCTAAAATTTCGAATTTTGCTCCTTTTAATTTTTCTTTTGTTTCTAAATCTGTTTTTTCTATTATTATTTTAGTTTCGTTTTTCTCATATTCTTGTACCAATTCACTATCTACATCTTCAAAAGAATATGCTGTTAATGCATAATTTTGAACATCTTCGCTTGGTGCTTTTCCAAAAAGAACTGGTTTAGCTTCTACTGGTGTTTTAACTTTTAAGTTAAATTTTCCTGATTCAGATAAACTTTTTATTGGTATTAAGATTTTAAATTTTTCATTTGAATTAAATTCATTTTTTTCTTGATTTGATAAATCTACTATTTTAGTATCTTTCGGTTGTGATTCCAAGTTTACTATGACTTTTGAAATGTTTTTATTGCTTTTTATTTCATATGTTTTTGAAATATATTGTGTTTCATTTTCATCTACAATCCATTTTTCACTTGGTATTATTTCTACATTTGGTGTTTCAAATGTTTCTGTAGAATTTCTTGCATTTTCTAATATTTGTTTCATTGCTCCTATTGTCCTTACTCCTGCATCATTTATTGGCGAATATAATCCTAAATCTGTATTGTATATATAACAATAAACTGCTTGTTTGGTAGCTATATATGCCTCTTCTTCACTTGCAACGCCTAATTGTCCTAAACTTTTATATGGATATCCATTAGTTATAACTCTCCATAGGCCTAAGTCTTGTAAACTCCCTTCGCTTTTTACATTATATGATGATACTTCGCCAACGCCTGGTAATTCTTTATTTAAACAATATACTGGATATTCTCTACCATTTTCTTGATATACAGCATGTGTAGTTTTTATTGCAACTCCACTTTTTTGAATTATTCTATTAAAATATCCTTTTGAATATATTGTTATTTCTTCTCCTTTTTCTACAGCTTGCACTGTATTTACTAATAAAATAAAATTAGCTATTATAACTACTGCAAAGACAAATACTTTTTTTAAAGTTCTTTTCAATCTTTAACCTCCTCTTTTTCCACTGCTTGTACACATCTTCTGTATTCTGGTTGATTTTCAACACATGTTATTAGTGTTAATCTATTGTCTTCTGTATCTTCTAAATATTCCCAATCTGTGTCTTTTATTATTCTAACTTTTTCTACTTCGTATATTTTTTCAAAATCGCCATAGGTGTATTTTATTTCATCACCTTTTTCTAATAGTTTTAAATTTTGAAAATAGTTTACTTTGTATCCTCTGTTATGTCCTGCTAATCCTATGTTTCCTTCTTTTATTTTAGTATTTTCAAAATGACCTATATATTGATTTAATGTTTCTTTAGTGGTTCCTTCTGCAATTTCTGCTTTTAATGAAATCTTTGGAATTTCTAGCATCCAAACTTCTTTTTTATTCGTATCTTCTAAATTTTGTTCTTTAGTTTCTGCTTCTAAATCTGTTATTTGTTGTTCCATTATATTGGCATCTAAATTGACATCTATTTGGTTTTGATTGAAAAATATTTGAAATATGATAAAAATTATTGATGTTAAAATATACAACATTCCAGCTTTAGTGAGTTTAAACATACATTCACTATCACCTCATTTTTAATTAAATTAGTTTTTTGATTTTTTTCGAAAAAAATTGTTTGATTTAATTTTTGAATTCAAATTCTATAACTATGTTAACATCACTTTTTGCTTTTGTCAAGAAAAATCGTTCGACAAACTTCGACATTAACTCATCAATTAATAATTTAAATTGATTTTGTATTGCCTATTTTGTAAATTAATGTTATTATATATTTAGCTTTTTAGAGAAAGGATTTTACAAATGAAAGAAATAAAAAAAGTAATTGATTTTTACGATAAAACATACTTAAAATCATATAATTTAGACAAATCTATACAATACCAATTGAATTTATTAGATTCATTAGATATTTATACAAGACGACATTGTGAAAGTGTAGCAACAATTACATGTAATTTGTGCCTAAAACTACATCTTCCTAAAGGATTTACAGAATATTGTACTACTTGTGCATATCTACATGATATTGGAAAACTATTTATTCCATCATCTATTCTTCAAAAGCCTTCCAAACTTACACCTGAAGAATACGAAATTATGAAAAAACATACAGTTCTTGGGTATAAATTGTGTATAAAAGATCCAAAATTAAGGCCCTATCATGCTGGAGCATATTATCATCATGAAGCTCTTGATGGAACTGGATATCCTCAAGGTTTAACTCAAAAGGATATTCCTTATGAAGCTCAAATTATACGTGTAGCAGATGAATATGATGCTTTAGTTAACAAGCGTCAATATAAATCTCATATTGGTATAACAGATTCTTTAAAAATAATTATTCAAAATACCAAGCCTTCTCCTAATGCTCCGAAAAATACACGTTATACACGTGCTGGAAAAAATAATAAAAGAGTTGTAAAAGCTTTGTTGAAAGTTGTAATTGATGACATTAGATTTGAAATTTATTCAACTTCAACTTATATTAAAGAATTAGAAAAAGATATTTCAAGATATAAAAAAATTAAAAAATTAATTAAGAAAAAGAATGCTTCTTCTAATCCTAACAAAGTTGAATATTATGATCAGTATATAAAACTTTTATTTCAACGTGGTGAAACTTTAGAAGAATTTGATAAATTATTTTCAGATTTAAAATCAGCATATGATACTAGAAAAAAAGTTGCATCTGACTTATATGCTGAAATAAAAAACATAAAAAAACTTCGTGTATAAAAAACCTATACTTTGTATAGGTTTTTTATTTATTTATAAAATATTCTATTACTCTATCAATTATACTCGTTTCTTCATTTTTTATTAATTCATTAGATGTCTCAACATTATCTGTTTTATCTAAATCTACTGGTGTTCCTGGTTTTTTTTGCATACCAAGTTGTTCTGCTGCTTTTTGTTGTATACTATTCCAGTCTAAAGTGCTTTCAACTTCTTTGATACTTTTTTCTACTTGACCGTCTTCTTTTTGGATTACTGCTAAATTGTTTTCTAGATTTTTCTTTTGGTTGAACATCTCCATTATTGCTATTTCTCTATAACTTACAGTAAGTAGCATACCAAATATTGCTAAAACTGTTACTACTTGTAATGCTCTGTTTTTTCCTTCTTGAACATTTTTTTTCACTTCTGTTTTTGTTTCTCTTTTTTCTTTCACTTTAGTATTAACCTTATTTTTATTTTCTTTTCTTGTTACTTGTTTTACTGGTTTTTTTGTTCTTTTGTTATTTGTTGTTGTTCTGGTATATTCTGGTTCATATTTTCTTGGACTTGTTCCGTATTGATATGAATTTCTTGGCATGCTTCTCACCTCCTTTGTTAACGACAGGGGACACATCTTTTTCACTGGTCTTTCTCTAGGGACAAGATATGTCCCCTACCTGCGTGAATTACTGATTCTCCCTTGCTTTAGTATCTCTATATTTTTTCGAAAATTCTTAGTTTTGCACTTTTTGATCTTGAGTTTTCTTCTTGTTCCTCTTTTGTTGCTATTATTGGTTTTTTATTTATAATTTTTCCTTCTGATACTGCCCCACATACACAATATGGTAAGTCTTTTGGGCATGTACATTTGCCTTGTGCATCTACATATGCATTTTTTACAGCTCTATCTTCTAATGAATGGAATGTTATTATTGCTAATCTTCCACCTGTTTTTAAATGCTTTATGCATTTTCTAACTGTTTCATATAATGGCTTTATTTCGTCATTTACTTCTATTCTTATTGCTTGAAATGTCCTTTTTGCAGGATGTCCGTCTTTTTTTGCAAATGCAGGCATTGATTTTTCAATTATCTGCACCAATTCCTCTGTTGTCTCAATTTCTTTTGTTTTTCGATATATACAAACATTTTTCGCAATCTGCCTAGAAAAACGCTCTTCACCATATTCATAAATAATATTTGCTAGTTTTTCTTCTGGATAATTGTTTACTACTTCTTTTGCTGTTAAGTTTTGAGTCTTGTCCATTCTCATATCTAGCTCATTATTTCCTAAATAGCTGAATCCTCTTTCTCTTTCGTCTAATTGATATGATGAAACTCCTAGATCTAATAGTATTCCATCAACTTCTTCTATTCCTAGATTTTCTAATATCTCTTCAATTTCGTCATGGTTTCCATGTACATATTTTACATTTTGGAATTCTTTTAGATTTTCTTTTGCTGCATTTAGTGCTTCTGTATCTCTATCGATTCCAATGAGTAAACCTTCAGGCGATAATTGTTTTAAAATTTGCTTACTATGCCCTGCTCCACCTAAAGTTCCATCTACATATATTCCATTTGGTTTTATATTTAATCCTTTGATTGTTTCTTCTAACAATACTGATTTGTGCTTAAATTCCAATTTTACACCTCTTTTATAAACATTATTGCAGCCGAAGTTTGATATTTCCCCAGCTGCATTTTTTAATACTTCTTTTGTTTCTTGGAATTTATCTTTAGCAATTTTTGTCTTTTGTATTTTAATTTTCTTCTTTTGTGTGATTTCTTTTGTACTTTTGTCTTTGGTATCTTTATATAAACTTTTGCAAGTTATATACCTAACATTGTCATATTTTCTGCAATTTCATCTGCAGAGATATTTTCATCACATTTTTGCCAAATTTCTTTATCCCAAATTTCTAATCTTGTTCCAACTCCTACTATTACAGCGTCTTTTTCTAGTTTTGCTGCAACTCTTAAGTTTGATGGTATTAAAAATCTACCTTGTTTGTCTATTTCACATTCTGTTGCTCCAGATAAGAAAAATCTAACAAAATTTCTGGCATTTTTGTCTGTTAGTGGTAGTGCTTTTAGTTTTGCTTCGAAATTCAACCATTCATTTTGAGAAAATACGAATAAACATCCATCTAAACCTTTAGTAATAATGAATTTTTCACCAATGTCTTGTCTTAACTTGGCTGGCATTATCATTCTACCTTTTGCGTCTAAAGAGTGCTCGTATTCACCAATTAACAATTGAACTTCACCTCATTTCCTCTTATTTCGATGCTATCATACACCAGGTCGAGTTATATTATCTCGTACCACTTTGCACCACTTTTTACCACTTCGATACCATAATAATACATTTCAGTTTATTTTGCAAGTGTTTTTCATAATTTTTTCAAATTTTTTAAATTTCGCAAAGCATTGCAAACACTTGTTTTGAGACTATTTTATGAATCCTTTTAAACATTTTATCAAATAGTCTACTTGTTCAAATGTATTGTTATCTCCAAATGTTGTTCTTATAGCTGAGTTCAAATATTCTTCTGGAACATTTATAGCAGTTAATACATGTGATGGTTCTACATTACCAGATGAACATGCAGATCCGCTTGAAACACAAATTCCTCTTTCATCTAATTTAAAAATTAATTCAGATGAATCAATTCCTTTAAATGATATATTTGCATTTCCAGGCAATCTATTCTCCATTCCTCCATTTATTCTAAATTTTCCTGGTATCTCTTTTTGTAATTTCATCAAATAATAATCTCTTAATTTGCTTAAATATCTAATATGTGTTGTCATATTTTTATTAGCAATTTCACATGCTTTACCTAATCCAACTATACCTGCAACATTTTCTGTTCCTGCTCTTTGATTTCTTTCTTGATGTCCACCATTTATATATTTTTCTACCTGTACTCCTTTTTTTATATACAATGCACCTATTCCTTTTGGTGCATTTATTTTATGTCCCGATAATGATAACATATCTATATTCATTTTTTGTACATCTATTGGCATATTTCCTATTGCTTGAACTGCATCTGTGTGGAATATTATGTTTCTATCATGTGCTATTTTTGCTATTTTTTCAATTGGTTGAATTGTTCCAATCTCATTATTTGCAGTCATTACACTTATTAATATTGTTGTTGGTCTTATCACATTTTGTAATTCTTCTAAATCAATTACTCCATTTTCATCTACACCTATATATGATACTTCAAATCTTTGCCTTTCTAAAGTTTCACAACTTTCTAATATTGCATTATGTTCTATTTTTGATGTGATTATATGATTTCCTTTTTCTTTATTTGCATATGAAAATCCTTTTAATGCAGTATTATCACTTTCTGATCCACTTCCAGTAAAGTATATCTCATGTGGATCACAGTTTATTAATTCTGCAACTTGCCTTCTTGCTTTTTCTATTGTCCTTTTTGCCTTTCTTCCTACAGAATATAATGATGATGCATTGCCATATTCAGTTGTCAAATATGGCATCATTTCATTCAATACTTCTGTTTTTATTTTAGTTGTTGCACTATTGTCTAAATATATAATATCCATAGCACTTCTTTCCTTCCATCTATTCTTTTGATATTATATGTGGATTATTAAAAAACGGTCAATAGGAATAACCTTTTTGACCGTTTTTATTATTATTTATTATTTTTCTTTTTTAAGCTTATCATTGCAACTATAAATGCTAATACTGCAAATACAAATGTGGCAATTGCTAATATTTGATTTGTAGATACTGCTGCTTTTTGTGCTTCTAAAGCTGTGCTATTATTTAAATTAGCTGTATCTGATATTTTGTTAGCTATATATGAATCTGCTAATTTTTCTGTTGTAATTACATATGATGAATTATGATCTATATAAAATTCATAATATCCATCTTCTGTCATTTTTAAGTCATTTCCAATCTCATCATATAATTTTTGATCATTATAATAATAATATACATTAGCGTCTTTGCTATTTAAAATATTGTTCATAATATTAGAATTTGCAATTCGTATTAGGCATTTTCCTGGAAGTACACCATTATCTGCAAAAATAATATTTATTCCTGTGCTTAATCCTGTTAGTTCATCTACATTATCATTTATTTGTACACTTACATCTATTGATTTTGCACCTTTGATATCATTTCCATTAAATATCCATTCAATGTCATTATATTTTATTACTAATATTTTGTCTTGACCTTTTATTGCATCAAATAATGCTTGACTTATTATTGGATTAGTTGAAGCATCAACTTCAATTTTTATATTTGATTCTACTTCACTTATCTTTTTAATTATTTCCATAGTTATTTTGTCATTATCTATGTTTAATATGTCTACACCATCTAAGTTATTTTCTTCAACTGTTATTACTGAATCAAAATCAAAATGTTCAATTGTTGACATTGCATCGCCTTTTCTATATTCTTTTTTGTTTCCTTCTTTGTCTTTTAATGTAACATAATTTAATTCATAATTTCCAGCTTCTGTTGTAAATGGTATTACAAAATATGGCTTATTAGCTATATCTTTTAAATATACAACAAAGTTTTTTCCATTTGTAGTATCATTAAATGATAACATTGCTTGTGCTACTTTAAAATCTGATACTGTCATATCAACATAAACTTTATCATTTTGTTTTGCATTTTCACTTGATAAAGATATTGATTTTAATGCTGTTGTCTCTGTTGTAGATGTTGTTTCTTTTTCTTGATTTGCAATTTTGAAGTTAACATCAAAATTCAATTGGTTTGTGTCTCCGTCAACTTCGCCTTTACTATATACAATATAATCTTCTTTGTTTGGATTTATATAAACATTTGAAATATAGTAATCTCCGTCAACTAAATTTGACATATTCCATACTTTAGAAAAATCAATGTATTGTAATCCATTTTCACTTTCTAATGTTAATAATGCTGCTGAATTATATTCGTTTTTGTTTCTTACAACTATTGTAACAAGATCTACATCTCCTGTTCCTTTAATTTCAACATCTAACCATAATCTTTCTACTTTTCCTTTTGTTATTGTATTATAATGTGATCCTAATGATAAATTAGTTAATTCTAAAGTATTCTTTTTTGTTGCTGATACTGCTTTTACATATTTTTTTCCAAAACAGTTAGTGTAATTCATACCACCTTGAGCTGTTGCATAATTAACAGTTTCATCATTGCATTTTACTTCTATCATTGTTATTTCATATTGAACTCCTTCTATAACTGCTTCAGGCATTATAAAATATGGATTGCTTGTTTTTATGTCATATACATCTGCTGTTAAGTATTGTGTATTTCCCATTAAAAATACTCTTACTGATGTTACATCATCCATGCAGTAAAGGTCAACATATACCTTTTCTCCTTTTTCTGCTTCTGTGGTTTTTACATATAATCCTGTAAAGTTATGAAATGCTCCTGTTCTTGCTTTTACAACTGTTGCTGATATTAATAGTGTGAATAGTGCTATTAATAAAATAAAAATTATTTTTTTCTTTTCTTTCATCTTATATTCCCCCTTTTCTTTATATAAGACTGTTGTTTTTTATGTTTGGTTCAAAATTTGTTAATTTTTTGCAACTTTTTACAGATTTTTTTTATAATAATATAAGAATACTTTCAAATATAAACTTTTCATTACATGCCTCGGCTTATTACGAAACTTTAGAACTTCTAATTTGTTTTATGGCACCCTTCCACTATCGTGAACTCTTTCCATAAAACTACATAGAAGTTCTAGCGTTTCTCCATGCACATTCGTCATTTCATTCAAGGTTTATATTTGAAAGTATTCTAGTAAATTAAATATTAAAAATCTGTAAAAAGTTGCATTCCTATTGGCAATCTTTTATTTTATCAATATTTTTAATAACAGTATCATAACCAAATTTATAGCACTTATCTAATTTATCAATATCAAATAATCCAGCCCTATCAGTTGGAACAGTTAGAATCAAATCACTTTGTTCTAAGCTCTTTTCAGAAATTTTATTTCCCATTATATCAAGAGTCTTCATTATTATATCCATTACATCTCCATTTTCTTGTACAGGATCGGACTCAAAATTAACAGCAATAATTTTTTTGTTATAAATTTGTTTTAATGGTAAAATTGGAATATTGTCTAAAACTCCTCCATCCATAAAAATATGTTTTTTATATTCACATGGGCAGAAAAATGCTGGAAAGCTACTGCTTGCTCTTACAGCCTTTCCTATTTCTATTTCAGTTATTAAATTATCTTTAAAATTATCTCTTATGGCGCAATTAGTAATTATATATTCTTTTGCTTCTTTAATGTCTACTGTTGATATTACAAGTGGCATTTTTATATCACCAACAGTTCTTACCTTTTTTCTTAAAGCTAATTCATTAAACATTTTTTCAAGCATAGTTCCATCATTTAATCCAGAAATTCCTACTTTTTTATTTTTTAGTAAATTATTAAATCCATTTAGTAATGATGCATTTCCTATATTTATTATTTCTTGTGCATATCTTTTGAATAATATATAAATGTAATATGGTTTGTAACCCATAGCATATAAGGTGGCAACAATGCTTCCTGCACTTGTTCCACCTATCGCTTCTATTTCTATATTATTATCTTCTAGAGCCTTTAAAACTCCTGCATGTGCAATTCCTCTAATTCCTCCACCTGCTAGTGCTATTCCAACTCCCATAATCAGAAACCTCCTAAAATAATTAATATTATATTAATTATTCTCTATTTTTTATGTTTCTAATCTTTATTTTGTGATAACTTTTCCATTATTATCTAATAAAATTTCTTGTTCGTTATTTTTAACTTTTACGCCATCATCTAAAATCTCGATGTTAGCATTGCTCATCTCTAATGCTAAGTCAAATTTATTGTCATATATATCTGTTTTATTTGTTTCAAAGTCTATTGCTTGGAAAATTGATTTTCCTTTTACTAATTGTATTACATCATATTCAAATTCTACAACTATATTTTCTTCTGTATCTATTACTCCTACTTTGTCTTGTTCATTTGTCGCTATAAAATAATTATCATATGCATATTCTAGAAAATGATAATTTTGTTTAGTTAAATCTTCAAAATTTGAATTTACTACTGTATATTTTCCATCTTGACTTTTTATAAAATATTTTAAAGTTGATGTACTATTAATATACTCGTTAAATGGTATATTAACAATTTTTCCATTTGTGTCAAATACTTTTTGCTCATTATCTTTTGAACCATATAAATAAATTCCGTTTATTTTTAATTCTTTATATTCAGTTGGAATTATTTCTACACCTTTTAAATTAATGGCCCCATATTGTTTTGTTCTTTCTACTATAAATACTTGTAAATCTGAATTATAATCTATTGATTGATATTGTGTATTTATTATTTTACTATTATTTATAAATACTCCATATTGCCCATTTTGTGATACAATTAAATATGTATCACTTTTTATTTGTGTCAATCTTGTAATTTGATTATAATCTTCATTTAATACTTGTACTCCATCAGAATCATAATATCCATATCTATATCCATCATTTGTGATTACACTTACAATATATCCTGCTTTTTTGTACCCATTTTCGTCTGTATAAAATCCATCTGATTGTATTGAATCATATTTGTTTTTGATTTTTGTATTTCCTTTTTCATCAATTATTCCATATTCGCCATTTTCTTTAACTAATACTTCTCCTTCTTTGTCAGTTAAGCTTGTAAGGTCTTCGTATTTAGCATCTGTAATTGTTTTTCCTGTAAGACTTAGCAATCCATATTTTCCATTTTTCTCATATCTTAAAATATTTTTTTCATATTTTGAATCTGCATATTCTATTAATTCTACATCATCATATTCTTGAAAAATTGTTTCATTTTTTGAATTAACAAATTTAGCCTCTTCTCCATTTTCACACATAAATACCTCTCTATGTTCATTTGGAATTATAATCTTGTCATATTGAGGCTCTATTATTATATTCTCGCCATCTTTTACTCCAACTTTTCCATTCTCTTCTATTGCTTCATAATTTTTGGATGTATCTATCTTTTCATTTGATAATCTTTCTTTATTTGGTATATATATTGATATTGCTAAACTTACTATAACGATAATTGCAACTATTATTATACTTACTTTTTTAGACATTTTTCTACCTCTTTCTCTTTAGATAACTTTATTGTACTATTATAATCCCTTTTTTTCAATATATTTTTGCATTTTCCTTGTTTTTTTTGACTTAGTATTGTATAATCTTTACATAATAATATTGAGTATATTATAGACGCCTAGCTTGATGTAGGCAAGAAAGGGATGAATTATTATGACAGATTTAACTATAAAAGAGTTATTTAGAAATACTGCAGATTATGCAAATAAAGAAGTTACATTAGAAGGATGGGTACGAACAGTTAGAGATTCAAAAACATTTGGATTTATAGAACTAAATGATGGTTCTTTTTTTAAGAATGTTCAAATTGTTTTTAATGATAAATTATCAAATTTTGCAGAAATAGCAAAACTTACAATTAGTTCAACAATTAAAGTTACAGGTACTTTAGTCATTACAGAAAATGCTAAACAACCATTTGAAATTCAAGCAACTGAAATTATTGTAGAAGATTTATGTGATGCAGATTATCCACTTCAAAAGAAAAGACATTCTTTTGAATATTTACGTACAATTGCACATCTTCGTCCAAGAACAAATACTTTTAGTGCTGTTTTTAGAATTAGAAGTGTTGCTGCATTTGCTATACATGAATATTTTCAAGAACGTGGATATGTATATGTTCACACTCCAATAATCACATGTGCAGACTGCGAAGGCTCTGCCGAAATGTTCAAATTAACAACATTAAATCTTGATGAAGAATTACCAAAAAAAGATGGAAAAACAGACTTTGGTGAAGATTTATTTGGAAGAAAAGCCTACATCACAGGTTCAGGCCAATTGCATGGAGAAACATTTGCTTCTGCCTTCGGAAAAATCTATACATTTGGTCCAACATTAAGAAGTGAAAATTCAAACACAAAAACACATGCAAATGAATTCTGGATGATCGAACCTGAAATTTCATTCTGCGATTTAGATGGATTAATGGATATTGAAGAAGATTGTTTAAAATATATTGTAAAAACAGTTATGGAAAAATGTCCAGAAGAAATAGCTTTCTGTGATGCATTTATCGAAAAAGGATTAAAAGAAAAATTAACAAAATTATTAAATTCAGAATTTGTTAGAATTGATCATAAAGATGCTATTGATATATTAAAAAAAGCTGATAGACAATGGGAATTCCAACCAGACTATGGCGAAGATTTGGCAAAAGAACATGAAAAATATATTACAGAATACTTCAATGGACCTGTTTTTGTTAAAAACTGGCCAAAAGATATTAAATCATATTACATGAAGCTTAACCCAGATGGAAAAACAGTTGCAGCTGTTGACTTAGAAGTTCCAGGTGCAGGTGAAATTATGGGCGGTTCTCAAAGAGAAGAAGATTATGAAAAATTAACTAACAGAATGAACGAAATGGGAATTGCAACAGATCCACTATATTGGTATTTAGACCTACGTAGATTTGGTACTAATATCCACTCTGGATTTGGTTTAGGTTTTGAAAGATTACTTATGTATATTACAGGTATTGAAAATATTAGGGATGTTATCCCTTTCCCTAGAACACCAAACAATTGCGAATTTTAGGAACATTTGGGACCGGTTCTGTTTTGTGCACTGCGCATTTGGGACCGGTTCTGTTTTGCTTACAAGAATGGTACTTTTTTGCTCTTTTTTATTCTTTACTTTTTCCATTTTTTGTGTTATAATACCTAACGAAAAATACCAAGGAGGTAAATCATATGAAATTTTACAAAGAGTGTCAAAAACTACGGAATTATTATTCACTAACCAATCCAAATTGTAACTTGGAACTAATTATCCTAGCCAAATTAGTTGGTATTTCTTTTTCACTCGGCAATCCTAAAAACAAAGAAGATGCATTGCCTATTTTGAAAGAAATAACAATTAATTGCAGTGATTTTCAGACAACTTATGACTATGCTGCAATAGAAAATTCTTTATCTAAAGTTTTATCTGACTTAAACTTTTATAATTTTTCTATTGTCCCAGTTGAACCATTTGCAATTCATCATTTAATAAAATTAACACTTTATTAATGAATGACACTTGGATGTAGCCATCAATTGATGGCTATTTTTTCTTTCTATTCTTTACAAATCAGTATTTTTAAGTTAAAATATTATACGGAGGAAATATTATGAAAACTTATAATTTTACATCTCATAATAGTGAGGAAACAATGAATTTTGCTTCTAGTTTGGCAAGCAAATTAAATATTGGTGATGTTGTTGTTTTATCTGGTGAATTAGGTGCTGGAAAAACTAAATTTACTGAAGGTTTTTTAAAATACTTTGGTCTTGATAATGAAATTTCAAGCCCTACTTTTAGTATTGTTAATGAATATAAAAAAGATGATTTAAATATTTATCATTTCGATGTCTACCGTCTAGAAGATGTTGATGAATTTTATGCCATTGGTGGCGAAGAGTACTTTGCTTCTGGTATTTGCATTATTGAATGGGGCGAAATTATTGAAGATGCCCTTCCTCAAAATTGCATAAGAATTTATTTTGAAAAAGATTTGTCTGATGAAAATATTAGATATTTGAAAATTACTTATCCGGATTCACTTGCATAGTTACTAGTTAATGTTTTTTTAGTAGAATTTTATCCGAAATCCCCCCACAGTTCTCATAAATAAAGAACTATGAGAGGATTATTTTTTCTATCTCATAAATGTCATTGCTATTACAATAATTCCAAGAATTACTCTATAAACTGCAAAGATTTTGAAGCTTCCTTTTTTCAAATAATTTAATAAGAATTTTATTACTAATATACCTACTAAAAAGCTGAATAATACACCCATGAAAAATGCAAATGTAAATTGAAAATCAGTAATACTTACTAATACAGCTGCTAATATTATTGGTGTAGATAGCAAGAATGAATATTTAGCTGCACTTTCTCTGTCAACTTTTAAAGCTCTTGCAACAGTCATTGTAATACCAGATCTTGATGTACCTGGGAATGCTGCTGCTATTGCTTGTGATAATCCAATTAAAAATGATTGTTTAAATGTCATATCTTCATATTTAGTTTCAGATGGTGACTTTTTATCGACTACATATAGAACTATTCCTAATACAATAAGAGCTATTGCTATCATTATTGTTTCGATTCCAAATTTGTCACAAATATATTCTGAAAATTTATCTAAAACTAAGCTAACAATACCTGTTGGAATTGTTACAGCCACTATGTACCAGAAGATTTTACCTTCTGTTGATTTCTCTTTTTTTATAACTTGGTTATATCCTCTTTTAATTAGTGCTATCCAATCTTTAAAAAAGAATAATGTTATTGCCAATAAAGTTCCTAGATGTAATGCAATATCAAAACTTTCTGGTATCTCTCCCCATTTTAACATCCATGGTATTAATTTTAAATGAGCTGAACTTGATATTGGTAACAACTCTGTTAATCCTTGTACTATTCCTAATACTATTGCTTGATATATTTCCATATTTTTTCATCCTTTCTGAGCATTTGCACATTTTGGACCGGTTCTGTTTTGCTCACTGCACATTTGGGACCGGTTCTGTTTTGCTCACTTGTATATTTCTTTTATTATATTATATATTGTATCTTTTATAAATTCTGCTGACGTAGTTGGTGCAACTTTACCTGGTAAAGATAGTGCCCACACAAATTTTAGCTGATTGTCTTTTACTGCTTTTTTGTCAATTCCTCCTGGATTTGACGCTAAGTCTATTAATAAACATTCATTTTTTACATATTGTAATCTTTCTTCATTTAAAATGATATGTGGCACTGTATTTATTATTATATCATATTGCCTTAAGTTTTCTCCTATGGTATTTATATTGGTTGCTTTATGCCCATAAGCTTGTATCCATGCAAGATCTTCATCTTTTCTTGCTGCACAAGTTACTTTTGCTGATAATCCTGCAAGTTTTCTTGCTAAGACTTTTCCTATTCTTCCAAATCCTAATATTAAAACTTCGCTTCCATGTATTATTTTGTTTGTATTTTCTATTGTTATTTGAATTGTTCCTTCTGCTGTTGCTATTGTGTTTAATACTGCGAGTTCTTCCCTTTTCATTATGTCTATTATTTCGATATATTCGTCATTTGCCATTTCATATACATCTGGAGTTATCCCCCCTGCTATAAGTACTTTTGCATTTATTACATGCATCATTTCTCTTATTGTTACTTCTTTGTCACTAAATGGCATATTTATCGTTTTTCCATTACTTGAAAATGGTATTGGACCTATTACAATTTCTACTTCTTGAATTGCCTTTTTTATTGATTCACAATATTTTATATTGGGATTATTTTTTAATTCTTCTGCTTTTTCTAAACCATATACAAAAATTTCATTTTGGTCTCTCGCCAACATTATTGCTAATTTGATTACTCTTAAGTCTCCACCTATAATTGCAAATTTCATATACTCCTCCTTATATTACTCAAAACTTATTTGAATGCTTTATTGCACTCTCATTAGTCTTTTTATTATAGTATATTAATTTTGCAATTTTTTATGAATTTTATTCTCTTTCTTTTTGATTTTGAAATTTTATTTCAAAACTTCCTTCATCTTGTCTGTCTTTATTCATTTTAGGTAAAACATCTCCATAACCAATTTTCTTTGTAATTTCTACCATTTCTTCTAGATGTTCTTTGGCTTTTATTTCTTTTTTTGTTAATTTGCGTTTTTTAACTTCTTCATCTTCTATATCAAGATTAAATGGTATTGATAATTTTGCAATTATTACTGCAAATGTTACATCATTTTTGATTTTTTCTACAATTCTTTTTGGATTTTCTTGTATTGCTACATTTGCATATTGAATTGCTCTTGTTTTATCGTTTTTTATTATATAAATTTTAGCTAATTCTAAATATGCATCTGCGCAAAGTTCTTCATCCTCAGTTACTTGCATAAAATACTTTTCAGCTTCTTCTAATTCTTTATACATCATTGCTATTTCTGCTAAATTATACTTTGTATTATATATTAATGAATTTAATTCAGCTGCTTTTTCGTAATATAATTTTGCACTTGGAAAATCATTTAACATTGTATATACAATTCCCAAATTGTAGTTTAATTCAAAACTTGTTGGACTATATTTTAATGCTTCTGTATATATATTCACTGCTTCTTTATAATCTTCTTTTTCAATCAGTAAGTCTCCTAAAGCAATCGTTGCATCTGTATAATCTGGCTTTTTATTAACAAGATTTGTTAACATTTGTATTGCTTCATCTTTTTTATCTAAATCTGTTAGAATATTTGCAACTTTATAATATGTGTCATAATCTTCTTTATTTACGCTTATTGCTTGTGCATATTCATCTACAGCTTTTCTTTGTCCTCCTTCTTGTTCATATATATATCCTAATAATTTGTGTCCTATATAACTATTAGGATTTTTTTCTACAAGTTTGAGTAATTTATTTTTTGCTGCTTTTGTATTTCCAAATACTAAATATAGTCTTGCTATAATGCCATCTACTTTTTCTCCAATATTATTATTTATTTTTTGCAATATAATAACTAGTACTGGAATAATGACTGATAGTATATAAATTATTATTTGCGTAGCAACTCCTAACTCATCTTTTGAAAAACATAGATGCCAAAAGTCTATTGCTATTCCGCAGTGCTTCTAGTGATAGTATCGGAACATATTTTGTATCATTTTTTCTGATTAATTCAAAAAACATGTATACAAATAGTCCAAAAGCAACTGTTATAAATATAAGTTGTTCTATTATCATTTTTTTCATCCTTTATTTTTGATTATTAATATCTTGGATATTTAGGTCCCCAAACATGTTCATGTAAATTTTCATCGTCTTCGTTACCTTGTTCGCTATCTTCTTTTACTTTTTTTATCCAATCTTCTGATTTCTGACTTTCTTCATTTGACATATCATCATTGTAGCGATTTATTAAATCAGGTAAAGATTCTCCTGTTTCTTCCATTAATTCTTTCCATGTAGTATCAGTATTTGGAATATAATCAGTTTCTGATATTTGGTCCACTGGCTTTTGATTAACGTTTTCTTTCATCTCTTCAATTTCATTTACTTGATGTGCTAAATCGTGAGTATATTCTTTTCCTCCAGCTTTGAAATCTCTTCTTATTTGTGCATCTTCTTGTCCGTTTCCATCTTCACCTTGCTCTCTTACTTGTCTTGCAACTCTTTCTTGGCACGGTAAAACATCAACTGTTTGAATATTTACCGTTCCATATGGTCCATATGTTACAGCAATTTCCTTATCTGAACGATTTGTTTTCATTAAAGCGTGTGGCACTTCTTTTTCTATATTTTTACCTTTTTCATCAATACTTATTATTTTCCTTAATGTAGGTTGAGATGGTTCTACTTTTTCATTTAATTGCCATTTACTTTTTCCGCCATCTTGAACCTTTTCTACCATTACAAATTTACCTAGTGTTTGAGAATACCCTTGTGCATGTTCATCAGAATCCCCAAAAGCTTCTGGCATTCTTTCTTTAATATCTTGTATGTCTTTTATTTCTCTAATATTAGTCAATCCTAACTCTTGCCCTTGCTCTTTTAAATCTTCGTCAATTTCTTGAGTCATTTCCTCTTTGCTATTATCTTGCTCATCTTTCTCAATTTTTGAAATCTTTTCTGATACTCCTTTTAGTCTTCCTTTTTCTAAGTTATTTGATTCCATAAGATCTTCAATATCTAATTCTTCTCCTAAATATTTTGCTAAATCACCACTTGTTTTTACTTTTCCATCAGCATCAATTGCTAAACACTCTGATACAACTTGTTCACCTTTTTCGTTTTCATTTATCCAACGAAAATGATAACTTGTTTTCCCATTTTGATCTTGTTCTGCTGTTATAAAAACATTTTTTAATGGAATTTGCCCTTTTTCAGTATTAATTACAAATTCTGAATAATATTTTGTTGCAACTATCTCTCTTTGATTTTTCTCTTGAATATTTTGTGCATTCACACTTGCTTCTACAACATCCATTTTTTGTAAAATTTCTTTTTCTTCAGGTGCAAATGTATATTGTTCTGTTTTGTTATTTTCCATACTAATTCTCCTTTACAATTTCACCTATTAAGTCATAATTACTAACATCAATTACTTTAGCTTTGACAAATTGATTAACTAATTTGTCATCACTATTTTTAATATATATTACTCCATCTATATCTGGAACATCTTGTTTAGTTCTTCCGATTAGATATTTTCCGTCAAAAGAAATATCTTCTAGAAGAACTTCAACCTCTTGTCCTATCTTATTTTGAAGGTTTTCTTTAGAAATTTTTTGTTGAATTTGCATTATTTTGTTATATCTTGATTTTTTAGTTTTTCCATACACTTGCTCTGGTAATTTGGCAGCTGGTGTACCTTCTTCTTTTGAATACATAAATGCACCTAATTTATCAAATCTAGCCTCTTCTACAAATTGGCTTAACTCATCAAAATCATGTTGTTTCTCACCTGGAAATCCTACAATTAAACTTGTTCTTAATGTTACATTTGATATTTCTTTTCTCAATTTTGCTATAAGATTTTCTATTTGTTCTTTATTTGTTTGTCTATTCATCTTTTTTAAAATTCCATTTGAAATATGTTGAATTGGAATATCAAAATATTTACAGATTTTTTCGTTATTTTTTACAGTTTCAATCAATTCCTCAGTTATACCTTCTGGATATGAATATAAAAATCTTATCCACTTTATTTCAGGAATTGTTGACAATTGTTCTAATAATTCTGCTAATTTTGATTCTCCATATAAATCCACACCATATTTTGTAGTATCTTGTGCTATTACAATAAGTTCTTTGATTCCTTTACTTGCAAGCATTCTAGCTTCTTCCATAATTTCTTCTTTTCTTCTACTTACAAATGGACCTCTTATATATGGAATTGCACAATATGTACATCTATTGCTACATCCTTCTCCAATTTTTAAATAAGCATAGTTCTTTCCAGTAGTTATAACTCTCTCATAAAATTCATTGTATGTTGGCATAGGAAGTGGCTTCATTTCTGATATTTTAGTAATAGTCTTTGTTTTACTCTTTTCAACAATATCCTCATTTATTAATTTTTCAATCTTTTGCCACATTTCTGGATATTCGTCAATTTTGATAAATAAATCAACTTCTGGAAGTTCTTTTACAAGATCATCATAATATCTTTGAACTAAACATCCCATAGCTATTAAATATTTACAATTTTTCTCTTTGTATTCTGCCATCTCTAATATTGTATTAATTGCTTCTTCTTTTGCTGATTCTATAAATCCACAAGTATTTATTACTATAATATCTGCTTCTTCTGGATTATTTACAATTTCAAATTGGTTGTTTTTGAAATGTCCTATTGCTACTTCTGTATCTATTAAATTCTTGCTACATCCTAATGATATAAATCCAACTTTCATTTTTGCTCCTTCCTGATTTGCACATTTGGGACCGGTTCTGTTTTGCTCCTGTTTTGTCCCAAGAATGGTACTTTTTTGTTCTTTAACTGTTGTGACTACAAATATGCTTTCTTGTTAATTCCATTAAGTTTAATTTTGTGAATCCTTCTACTTGAGTTTTTGCTCTATCTTGCTTCAAACTTTCTTTTAACAGTTTTTCAATCTTTTCTTTGTTTTCTTCTTTTTGCATATCAATATAGTCTATAATTATTATTCCACCAATATCTCGTAATCTTAATTGTTTTGCAATTTCTATTGTTGCCTCATAGTTTACTTTATATACTGTTTCTTCTAGTGTACTTTTTCCCGTGAATTTTCCTGAATTTACATCTATTGCTACTAATGCTTCTGTTTGATCTATTGTTATAAACCCTCCACAGTTTAACCAAACTTTTCTTTGTTTTGATTTTTCAATTTGTTTTTCGAGTTCATATTTTTCTAATATATTTTCATGAATTTCTACTTTTATTTTTTCGTCCATCTCTTTAAGCATTTCACTTATTTCTCTGTATTCATCTTTATCATTTACAATTATTTTTTCTATTCTATTTTCAGGCAAATCTAGTATTATTTTTTCTAAAATACTTGGACTTTTATATAATAATTGTGATTTAGATGGTGCATTGTCAAATTTTTCTTTTATTTTTTTCCATTTACTTAATAGTTGTTCTAAGTCTTCTTTTAACTCTTCCTCATTTTTCTTTACTGCTGCAGTTCTTACTATTGCTCCTGTATTTTCTGGTAATGCTTTTCTAATTATTTTTAACAATCTTTCTCTTTCTGATTCATTTTCTATTTTTTGTGAAATTGTTACTATATTAGTATTTGGCATTAACACAACATATTTTCCTGTTAATTTTATATGTGTTGATGTTCTTGCTCCTTTTTTATCATTACTATCCTTTTGAATTTGTACTAATATTTTTTCCCCAGCTTTTATAACATCTTTGATTTTGGTATCTATTCTTTTTTCAACTTTTTCGTCTACTTGTGGTACAACATCTTTTACATGTATAAAACTGTTTTTTTCTGTCCCTATATCTACAAATGCAGCTTGCATCCCTGGTACTATATCTTTTACAATTCCTAAATAAATATTTCCTTCATTTCTTGCTTTACTGCTTTGCTCATTTTCTTCATATATCTCTACTAATTTTCCATTTTCAATTGTAGCTATTGTCTTTTCTTCTTTACTTTTATTTACTATTAATTCTATCATGTCTTTACCTTTCTAATTTAATTTGTTCATTGCGGAATCTATTCCATTTTTTAATATTTCTATTACTGCTTCTTTTGCTTTTTCCACACCTTCTTGAAGTTTAGGTATTTCTTCTTCTGGTATTGCTCCTATTACATAGTTTATATCGTCTCCACTGTGTTCAGGCCTTCCAATTCCTGTTCTTATTCTTGCAAATTCTTCTGTTCCTAGCATCTTTATTATTGACTTCATTCCATTGTGCCCACCTGCTCCACCTTTTTTTCTTATTTTGATTTTGCCTGGCTCAATGTCCATGTCATCATATATTACTAAAATGTCTTCATTTGGAATTTTATAAAAGTCTACAAATTGCTTTATACATTCTCCACTTAAGTTCATGTATGTTTGTGGCTTTATTAACATTACTTTTTTTCCTTCTATTATTGCTGATTCATATAATCCTTGAAATTTGCTTTTATTTACTTTTATTCCATATTGTTCTGCAATTTTATTTATTGCATTAAAACCCATATTGTGTCTTGTTTTTCTGTATTCTTCTTCTGGATTTCCTAATCCTATTATTAAATACATTTTTCTGCCTCTTTTCCATTTTTTATCTATTATATTTTACATTGTTTTTGCGATTTTTTCAAGTATTTTGCACAAAAAATACGAGGCTAAGTGCCTCGCAAATATAATATTACATATTCATCAATCTTTCTAGTACAATTATGAACATAGCATGAGACCAACCAAGGCCAATAACCCAATTAGGCTTTAATGTTTCATTATCAACTTGTTCACCCAAGAAACTATGCTTTCCAGCAGTCTTTACAACAAAATCAAAAGTCTCTTTTGCCTTTTTCTTTTCGCCATTTTCCAGATAATATAAAGTCATCCACAAATTAGCAATTGGCCAAGGAGCTCCTCCTCTATAATGGTCATATTCAAATCTTTGGTATCCACCTGTATATGTTCTAAGTCTTAAATTAATATTTTCAACTGTGTTTACTACCTTTTTCTCTTTTGGTGAAAATACTCTAAATGGATAAACAGAGCCTAATAAACTAATATCAATTCTTTTATCATCTAAATTTCTTACATATGATTTTCTTGTATCATCATAGAAATTTTCTTCAATATATTTTTTGATTTCAGTTTGCAATGCTGTAATTTCATTTATATTTTTGTTTACTTTTTCATCTTTAAGTCTATTATTTTCAAAGTCAGAAACATTTTTTCCTAATACTTTGTAAATATTTATCATTGCTTGAAATGCTGCAAATATTGCTGATAAAGAATATAAATGAACTCCTTCATACATTTCCCATAAGTCATAACTTACATGATATATTCCTGTTTGGTCAAATAAATCTCTAACATATCTTTTTAGAAAATCAACTGCCTTTTCGCACATGTGAAGATTTACTTTCAAGAATTCTTCACTTTTTGTGTATTCATAATGTGAATATATTCCATAAACAACACTAGCAGTCTCATCTATTTGATATCCCCATGATGGAGCCAATTTTCCATCAGTATAGAAACGTTGTTCCCACATTCCATTTTTGCTTTGTGTCATTCTGCAGAAATTGCTATAAAATTTTTCTGTTTCTTTTTTCATATTTAATATATCTAATGCTTTTGTTATAAATACTGCATCTCTAGGCCAACAATATGCATATCTTCCACATTGCGTTAAATCTTCGTCAACTTCTGGAGCAGCAATTATTCCTCCTGTTGATTGATTTGTTAATAATGGAAATAGCAAAATCGTTCTTCTGTATATATCTTGAATTTTTTCATCATAACTATTTTCTGGATCTTTTAAATTAAGTCCATTGTGAGATTTTACATATTTTCTCCAATATGATTTTGTATCATTATATTCTTTGTTAAAGTCGATTCTTCTTACTCTTTCTATTTCATCTTCAAACAATTGCATTGTCTTTTTATTTTCATCAATGATTACGCAAATTTCAAGTTCTTTTTTCTCTTCTGGTTTGATTATTCCTATGTCATAACTTATGCTTGAATCTTTAGACATACCAATATAGTCTTTTCCACCTATAACTCCTGAACCTATTGTACTTCTTGTATCATTTATTTGATGACTTAACAATTTTGTTGATTTTGCAAATGTTGCTACTGAAAAATCATGTGCATATTGAATCATACCTGTATCAATTTTCATCCCACTTACAAAATTATTTTGATCTGATAATAATTCTGAATGTATTAAAAATTTAACATCTAAATCTATATTGCTTTCATTTATAAATGTATATTTTTTAACAAGTATGTCCTCTTTTATTGTAACAAAATCTGTTTGCAATATTTTCAAATTAAAATATGTATTAGTTATCTCTGTATTTAAGATATTTGTATCTGTATCATAATATTGCAAATAATTATTGTTTATATCTTCATGTAAATTAATTAAACATGAATCATTTATTTTCATTCCTGTATGAAAATATTTTAAATATTGTCTATTATCCCTATTTGGATATGATAGTCGTAACATTTCCCCTTTTGCGGAAAATGTTACTAACATATTTTTGTTTCCTATTATCCCTTCATTTAGGTACTTTTCCATTGTATTCCTCTACCCTTCTATAATATTTAGAATTTGTTGTTCTAGATCTTTAATCTTTTCATTTATTCTAAACATATCTTCATCGTGTAATTCTGTATTTTCTACATCTTCTTTTACACTTGCATCCATATCCTTAATTTCACGTTGTAATTTGCTTAATCTAGCTAAAATTTCTTGTCTCATACTCTTAGCTTTTCTTATTCTAATCTTACCAACTAATTGTGTGTCTCCTACTAATTCGTATGTTTCACCATACTCTGGAATTGTAACTCCTATTCCAGTTTCTTCTACAATCTTATCTCTTAAAACATCTTGAGATTCCTCTTCTCCATGCACTAAGAAGATATGTGTTGGTTTTGATATAAATGAATATACAAAGTTCATTAACCATTCTTGGTCAGCATGACCTGAATATCCTTCTATATATTCAATTCTAGCATTTACAGCAAATTCTTCTCCAAATATTGTTACTTTTTTTGCTCCATTTACAATTGAATATCCAAGTGTTCCTGGTGCTTGATATCCTACAAATAATATTGTACTATTTGGATTCCAAATATTGTGTTTTAAATGATGTTTTATTCTTCCTACATCACACATTCCACTTGCTGATATTATTATTGATGGTTCTGAACTTTCATTTAACGCTTTAGATTCATCTGCTGTTTGAGTGAATTTTAATCCTGGAAATTCTAATGGATTATCTCCTTTTTCCATTTCTTCTTTTATTTCGTCATCAAACAAATCTGTATTTTGCTTGAATATCTCTGTTGCAGATATTGCTAATGGGCTGTCTACATATACAGGTACTCTCATCAATGTTTTGTATTTTCTTATAAATTCTTCATCATTTGTGTTTTCTTTTATTTTGTTTAATTCGTATAATATTTCTTGTGTTCTTCCTACTGCAAATGATGGAATTACTACTGTTCCTCCATTATCAATTGTTTCTGATACTACATTTAAAAATATTTCTGCTTTTTGATTATTTCTTATATGCAATCTGCTTCCATATGTTGATTCCATTACTAAATAATCACAATTATCTATCATTGTAGGTGAACTTAATAATGGTAAATCATTATTTCCTATATCACCTGTAAATACTGCTTTTGTTTCTTTTCCATCTTCATTTGCCCAGATTTCTATAATGCTTGAACCTAACATATGTCCAGCATCATTAAATCTTACATTGATATTTTCGTCTATTTGAATTATTTCATCATATTTTACTGGCACAAATATTTCTTGACAATTTATTGCATCTTCTGCTGTATATAATGGTGGTAATGGTTCTTCACCTTTTCTTATTCTCTTTTTATTTTTCCATTCTGATTCCATTTCTTGAATGTGTCCACTATCTGGTAACATTATTCCGCATAAGTCACATGTTGCTTTATGTGCATATATAGGTCCTTTAAAACCTTCATTATATAATTTTGGAATTCTTCCAGAATGGTCTATGTGTGCATGTGTTAATAGCATAAAGTCTATTTCTGCTGGATTATAATCAAATGGATTGTAATTTTCCAATTCTAATTCTGCTTTTCCTTGATACATTCCACAGTCAACTAAAAATCTTTTACCTGCTGCTTCTACTAAAAAGTTTGAACCTGTAACTGTTTTAGTTGCTCCTAAAAATGTTATTTTCATATGTTTCCTTCCCTTTCTTGTGCATATTGCACCATTACATAAATATTTTTATCTTTTTGTTGATCTTAGTTTTTCCTATTGATTTTATTTCAATTTTTTCTTCTGTTATGTTTTCATCAAATATTTGTACATAATATTTTTCTTCTTCTTGCTCTACTTTATAATATAGTTCTTCTAATACTATTATTCTCGTTTCTAAAATATGTTGCATTACTTCAAATGGTATTTTATTTATTACTTTGTTGTCAATTGCTTTTTTAGCTAATAATTTTTCTGTTTTTTCTATATCTTCTTCAAATTTCTTTATATCTTTTACATTGCTTTCTAAATCATATGGTAAACACATAAAGTATCTAAATTGATATATTAATTTTACAATTTCTTCTTGTTCTATACTTTCTTTTATTTTAATGTCAAAGCATTTTAGAAAAATTTCTATGAATTCAGCTATTAATTCTTCTTTTTGTTTTTTAGTTGTTCTTTTTACATCTAGTCTAGCTTTTTCATCTTCGAGTTTTTTCTTTTCTTTCATATAATTCATAGGGTTTAATAAATAATTGTATTCGCTTATTTCGTTTAATAGCTTACTTCTCTTGTCTGAAAATTCTTTTTTTAGTACTTTTATATTAAATACATTATCCCTTTTTTCATATTCTGCCATTATCCTTGATTCTTGTCTTAATATTTTTTCAATGTCTTTTAATTGTTTCATTGCTTTTCTTCTATTTTCAGAAAGTCTTTCTATATTGCTCTCTGTATCTTCATATACTTTTAATTCTTTTTTTACTTCTTTTAGTTTTTTTGATATTTGATCTGAAAATTCTTTGTTTTCTTTTACTCCATTTATCATAGCAATTTTAATTAATAATTCTTTTAATCTTTCTATTGTTTGTTTACCATATTTTTTTCCATCATTTGTCATGACTTCAAAATAATCAATTATTCCATCTTTATCTTGAATCCAGTTGTCCATAAATTCTTTTCCAAACAATATTTGTAAACATTGATATATTAAATTGGCATCTATGTTTTCTATTTCTTTTTTTATAGTTGTCCATGACCATCCATTGAAATCTCTTAAAACTTCTAATCTATCTATATTTTTTCCTACATTTATAAAGTTTGATACTGCTATTGTTGCTTCTTCATATTTATTATTTAAAATTTTGGGGTTATTTGATTTTTTTTCTATTGCATATAATAGCTTTTCTTCTATTGGATAACTTATTATTTCTTCTTCACTAACAATAAACTTGTTTTCTTTTAGCTTCTTTTCTAATTCTTCGTCTTTTAACTTTTGACTTACTTTTATTACTTGTATTTTGTTACATTTTTTCTTTATGTTTATTATTAATTGATCTACATATTGTTCTTCTGTTTGTTCTATTGCTTTTGCTTTTTGATAGTCTTTATATGAGACTTCTATTTTGTATAATATTCCTTGGAGAAGATTTCTTGCTTGTTCGTCTATTTGTTTTCCGTCTAATATTCTCTCTAATTCTTCATTTTTATCTTTCTTTATTATTTTCTTAAACATGCCTTCTCCTTTCTTTTGAATAAATTATCTATTTAAAATTAATTTTATTGTATCTCACAGCTTAAATATAAACTTTAAATGGAATGACGAATGTGCATGGAGAAACTTTAGAAATTCTATGAAATTTTATGAAAAGAGTTCACGAGAGTGGGAGCTGCCATAAAATAAGTTAGAATTTCTAAAGTTTCGCAATAAGCCGAGGCATGTAATGCAAAGTTTATATTTAAGCTGTGAGAATATTAAAAATTCAATTATAAATAGCTATGCTTCTTCTGAATTTGTGCCCATTTTAAGCTCTTGTAATTTTTCAAGAGACATAAGAACTTGACGAGGTTTACTTCCTTGATAACCAGAAATAACGCCTCTTTCTTCCATTTGATCAATAATTCTACCAGCTCTAGCATATCCAACTTTAAATTTTCTTTGTATAAATGATGTTGAAGCTTGACCTGTTTCTACAACAACATCAATTGCATCCATTAAGAATGGATCTGTATCATCATCAGGATCTTGATCTTGTGATATCTCTTTGTCTGTTTTATTTCCATTTTCAATTGTTTCTAATATATCTTCATTATATGTAGCAACTCCATTTGACTTAACAAATGATACAATTTTTTCAACCTCGTCATCTGATACAAATGCCCCTTGAACTCTAACTGGTTTTGGTGCTCCTGATGGATAGAATAACATATCACCTTTTCCTAATAGTTTTTCTGCTCCTACTTGGTCTAAAATTGTTCTTGAATCTACTTGTGAAGATACTGCAAATGCAATTCTTGATGGTATATTTGCTTTGATTATACCTGTAATTACATCAACAGATGGACGTTGTGTTGCAATTATCAAGTGCATACCTGCAGCTCTTGCTTTTTGTGCTAATCTACAAATTGAATCTTCTACTTCTTTTGCTGCAACCATCATTAAATCTGCCAACTCGTCTATTATTATAACTATTTGTGGTAATGTTCCAATTCCTTCTTTTTCTGCCATAGCATTATAACCTTTTAAGTCTCTAACACCTTTTTGTGCAAATAAATTATATCTGTTATCCATTTCTTGCACAGCCCAAGCTAATGCTCCTGCAGCTTTTTTAGGATCTGTTACTACTGGAATTAACAAATGTGGAATTCCATTGTAAACTGATAATTCTACGACTTTTGGGTCAACCATTACAAATTTTACTTCACTTGGTTTAGCTTTATAAATTATACTTGTTATAATTGTGTTTATACAAACACTCTTTCCTGAGCCTGTTGCACCTGCAATTAATGCATGAGGCATTTTTGCAATATCTGCAATTTCCATATTTCCTGCAACATCTTTTCCTAATGCCACACTTAATTTTGATTTGCTATCTTGGAATGCATCACTTTCTACAACATCTCTAAAATGTACTGTTTCCTTTTCAGTATTTGGCACTTCTATTCCAACTGCTTGTTTCCCTGGAATTGGTGCTTCAATTCTTATTGTTTCAGCAGCTAAATTTAATGCTATATCATCAGCCAAATTAGCAATTTTACTTACACGAACACCTTCTGCTGGTTTTAGTTCATATCTTGTAATAGCAGGTCCAACAGATACATTTTCTACTTTAGCTTGTACTCCAAAACTATATAAAGTTTTTTGTAATCTAGTTGCTACATCAGTTAGTGCTTTTGCACCACCTTTTAATGCCTTTTTAGTACCTTTACTCAATAATTCTACTGGTGGATATTCATAATGCTCATCTTCTACAGCAACAGCATGCTCTAATTGTAATACTTCTTTTACTTTTTCTTCTTTAGTTTCTTCTTCTTTTTTAAATAGATTTCCTTCTATAAAATCAGGTTCCATTTTTGGCTTTTCTTCCATTCCTAATGGAACTAAATCATCTTTATCGTGTTTGAATTTTTTTCTTCCTTTTTTATTAGGTTCTTCTTCGATAGTTCTACCATTTAGATTTATTTTTATTTGTTCTACTTCTTCTGGACCTTTTGGCTCTTCTTCTATTTCTAAATATGCTTTTCTATTTTCATTTATTGTTTTTGCTCTTTTACCTTCTTTTTGAATTTGCATTCTTTGAGCATTTCTTGCTTCCAATCTTGCAGCTTTTCTTTCTTCTCTAATTTGTAATTTTTCTTCTTGCTTTTCTTTTCTATTCTCAACTCCTGATTGAATCCAATTACTTATCATTTCTGAAATATCTATTCCAAATGTTACAGCAAATAAAACTAATGATGCACCAATACTTAATATAATAGTTCCAACCTTTCCAAATAATTTAAATAATGGCACTGCTGCAATTGTTCCTAATGCTCCCCCACCTATATTATTTTCTCCAAGGGCATATGCATCTTTTACTACTTCTGAAATATTTTGATTTATATTAATTTCACCATTATATATTTCATATACACTTAGTATTACAGCAACAAATATCAGCAATAATGAATATTGAAAAATTTTAGATGATATATATTCATCATCATCTTTACAAGCTTTTTTTATTGCTACAGCAAATGCTCCTATTGGTACTACATATTTTATTATTCCAAACATTCCACCAAAAAAGTCACTAAGAACTATTCCTATATACCCAGATTCTGTGTATATAAGCACTGTTAGTAATATACTTAGTATTATTGTTATAACTAGACCTAAATCTGTTGATTGTTTTTTGCTTCTTTTTCCTTTATTTCTACTTTTCTTTTTTGCCATTTTTGCCCCTTTCTGCACATTATGGACCGGTTCTGTTTTGCTCACTGCACATTTGGGACCGGTTCTGTTTTGTTCAGTTAAAAGGGACACTCCCTTCGATATCTTGAAAGGCGTGCCCCCAATTTTTTATTGAAGTTCCTTTTTACTATTTTGTATAGTTTTTATTGTATCTTCTAATGATATTTCCATTAAATTAACTGCCTGACTAAGATTCTTTTCTAAATTAGCTAATGTATCTGTTAATACTTTTTCTGTTGAGTCAAGTAAATTGTTAGCATATTCTTTTGTTCCTTGTGATATTTCTCTTGACATTTGATTTGCTGTTTCTATAATTTCTGCTTTTTGTTCATATGCTTTTCTTGTTATTTCGTGCTCATCAATCATAGAAATAATTCTATTTTCTGCTTCTTTTACTATTCCATCAGCTTCTTTTTGAGCTTCAACTAATATTCTTTGTCTTTCTTCTTTTACCCATTTAGCTTGTTTTAGTTCATCTGGTAGTTTTATTCTTATTTCTTTTATTATTTCTAGCATTTCTTCTTTATCTACCATTCCTTTATTTGTAAATGGTAAGTTTTTACTATTTTCTAATATATCCTCTAATGATTCTAATAATGTAAAGATTTCCATCTTCTACCCCTTTCTAGGTGTTCCTAATTTAAGAAATATTATTGTTGCTCTTCCATATTTTCTTTTGTCAACAATGTGTACTTCTGTATTCTTAATTTCTTCTAATATTCTTTTTTCATCATCTGTTTCTAGTATTATAATACTTTCGTTTGTTATAATTTCATTCCCTATTATTTTCTTAATTGATTTTAATATATAATTTGTTGCATATGGTGGATCTAAATATATTATATCAAATTTTTGATTTCTTACTTTGTCTAAACATTCTTCAAAATCTAGATTTAATATTTGTGCACTTTCTTCCATATGTGTTTTTTGCACATTCTTTTTTATTATTTCTATAGCGTCTTTTGACTTGTCACATAGGACTGCTTTTTCAGCTCCTCTGCTTAAGAATTCTAGCCCTATTGCGCCACATCCTGAAAATAAATCTAATACTCTTGCATCTTGAATTTCTCCTTGCATTATATTAAATATAGATTCTTTTACTCTGTCTAATGTAGGTCTAGTATTTGTTCCTTCTAATGTATATAGTTTTGTTCCTTTTGCTTTTCCACTTATTATTCTCATTGTGCCAAATTCAGCCTTTCTTTTATTATACTAATATTTTATTCTTTTTTTCTATATTGTCAAGTGTTTTAACTAAATTGTAATATAGTTTTAATATTTCTGTAACATTGTAATACAAAAACAAAAACAGAAAATCCTTTGTATTTCAAGATTTCCTGTTTTATTTTATTCTTCATCTTTATTTATTTCTTTTATTATTTCAGATTGAGAAATTAATAGAGCTTCCATTTTTGCTTTATAAACATCAAATTGTTTTTTAACTTCATTAAATTGTTGTTCTTTAATTTTAGTTTGTTGCTCTATTTCTTCTAAAGCTTTTGCTACTCCTTCTTTAGAATTTTTTGTTAATTCTTCTGCTTCACTTTTTGCTTCTGCTAATATTTGTTCTGCTTGTTGCTTTGCAACATTTTTCACTTCTTCTGCTGTTGATTGTGCCATTACTAAAGTGTTTTGTAATGTTGCCTCTATATTTTTATAATGTTGTAAAGCTGTTTCTAATTCATCAATTTTTGACTTTGTTGAAGCTAGCTCTTTATAATTTTTTTCATAATCTTGCATAATTTCATCTAAGAACTCATCAACTTCTTCAACATTGTATCCATTCATCATTTGTTTACTAAATTTTTTATTTTCTATATCTAATGGTGTAATCATATTAGATAGCCTCCGTTCTTCTTCTGAAAGATTTAGTTTATATTATTGTTTTTTAACCAAGAAACAGATAATTTGCTTTTAATTTCTTCTCTTGCCATTTCATTTGTTATTTCATAGTTCATTGGTGCTATTAAAAATATTGAATTAGATATTTTTTGAATATGTCCATCTAGAGCATAAACTCCTCCACTAATAAAGTCAACTATTCTTCTAGCGACATCTTTATTAACATATTCTAAATTTACTATTACTGATTTTTTTTCTTTTAATAAACTACATATTTCTTCTGATTGTTCAAATGTAGTTGGTTGAGAAATCACCATTTTTACAGATTGATTTTGTCCATTTATAGGAATAATTTTTCCTTTTTTTCCAAAAAATCCTTTTTCTTCTTCATTATCATAATTTGATGCTTTATCATCATATTCATAAACATCTTCATCATCGTATTCTTCTGTCTCTCCTTGGTCTACTCCTCCGAATAGTCCCCATACTTTGTCCATTATAGCTCCTGCCATTTTTTAACCTCCTAATATTTTACACTTTCGTATTCTAATTTTCCAATTAAGTATCTATCTTTTTTTGAATTTTGTCAATACTTTTGATTAATGTAATCAAAATTTAATATTTTTGTAATATTATTGTAATATTATTCGTTTACTATTATTTCATCATAGTTTGTTATTTTTTTATAATTCCTTATATCTTGTGTACTTAGCCCTAATTCTTGAAGTTCATTATTTTTATATGATTCTATTATAGCATATTTGTCTGTTTGTTTCTTTACCTTTACAAGTATTTTTGATTGTACACCTGCTTTATCTCTTATTACATAATATAATTCATTTTCCTTTATCAAAGCTTGATTTGGAACTTTTAGTCCAGATACATCCCACCAAATAACGTCTACTGCAATTTTTCTATGATTTATTAAATTTTCTGACATTTGATTCATTTCAAATATTATAGTTCTTTTTCCACTTTCTTCATTTATTTGAATGATTTTGGCATCTTCTTCGTCATTTGATATTCTTATTTTTACTTTATCATTTACTTTTGCTTGCATTGCTTCTTTTGAATTTAATGTTATAGCAATATAACATTTGAAATTATCAATAACTTTTCCAGATTCGTTACTTGCAGATATTATTTGTCCTGTTTTTAAGCCTAAACTTTCTAAGTATTTTTCATTTATTATATCAAAATTTTCTGTTGTAAGCTTTTCTTCTAGTCCATCAACCCTATATGAAACTATTCCACTTTTAGGTGCTCTTTGATATTCTGAGCCATTTTTCAATTTGCTTTCTAACGTCTTTCTTTCTTTTATTAGATTTTTTACTTCTTTATTTTCAGTAACATCTCCTATAAAATTGATTTTTTTGCTTATTAAAGTATCAATATTTTTCTTGTATTCACTTATTTCTTGATAATTATTTAATGTATTTATATCTTCTACTTTATTTTCAATTTGATTTTCTATAGCTTTTATATCTGCAGATGTAACACTTTTATCTTTTTCTAATAAGTCTTGTATTTTGTAATCAATCTCTGTTATTTGATCTGTAATCTGTTTTTCAGTATCACTATAATATCTAAATATTGGTTCATTTATAGCAACTCTTTGCCCTTCTGATGCAATTGTATAAATACCATTTTTATAGTCGTCAATTTTTTTTACTTGTTCATCTCTTATTATATAGCCAACACCATCATCTTCTTGTGAGATGGTCCCCTGTGTAATTATATAAGTATCAGTTGAATGAGCTATTAACAAATATATTGCATATATTATATATGATATTATTATTATTCCTGATAATACTGCTACAATCTTTTGACCTTTTCCCAAGTCTTTTGCTCCTTTCTTAAATGAATTATATTTCATTTAAAATCTTTTGTATATCACATGGTTCTATCCATATTGTTTGTTTATTTTTTCTAAACCATGTAAGTTGTCTTTTTGCATATCTTCTCGTTTCTCTTTTTATATTTTCTATCATTTCTTCTTTAGATACTTTTCCTTGTAAATATTCAACTACTTCTTTGTATCCTAGTCCTTGCATTGCTGTTGGAAATTCTTTGTATTTTTCTAATAATTTTTCAACTTCTTCAATTAATCCATTTTCAATCATAATGTCTACTCTTTTGTTTATTCTTTCGTAAAGTTTTTCTCTATCCATATTTATTGCAAAGACTTTGTAATCATATTTTACTCCATTTTTTCTAGATTCTAACTCTTGTTCTGTTTTATTTTTTCCAGTTGCTTTATATATTTCTAGAATTCTTAAAATTCTTTTTTTATCATTTGCACTTATTTTTTCTATTGCCTGTGGATCTATCTTTTTAGCTTCATTATACAATGTTTCCAATCCTTCTTTTTCTACTCTTTCTTCTAGTTGTTTTCTGTATTGTTCGTCAAATTCGATAGTTTGATACTCTATTCCATATATCAAACTATCTACATACAAACCTGTCCCACCAACTATAATTGGTGTTTTTCCTTTTTGTAATATTTCTTCTATTGTTTTTTCTGCATCTTTTTTGAATTCTGCTACACTATATCTTTGGCTTGGTTCAACAAAATCTAATAAATAATGTTTTATTCCTTGCATTTCTTCTTGTGTTGTTTTTGCTGTTCCTATATCCATGTATTTATATATTTGCATCGAATCACTAGAAATTATTTCTCCATTTATTTTTTTTGCTAATTCTATTGATAATGCTGTTTTTCCAGATGCTGTTGGTCCACAAATCACTATTACTTTTGGTTTGTCCATCTTGTTCTCCTTTTATGTTTTTTATTTTCTTGCAAATTTTCTTTCAATATCATATTTTGTCATTTTAATTGCTGTTGGTCTTCCATGTGGACATGTAAATGGATTTGGCAATGCTAATAATTCATTCATCAAACTGTCCACCTCTTCTTTTGTTAATGCCATATTAGCTTTAACAGCTGCCTTACAAGCAATTGTTGCTATGAATTTTTCTTCAATTTCTTGTTTTGCAGTTCTTGATACTGAATCAATTTCATCTAGTGTTTCCATAAACATTTCTTTTGTTTCTAAGTCTATACAAACTTCTGGTACTCCTGTTAATTTTATCGTATTTTCGCCAAATTCTTCTATCATAAATCCAGCTTTTCTGAACATCTGCATATTATCTTTTGCTATTTCCATTTCTTTGTGTGAAAGTGTTATTATATCTGGCAATAGCATTAATTGTGAATCTTTATGTTCGTCATTATAATAATTTTCTTTTACTTTTTCGTATAATATTCTTTCATGTGCTGCATGTTGATCTATTATATACATTTCTTTGTCTATTTCTATTATTATATATGTATTAAATACTATGCCTATAAATTTATAGTTTGGCTTTTGATATTCTTCTATATTGTCAAATACTGATGTGTTTCCTAATGTTGCTATATCATCCATTTGTTTTTCTTCTACTACTTCTTGTTTTTTAGCTATTGGTTTAGTTCCAAATAGTTTTAGATACATATCTTCAAATTCTTTTGAATATCCACTTTCTGTTTTTGTTTCTTCTTTTACTGTTTCTATTTTAGTTTCTGGTACTTCTATTGGATTTTCTATCTTTTCTTGTTCTATTTTGTATTCAACTTCTGGTTCTTTTACAACTTCTATTGGCTCTTCTTCTTCATATCTTATTTCTGGTGCTTGATATTCTTGAAGGTTTTCACTTTCTTGAACTTCGTTCATTTCTGATTTCGGAAAAGTCTTATTTTCATCTACTAGAACATCAAGTTCAGTCTTTTCATTTTCTATAATTTTTTCATTTTTAATGATTTCAGGAGTTTCTACATTTCCATGCGTTTCTTGAATTAGCTTTTGCTTCATTTCTTGTAACTTTTTTAAGACTTCTTGACTTTTTTCTATTTCTGATGTTTCCATCGAATTATCTAACGTTGTTACTTGAGTTTTCTCTATCTTAGGTTCGTCTTTAGATGTCTCAGAAAAATCTGTTATATCATTATCTTGTTGTTCTGCTATTTTTCTTGCATTAAATATTTGTTCTACTATTGTTTCGCCTTTTATTGGTGGCATTGCTTGTTTTGTTGTTTGTATTGATGTCTCTCTTGCTGGTATTGATTGTATAGATGTTGTTGTTTTTATTGGTGCTATTAGTTCCTTCTTTATTTCATTTTTTACTATTGGGTTATTAAATAATTGGCTTTCTGCTCTTGTTTCACTTGTTGTATGCTCAGTATTTGCAACCAATTCTGCTTTTAATAATGCTTCTTTTATTGTATGATAAATTGCCTTAAATATTATATTTTCTTCTTCAAATCTTACCTCTAATTTTGCTGGATGTACATTTACATCAACTTTACTTGGATTCATTTCTATATTTAACACTAAAAAACTAAATTTACCCAATGGTAACATTCCTTTATATGCTTTTTCCGCTGCTGATGATAAAGATTTGTCTTTGATGAATCTTTTGTTAACAAAAAACATTTGATAAGCTCTATTTGAACGTGCTATTTCTGGTTTTCCAACAACCCCACTTATATGTATATCTTCATATGTATAATCTGCATCTATTATTCCATTTGCAACATCTTTGCCATATATACTATATATTACTGTCTTTAAGTCTCCATTTCCATTTGTTTGTATTACTGTTCTTCCTGAGCTTATCAATTTAAAAGCAACTTCTGGATGCACTAGTGCTACTCTTGTTATTGCATCTTCTATATATCCAGCTTCTGTAAAGTCCTTTTTCAGAAATTTATATCTTACCGGTGTATTGTAAAATAGATTTGTTACTGTTATTGAAGTTCCTGTTGGACATCCTGCTTCTGATTTATCTAGTATGTTTCCTCCTTCTATAACTACTTTATATCCATTTTGTTGTTCTGCTGTTTTTGATACTAGTTCTACTCTTGCAATTGCTGCAATACTTGCTAATGCTTCTCCTCTGAACCCCATTGAAGTTACTGTGTTTAGGTCGTCTGCTGATCTTATCTTGCTTGTTGCATGTCTCTCAAATGCTAAATCTAAATCGTCTGCTGATATTCCTTTTCCATTGTCTGTTACTTTTATATATGATATTCCACCTTTTTCTATTTCTACTGTTATATTGCTTGCTCCTGCATCTATTGAGTTTTCTATCATTTCTTTTATTACTGATGCTGGTCTTTCTATTACCTCTCCTGCTGCTATTTTGTTTATTGTTAAATCATCTAATAAAACTATATTTCCCATTTTTATTCAATCCTCTCTAAGAGCAAAGTTAAGCTATATACCTAATTTTACCTTATGTTCTTTTGTTACTCTTGTATTTTATCATTTCTCTTTTTCTTATTCAAGTGTTTTTCCTAAAAAGTTGTCAAAAGGTTATAGGATATTACAATCTCTTTTTATAACTTTTGTAACACATTTTCTTAAAAACCATATTATATATTATCAAAAGAAAATCCTAAAGATTTACTTTAGTTAAGATTGTTATAGCGAAAGGGGGTTTTAATATGCCAGAAAATAGAGGATGTGGATTTGGTTTCGGTGATGATTGCTGCTGGATAATCATCTTAATACTTTTAATTTGCTGCTGCTGTGGTGGTAACAGAGGAGGATGTTGCTAATAGTCCTTTAGACATATAAGAAGCCCCTTTTTTCAAGAGGCTTCTTTCTTTATCTCTATTTTATTTTTCTTGCTTTATACCCTAAAAATCCTACTACTGCTATTGCACTAATCATTCCGATTACAACTACTGGTGTTCCTGCCTTTGGAATTGGGTCTGGTGCTACTGTGTTATCAACAGGGATTCTTGTTAATTTTATTTTTGGTGTTACATCTGATGTTTGTTCTTTTGATGTTCCGTCAAAGTCTTTGTATGTAATATCTACCTTTTCGTTTGTATTAAGTATTTGATCAATAATTTTTTCATCAAATTCATCTTTTAATTTCAATTTGTATTGAATTGTTGCTGTTTCACCTGCTGGTAATTTTGATAAATTCCATGTTATGCAATTTGTTTCTGGATCTATTTTTACAGATACATTGCTAACATCTATTCCATCAACATATGTCATTTCGAAATTGTCAACTATATATTGTGGAAAATAATCTTTAACTACTATATCTTCTAATGCATTATCTATTGGTAATAAATCACGATATATTTTTTCTGTGATTGTCTTTTCTATTTCGTTATCACTTATTTTATAGAATTTTCCCTTTGTTGGATTTTCTTCTGTTCCAAATACTGTTTGGATAACTTGCCCATATGTATATACATTTTCGCCTTCTGTTCTAAATGCAGCTTCTTCATTATCTATACCTGTAAGCATTGTAATTAAATCTACATTCCCTAATGATGTCAATGTTGATTTTGTTGTATTTATTACATCTGTTAATCCATTATAAGTAACTAAGTCATTATGTCCTACTGCTAAGTTTGGTAATCCGTCTGTTAATACTATCATGTATTTATTGTTGTCTGCTGATGTGAATTGACTTTTTGCAAGTCTTAATCCTGAATCTAAGTTTGTATATTGTCCTGTTCCTTTTATTGCAGATATTTTATTTTTTAATGATGTTACATCATTTGAAAAATCGCAAACTTTTTGTGCATCAGCTTCTGTTCCTGTAACTAAATATCCATTTTCGTCTTTTTCAGTTCCTGTTGAAAATGTTACTACTCCAATTTTTAATGAAGTTGGATTTGCTTCTAATAAACTTTCTACTAACTTATTAGCAGAATTTAACACTAAATCTTTTCTTGTTGTAGTTCCACTTACTACTTGATCCATACTGCTTGAACTATCAATAACTAACATCATTTCTCCTGATGGTATTATTGATTTTGCCATGTTATTAACTTTTAATTGTAATGTAACTTCTTTTTTTGTTAAGTCTGTTTCGATAAGTTTCTTTTCAAAACTTGCTGATTCATTTAATTTTATTGTACATACATTGTCTTCTACTACTGACATTGTAACATCTGTTGCTTTTGCACTTGCAAATACTGTTGTTGCTATCATTGTTATTAATAAAAATATTATTAATGTAATTCTTTTTTTCATTATAAACACCTCACTGTTTCATTTTATCATATTATGGTAACTTTTTCAATACTTATCTATCTAGTTTATCTAAATTGTCTAATGCCTTTCCTGTTCCAAGCGCAACACATGAAACAGCATCATTTGCAATCATAACATTAATGCCCGTTTTCTCTTGTAATAGTTTGTCTAGTCCATCTACTAAACAGCCGCCACCTGTCATGTATATTCCTCTATCACTTATGTCTGCCGATAATTCTGGTGGAGTTTTTTCCAATACTGAATGCACTGCATCTACAATCATCATTGCTGGTTCTATTAATGCTTCTAACATTTCGCTTGAATATACTTTTATAGTTTTTGGCAATCCTGTTGCTAAGTCTCTGCCTCTTATTTCCATATCTACTTCTTGCATTTTTGGATATACACAACCAATATTAATTTTTAAGTCTTCTGCTGTTCTTTCTCCTATCATTATGTTGTGTTTTCTTTTTATATATTTTACTATATATTCATCAAATTTATCTCCTGCAACTTTTAATGAGGTACTTTCTACAGAACCTCCTAATGATATTACTGCAATATCTGTAGTTCCTCCCCCAATATCCACAACCATATTTCCACATGGTTTTGCAATGTCTATTCCTGCTCCAATGGCTGCTGCTATTGGTTCTTCTATTAAAAATACTTTTCTAGCACCTGCTTGGTTCGCGGCATCTATTACTGCTTTTTTTTCTACTTCTGTTACTCTTGATGGAATACATATCATTGTTCTTGGTGCAAATAGTGATTTTCCATTTATTTTGTTTATAAAATATTTTAACATTTTTTCAGTTACTGTATAATCAGAGATTACACCTTCTCTTAATGGTCTTGTAGCTACTATATTTCCTGGTGTTCTTCCTAACATTCTTCTAGCTTCTTGTCCTACTGCTAATACTTCTTTTGTATTACTGTCTACAGCAACAACTGATGGTTCTCTTAAAACTACACCTTTTCCTTTTACATATGCTATTACTGTTGCTGTTCCTAAGTCTATTCCTATGTCTTGACCAAATCCAAATTTAAACATTTTATACATTCCTTTCTTATTTAAGCATTATTTTTTTCTTCTATCCTTTGTTTAAATTCATTATAACTACACCTGCTATAATTAATGCTGCACCACCAATAGTACATCCTGAAAATTTTTCTTTTAAGAATATAATTGATGAAACTACAATGCATGCTTGTGCTATACCATTACATATTGGTGAAATATAACTTACATTTTCAAACATCATTATAATTCTAGTAAACAATAAAAAACTAATTATATAACAAACAAATCCTAATGCACTTATCCAACTAATGTTAAATCCAAATTCTCCGTTTGAATTTGTAATTGTTCCTGCATTTCCACCTTTTTTCATTAATATTAATCCTGATACTGTAAATATTAAGTAACAAACTATCATTAAAATTTTCATTATATCTTTTCTCCTTATTTTCATTTTTCTTCCCTTTCTTGGTTTTTTTCAGTTTCTTTTATTATATAAATTGGCCTATTTTTTACTTCTAAATAAGTTTTAGATAAATACTGTCCAATAACCCCAATTGAAAACAATTGTATTCCACTAATAAATACTATTATGCATACAAGTGATGGCCAACCTGATGTTGGATCTCCATATATTAATGTTCTAATTATAATAAATATAATTGCAAGTATTGCTATTACACAAAATACAAGTCCTAATATTGAAGAAAATATCAATGGTGTTGTTGAAAATGCTGTTATTCCTTCTAACGCATATTTGAATAATTTCCAAAATGACCATTTAGTTTCTCCTGCTACTCTTTCTATATTTTCATATTCTAACCACTTTGTTTTAAATCCAACAAAGCTAAATAATCCTTTAGAATATCTATTATATTCTTTTAAAGAAATTATTGCATCTACAACTTGTCTTTTCATTAATCTATAATCTCTTGCTCCATCAACCATCTCTATATCTGACATTTTATTTATTATTTTATAAAACATTCTTGCAAAAAAGCTTCTGATAGGTGGTTCACCTTTTCTTGTTACTCTTCTTGTTCCTACAGAATCATAACCTTCATTTACTATTGCATCATACATTTTTCTTAATAATGCAGGTGGATCTTGTAAATCTGCATCCATTAACGTAACATAGTCTCCGGTTGATGCTTCAAGTCCAGCAAGCATTGCAGATTCTTTTCCAAAATTTCTTGAGAATGATACATATCTAACTTTATTATCTATTTTTCTTAATTCTTTAATCTCTTCTAATGTTTTATCTTTTGAACCATCATTCACAAATATATATTCAAAGTCAACAATATTTTCAAAATCTTGTTTTCTTACTCTTTCCATTTCTTTGTAAAACAATGGCAGTGCTTTTTCTTCGTTATAACAAGAAACTACTACTGATATCTTTTCCATATATACTCCTTATTTTACTAATATAGTATTATTATAATATCTAGAGATCTTTTTTAATTCTTCATTAACATATTGAACTCCATATTTTTCTATTAATGTTTTTTCCTCTGAAAATAGATTTGTTCCTAGTGCTAATCTGTTTCCACTAATGTTAGCTCCTAATGCTCCTAATGTTGTTGGGTATAAATCCATAGTTGAATATATTCTATTAGTATTTTCTACTTCAACAGCAGGGTTTATGATAAGATTAACTACTTTTTTATCATATTGTTGTCCTTCTTCTAATTCAAAGAAATTAGATTGCATTGTTAAATGGTCTCCTGAAATAACTATTGTTGTATTATCATAGAAATCTTGTTGTTTTATCCATTTTACCAAATCTCCAACTCTTTTACTTGAACATGATATTACATTTTTATATTGTTCATCCCACTTATTAGGACAGTCTTTGCACAAAAATCCATCTGGAAAATGTGTATCTGCTGTTAACATTGTAAAATTAAATGGTTCATCTTGACTAGCTAAGTTTGTTATTTTCTCTTTTGCATAATCAAATAATTGATTATCTGTAAATCCCCACCAAATTTTTTCTGTTGCTTTATTTTCTTCTTTTGCAGATTCGAAATCCCATATTTCATAATCTCCATGTTGTTTAAATAAATTTCTTCTTCCACCAAATGAAGCATCTGAGCCTACTAATAAATAATTATGATATCCATTATTTTTTAGTACTTGTCCTATACTATATGCTCCTGGTAAAAATGTACTATATTCTCCCATAGCATTATCTTCTATTGATAACTTTAATGGTACTCCAGCTGTCTGAGCTGCCATTGCTCCTACTGTCCAAGTAGTTCCAGTAAGTGCATATGCTCCTCCTAATTTATCTGTATCAGAAAAGTTCACATTTTCTTTTGCTAATTTTGATATTTCTGGAATCAAATCATCTTTTGATAATCCTCCATCTTTTGTTGAATAATATGTTGTTTCCATAGATTCAAGAAATATATATATTAAATTTCTTTTTTGCTCTGGAAACTCTATTTGTGTTTTTTCCGGTCTTACATATTCATTTGCTATAAAGCTTGAATCATGACTTTGACTTTCTATATATTGTTTTATATCTGTTGTTTTTATTATTTTATCTATACTAACAATTAATATTAATATTGATATACAAAGGCTAGTTACTGTAGTTCTTCTTCTTTCTGATGTGTGTATTTCTTTAATTATTTTTATGTCTTTTACCATTGGATATATTAATACAAATGATATTATTGCAGTTGGCAGTATTACTTTCCATAAACATTGTTTTAAGAATTTAAATATTATATCTGTATTAGTTCCTTCCATTGGTACTTTTAAATGAAATATTATTTCATCCATTGAAAGATTTCCGAATGTATCGTATAGCCAGTCTATTGTGACTGTTGCTCCAAATGCAATTAATAATAAAACTACAATAGCTATACAAGCAATTCTCTTTTTCATCTGTTTTATATTTACTCCTTCGTTTGTTTTTGTATATATTTCCAAGAATCTTTACACATATCTTCTAATGTTTTTTCTGCTTTCCATCCTAATTCTTTTTGAGCTTTTTCTGGATCTGAATAACATGTTGCTATGTCACCAGCTCTTCTTGGTGCTATTTTATATTTTACTGGTTTTCCTGTTGCTTTTTCGAATGCTTTTACCATATCTAAAACACTATATCCTGTTCCTGTTCCTAAATTATATATATATATTCCTGTATTCTCTTTTTCTAATTTTTCTAGTGCTTTTATATGCCCTTTGGCTAAATCTACTACATGTATATAATCTCTTACTCCAGTTCCATCTGGTGTATTATAATCATTTCCAAATACTGATAATTGTTCTAATTGTCCAGATGCTACTCTTACTACATATGGCATTAGATTGTTTGGAATGCCTTGTGGCTCTTCTCCAATTAAACCACTTTCGTGTGCTCCTACTGGATTAAAATATCTTAATATTGCTATATCCCATGTGTTATCTGATTTGTATAAATCTTGTAATATTTGTTCTATAAATAATTTTGTTGTTCCATATGGATTTGTTGTTCCTCCTATTTTACATTCTTCTGTTAGAGGAATTTTTTCTGGTTCTCCATATACTGTTGCAGATGAGCTGAATATAAATTTCTTTACATTGTATTTTTTCATCGTTTCTAATAGTACTAATGCTCCTGATATGTTGTTTTCGTAATATTCTAGTGGTTTTTGCACTGATTCTCCTACTGCTTTGTATCCTGCAAAGTTTAATACTGCTTCTATTTTATTTTCTTCAAATACTTTTTCTAATTCTTGTCTATCTAAATAGTCTACTTTATAAAATTTAAAGTCTTTTCCTGTTATTTTTTTTATTTTTTCTAATACTTCTGGCTTGCTGTTTGAAAAATTGTCTAATATTACTATTTCTCTCCCTGCATTTAATAGTTCTATTGCTGTATGACTCCCTATATATCCAGCTCCACCTGTTACTAATATTGCCATATTTTTTCCTTCTTTCTTTTGATTTTATTTTTTCCCTTTTTCAGCACTTGTATTGTACCACTAAATTATAATTATTTCAATAGAAATTAATAATATTAGTAACTAAAAAGTAGGAAATTCTCATCCCTACTTTTTTATAATTAATATTTTTTATAACATACGCTCATATCTACATTTACTCTTCCATTTTCAACAGGTGAATATATTCCTGGTACTGTTCCTGAACTAGTATATTGCCACATATTGTAGCTATATCTGTAATCTGTTGTTTTATTAACATCTCCTGTATAATGTGCAACCCATATATCATAATTATTTAATTGATTAACATCTAATTTGTCATAAAACCAATTTCTACTAGCATATATAGCTGGTGTATATCCTGCATTTCTTATTGTTTCGCAAAATGCTCTACATACTGCAGTTCTTGTTGCCACATCTAATTGATCTGCTCTTCCTTCGTAATCTAATACTCCATTAGTTTTTGATGTAGAATATTCTGTATCTATTACTATTGGATATTTTACATTAACATTATATTTTCTTACTAAGTTTAAAACATAATTAGCTTCTTCTATAGCTTCTTGCTCATTAACAGCTTGTGTAAAAAAATATAATCCAATATCTATTCCATTTTTTGTTGCTTCTTTTACGTTTCTTTCAAATTTTCCATCTGTTACTATTTTTCCAGTTACAAATCCTCTATATCCTGCTCTTATTATCGCATAATCTACTTTACTTGATTTTCTAACTTCAGACCAATTAATATTTCCGTTGTATACACTTACATCAATTCCATATTTTTTGCTCAATTCTTTAAACTTAAATTTTTGAGCATTTGATGTATTTCCCGTATACACTTGCACATTTGTTCCATTAGCAGTTTCATTTCCAGCAATATCTAAATATAAATCTGTTAATTTTGACTTTATTTTATAATACCCATCTCCAGCAACTTCAAAACTCCATAATTGTTCCTCTGTTCCATGATATTCACTTTGCACTACATTCCCTTCTTTAACAGTCAATACTTTATCTGAATGTCTTGCTATTATTTTGCAATATGTATCATCAATATATTCTATTTTGAATATTTGATGGTTTACACTAATAAAGTCCCAAATCTGTACATTTGTATCATCTTCTTTTAATCCGCCATCAACATCTAATACTTTATTTTCATTATGTTTAATTGCTATATTATATGAATCTGAATCTATCATTTTAGTTTTTTCAAATTTGAATTTTTGAGAATTTTGTTCATTCCCTTCATATATTTGTATATTAGTACCATTATCTGTAATTCCACGATTTACATCTAGATACAAATATGAATTAACAGCTACAATATAATAATACCCATCTCCTGCATTTTGTAAAATCCATTGTTGTGCTTCTGAATTATTTTCTTCATATTGCCAAACATTAGAACAATCTGTCTTTCCATCACCTTGAACGTCTAACACTTTTCCTGAATTTACAGACTTTATTTCATAATAATGTTTTTGAGTATTATATGTTAATTGAAATTTTTGTTGTTGAACATTTGCATTATCCCAAATTTGTACATTGCCACCATTTTCATATGAACCATTTGAAACATCTATACATTTTCTATTGTCCAAAGCTGATTTGATTTTATATACTCCATCTTCTATAACTTGTTCTCCTTTTAATTCTTGTTGAGCTTGTACAAATTTAAATTTTTGAGAATCAGTTCCATTCCCATCAAACACTTGAATTTTAGGATTATTCGTTACAACTCCATTTGGAATATCCATATATAATCCATTACATCTTGCTATTATGTAAAAATATCCATCTCCTGCGTCTTTTATAATCCATTGTTGGATTGTTGATTCAACATTTTCTGGATTTTGTACTATTTCAGTTCTATTATATTGTCCACCATTATTTACCTCTAATGCTTTCAATGATTTATGCTGTTTTATCTCATAATAACCATTATTCATATATGTGATTTCAAATGATTGAACCTTATTTATTACATTTAACTTGTTTTCAAATTTTACCATTGAATTATTTGATAAAGAATTATTTTCTATTTGTAATGCTTTATTTTCATCTAGCTTTGTTCCAATTGTATATATTCCATCTTCTATCGTTCTTGTTCCTTCATTTTTCTCGGCTTTTATAAATTTAAATTCTTGTGCTATTGTTCCATTTTCTTCATATACTTGGATATTCGTTCCATTTGTATTTAATCCTCCACTTACATCCAAATTCAAATAATTACATTTTGATATTATATTATAATATCCACTTTGGGTTTCTTTTAGTATCCATTGTTCTGAATTTCCATCATGTGTTCTATATTGTATTACATTAGTTCCACTACTCTGCCCTGCTCCTGATACATCTAATGATTTATTTGAATGTACTGCTGTAATTATATATGCATCAACATTTTTATTGTATTTTATATCAAATTTCTGATATTCCTTTTGTTCATTTTTCCATATATGTGCATTTCCGTAATCATTATATTCTCCATTATTTATACTGATTACTTTGTTCTCATCAATAGCTGATGAAATATAATATGTTCCATCTTCTATTTTATCTGTTTTTAATTCTTCAACTTTAGTAAAACTAAATTTTTGTGCATCTGTTCCATTTCCTTCAAACATTTGAATTTTTGGATTATCTGTTACAACACCATTTGGAATATCCATATATAATCCATTACATCTTGCTATTATGTAAAAATATCCATCTCCTGCATCTTTTATAATCCATTGTTGGATTGTTGATTCAACATTTTCTGGATTTTGTACTATTTCAGTTCTGTTATATTGTTCACCATTATTTACTTCTAATGTTTTCAATGATTTATATTGTTTTATTTCATAATATCCATTGTTTAAATATTTTATTTCAAATTCTTGATTTTTAGTTGATATATTTAATCTTCTCTCAAATTTTACTTTGGCATTATTAGATATTTCTCCGTTTTCAATTTGTAACGCTTTATTTTTGTCTAGCTTTGTTCCAATTGTGTATATTCCATCTTCTATTGTTCTTGTTCCTTCATTTTTCTCGGCTTTTATAAATTTAAATTCTTGTGCTATTGTTCCATTTTCTTCATATACTTGGATATTCGTTCCATTTGTATTTAATCCTCCACTTACATCCAAATTCAAATAATTACATTTTGATATTATGTTATAATATCCACTTTTTGTTTCTTTTAATATCCATTGTTCTGAATTTCCATCATGTGTTCTATATTGTATTACATTAGTACCGTTACTTTGTCCTGCTCCTGATACATCTAGTGATTTATTTGAATGTACTGCTGTAATTATATATGCATCAACATTTTTATTATATTTTATATCAAATTTCTGATATTCCTTTTGTTCATTTTTCCATATATGTGCATTTCCGTAATCATTATATTCTCCATTA